>PLFB01000042.1 GCA_003137135.1 Acetobacteraceae bacterium
CGTCCATCGCTCGCGATTCTATCGTCGCGCACGCTGGCGCGGCTGGGGGATAAAAGACTCAGCGTCACGCATTATTTTTGCGTTCCCCAAATGGCCGCCATGATGCGCGGCGACCCCTCGTTCAACCCGCACGCGCTGCGCGGCCTGACCGGCCTGTTTTCCGGCGGCGCGCCGCTGCCGGCGGAGGCGATCCGCGCCTGGGCGAAAGACGGCATCCCGCTGGCAAATGGTTACGGCATGACGGAGGCGGCTGGTACGGTGAGCTGCATGCCGCAAGACCTTTCGGAAATCGGCGGGAATGCGGGCGCGGTTGGGCTAATTCCGCCGGGCGTTGAGGTGCGCATTGTCAACGAGGTGGGCGATGATTTAGGGGCGGGCGTGCAGGGCGAGATTTTGGTGCGAGGCGAAAACGTCTCTGCCGGTTATTGGCGCCGGCCGGAGGAGACCAAGGCGGCCTTCACCGCGGAGGGCTGGTTCCGCTCCGGCGATATCGGCAGCGTGGATGACAATGGCTATCTGTTTGTCATGGACCGCAAGAAGGACATGTTCATTTCCGGCGGCGAGAACGTGTATCCGGCGGAGATTGAGGCGGCGTTGGCTGATTTTCCAGGCCTGGCGGATTGCGCCGTAATCGGCGTGCCGGATGAACGGTGGGGCGAGGTTGGCCATCTCTGCGTGACGGCGCAGCCGGATGTGCAAGCGACGCCTGGCGCGCTGCTGGCGCATTTGGAAACTCGTCTGGCACGCTATAAGATTCCAAAATATGTAAGTGTAATGGAGTCACTGCCGCGCAATGGAGCGGGTAAGCTGGTGAAGGCGCTGCTGAGGGAACAAGTACAAAAATAATATTTGCTGGATCTATTGGGATTCAAGGGTTCCACTCTGTCACGACCACGCCACTTCCCGGAACCGCCGCGCCGCACCGTACAGCCTTCAGAATCAATAAACTTCTCCGACAAATTCAAAAGTCAGGAAATCACATGCAAACCTCACGCACCTGCATCGGGATCATCGGCGCCGGCCCTGCCGGTCTCATGTTATCGCATCTGCTCCACCTCGCGGGCATCGATAACGTCATCCTCGAAAACCGCTCGCGCGAATATGCCGAAAACCGCATCCGCCTTCCACCTGCTCTCCAAACTCTACGAGCGCACCAGCGTCGTCATCACCACCAATCTCAGCTTCCGCGCGTGGTCCGGCGTATTCGGCGACGCCAAAATGACCACAGCACGGCTCGACCGTCTTACCCATCATTGCCACATCATCGAGACCGGCAATGCCAGCTTCCGCTTCAAGGACAGCAAAACCAAACCGAAAACCCGAAAGGAAAAATCACCAGCAGCTTGACCGTCCCACGCGAGGCGGGACATATCCTCAACCCGGGTCAGATCTCGATGAAAATCCCGGGTCAGATCTCAGTGAAAATCAACAGTCGACATCATCTTCACCATGCTGCCCGACACGCCGGATGTGGAGGCCGTGCTGTTCGGCGAAAACGGCATCGCCGCGGGGCTCGCGCCTGGCAAGCTGGTGGTGGATATGAGTTCCATCGCCCCGCTCCCCACCAAAACATTTGCCGCGCGCATCAACGCGCTCGGGTGCGATTATCTGGACGCGCCGGTTTCCGGTGGCGAGGTCTGCGCCAGGGCCGCCAGCCTCACCATCATGGCCGGCGGTCCCCTACACGCCTTTGAGCGCGCCCGGGGGCTGTTTGAACTGATGGGCAAGAACATCACCCTGGTCGGCGGCAACGGCGACGGGCAGACCACCAAGGTCGCCAACCAGATCATCGGCGCCCGCGCGCTCGGCGTCAGCCTCCCTAACACCGCCGCCTGCCAGGAGCTTTTCAACGCGGCGCAGGCGGCCGGCGGCGGCGGCTGGGATCATTCTGGCGTCGTGCGCGTGCTGGAAAAGCTCGCCAACCACGAAATCGGTCCCGCTGCATGAAAGATCGGCGCGGCCTGGGGTCAAAAGGTTCCACACAGTGCTTGGCGCCTCCCCTGCTTCGCTTTGCCGCACGCCCAACCGAGCAGGCGCATTCGATGACCGGCCCTGACGCACTCAGCCCGAGGGCCGGCGCCAGCCCTACACGGTGATGGCCATGCCGCGGTAAATGCGGGAGCGGTACCGGCTGTCCTCGAGATGCGGGATCGGCGCGCCGGCGAGCAGCACCGCGCGGCCGAACCTGGCCAGTTCTTCCTCGGTTTCGGCCTGGCTGGCCGGCTCCTCGCTGCGGACTCGGCGGGTCAGGTTGATCTGGTTGACCACCGCGTTGTTGACGATGCGCTCGCACTCCACGGCGAGCGTGCCGGTGAAGGAGTGCAGCGTTGTTTTGACGAAGTTCGCGAGCGCGAACGCCTCCGCGGTGCCGCCGGCGGGTACGTCCGGCGCCACCAGGACCAGCTGCACTTCGTCGAACAGCGCCACCCGCGCGGCGACGCGGAAATGATGCGTCAGCTGCGCTTCGACGAGCCTGCCAAAGCCGGCGGTATCGAGCGGCTGCTGTTCGGAGGCCGGGTCGAAAATCGCGTCCGGCAGCGGATCGAACGGCGTGCAGATGACGGCGGCCGGGCTGGCCCCGGCCTCCTCCACGGCGCGCTCCAGCGCGCCCTCCACATCATCGCCGCCGACGATGGTATATATGGCGGCGGCAACCGCCGCCGCCGCCGCCGCGCGCACCGCGGCGGCACCCGCCTCGGTGCGCGTGATCAGCACGATTTTGGCGACCTTGCCGACGTCCACGAAGGCGCTGGCGGCCTGGGCGAGATGCGAGGTCAGATGCTCGCCCACCAGCCAGATGGTGCGGCCTTCCAGCGCCTCGATGCGCTCCTGCCGCGTGCCGCCGAAAAGTTCGCGCTCGGTGCTGGAGCGTTCGACCGAGAGGCCGCCGGAGGGCTGGAAACTTTCGCCGGAGACGGCGCGGTCGGCGAGGTAGAAGACCGTGGCCTGCGCCACTTCCAGCTCGGTCGGCATCCGCCGCAGATGCAGCAGGGAGATCACGCTGTCGCGGATGCGCTCGGCCTCGCGCGCGACGGCGCTGGGGGGCATGAAGGGCTCGGGCGGTGCTGCAATCCCCTTGGCCCAGGCAGCGCCGAAGCGCGCGCCTTTATCCGGCTCGGCCTTGAACAGCCCGGCGCGCGCCAGGCGGGAGACCAGTTTTTCGGCGATGACGGGTGTCAGCAAAAATTCGCCGCAGCTCGCCCCCTCCTTGCCCTCCGCCGCCAGGCGCCGCATCGCCGCGCGCGCGGAAGCCGGCGCGGCGGGGTCCTCGGCGAGACTGGCGATGCGGTTATCGGCCAGCCGCGCCAGCAGTGCGCCGACCGACGCGCCCTCGCGCGCCGCATGCACGAGCAAGGTGTGGACCGCGCCCAGGCGCCGGCGCTCCATGATCAGGCGGGCGCGGCGCTCATAGAGTCCGGCGCGGCCGCCGGCGCCGCGCAGGCGCTCGCCCTCCACCGGTCCGGGGGCGAGCGCGTTGATCTGGATCTCCGGCCCAAGGAAGCGGGCGAGATTTTCCGCCATCGCGCGCTGGCCGGCTTTCGAGGTCGCGTAGTCGGACCGGTTCGGGTAGGGAATGGAAACGTAGCGCTCGCCGCCGAAATAGGACGAAACGTTGATGACGTAGCCGGCGCCGCGCTGCTTCATGTGATGCGCGAGGCGCTGGATCAGCGCGTAGTTGGAGATCAGGTTGGCCGCCAGCGTGCGCCGCCAGGCCGCGAGCGGCATGTCCACGACCATTTCCTCGGCACCTGCGATGCCCGCGCAGTTGATCAGGTAATCGACATGGCCAAAAGTTTTCAGCGTCACCGTCGCGGCGTGCTCGACCGAGGCGAGGTCGGCCACGTCCACCCCCGCGAGGATCTGCACCCGCCGCCTGCCGCCGGAATAGCCGCTGTTTTCGAGTTCCTCGACGATTTTGTCGCGCATCTCTAGCAGCTGCTCGGTGCCGCGGGCGACCAGCATCACGCGCGCGCCGGCGATCGCCAGCAGCCGCCCGATCTGGCCGCCGATGCCCGACGAGCCGCCGGTGATCAAGGCGACCTTGCCCTTGTGCAGGCCGAGCAGATTTTCGGACCAGCTGGCCGCGCTGCGGCGCGCGCCGGTGGCTTCGCTCAGCGAGGGCGGCAGGACCAGGTCGATGGGCAGCGCCCGGCGGTCCTTAAAAATCAGGCGGGCGGCTTCGCCGCCGGCGAAGGCGAGGCCCTCCTGCTCGGTATTGGTGTAGCGGACGACCTGGTGGACCCATTCGGCGTGCGCGCGATGGCCGATGGAGGCGTCATGCGCGCTCTCATCGCGCCAGATCCGCGCCAGCTGCCCGACAGCCGCGCGCAGCAGTTCGGCGTAGGCGTTGCCGTGGCCGTCATCGCCATGGGTGAGGAAGATGGCGCGCGGCGTGCGGTCGAGGCCTTCGCAGGTCTTCCAATAGCGCGTCAGTTCGCGCGCGACGGTGACGGCGCCGACGAGCTCGCGGTCGATGAAGGCATCCACGTCGGAATCGAGCGCCTCCCGCAGCGGGCCGGTGAGTTCGCCGCGGCGCATGGCGGGGAAAACGATGGCGGCGCTGAGCCGGCCGTCGCCGCCATGGTCGCGCAGCACGGCGGCCAGGGTTTCCGGGCTGGTGCGGTCGGCCAGGACGGGCACGATCTGCGCCTTGTCCTCGCCACTATGCAGGCTCTGCAGCGAGGCATTCAGGTGCGCGCTGGTGGTGGCGCCAAAAATCACCTTGGCGCCGCACGCGGCCTGGATGCGCGCCACGGCCAGCGCGTCCTGCAGGTCGTCGCCGGCGATGACGAGGACGTAGGTTCCGGTGCCATCGACGGTGCGCAGGCTGGGCCGGTCGAGGATCATGGCGCCGGCATCCGCCGGGGTTTCCATGCCGTGCGTGACCTCAAGGTCCTGGCCGTTGAGCGCGCCGGATTCGTCGCTGGCGAGGAACAGCACCGCGTCCACCACGTCGGTGACGGTGGGGAAGGTATGCTCGGGCGGCTTGTCGCCAAACGCGCGGGCCAGCGTCATGCGCCTGAAAAACTCGTCGGCCGTCGCGCCCTCGGCCTGCTCGCGAAGGTGGTCCATCGCGGAGAACACCGTGCGGATGCGCTCGCTTTCGATCGGGCCGGGATAGATGGTGTTCACGCGCACGCCGTGCGCGCCAAATTCGGCGGCCAGGCGGCGCGACAGGGCGTTCATCGCCGCCTTCGGCACGACATAGCCGGTGCGGCCAAAATAGGCGGTGCGCGAAAAAATCGTCGAGACGTTGATGATCGAGGCGCCGGGCTTGAGGTAGGGCGCCGCGGCGCGCGCCACGTTCCACGCCACCGCCAGGATGTTGCGGGCCGCATCGCCGATGGTCTCGCTCTCGGCCCCCAGCTCCCGGCGGGTGATCGGTACGTCGCCAAGGCGCTTTTTCGGCCCGGACGAGCCGGCATTGTTGACCACGATGTCGAGCCGGCCGAACCGGTCGAGCGTGTCGGCGATGGCGGCGCGCACATCGGTGGGGTCGGCGCCGTCCATGCGCAGGGCGATGGCGGCGTTGTCCGGCGCGCCGGCGGCCTCGATCAGCCGCGCGCGGGCTGAATTCAGCTTGTCCAGGCTGCGGCCGGTAAGAACGACCCGCGCGCCTTCGTGCAAAAAGCGCTGGACGATGTGGCCGCCGAAATTGCCGGCCGCACCGGTGACGAGCGCGACCTTGCCGGCGAGCCGGCCGGCGGCGGCGGGTTTGCCGGACTCGTGCGCGGCGGCGGTGTTCAGTTCGACACTGTCGTTCATGGCTCATTTCCTCCGAATTCGGCCGGGGCGGCGGCCCAGGCCTCGAATAGCTCGCGGCGCGACCGCAGTCCCAGCGCCGGCAGCGCGTGGTTGCAGACATAGGTCGCACCCTGGTGACGGTTCTCCCACATCGCCTGATGCGCCTGCGGCAGCTCCGCCCACGGCACGACGGTCGGCGCCGTGACGTCCAGCAGACCCGCCGCCAGCATCTCGTTCATCCACGCCACCTCATAGGCGTTGCAGAGATGGGTGCCGGCGATGGTCGCGGTGGGCATGATGATGCGGCGCTGCCGGGTCCAGACCTGCGGCGCGTAGAAGGTGAAGCGGCGGTCCGACATGTCCTCGGCGTAAATAACGCGGCCGGTGAACGGTTTCACGAGCGCCGTGGACACCCCCAGCGCGTCATGGCCCGCGCGCTCAAAAATCACATCCGGGGCGCCGCGGGGGTTGTCGGCCGAGCGCAAGACGCGGCCGACGGCGGCGCCGAAAGGTTTGGTCGTGCGCTCCTGGAAGGCGCGCACGCTTTCCTTGAAGGCGGCGGGCTCATTGGTGGCGGAGGGCAGGCGGGGCAGGCAGGCGGGCCAGTCGAACTCGTCGCCGTCGCGGCGGCGCAGCTCCTCGATGCTGACGACGCCGCGCACGCTGTCGCCAAAGCCGAGCGACTGCACGAATTCGCGCTGGCCGTTGACCAGGGTGGCGACGACGATGCGCGCGCCCGCGGCGCGCGCCGCCTCGATCATTTCCAGCCCAACCTCGTCGATCAGCTCGCTTGGATCGGCGACGCCGTAGTAGATTAGCACCGACTCGCCCGGCCGGAATTTGGCGCGGCGCAGCATTTCGCGTGGCGCCTCGGCGCCGGCCTTGCCCCTGAAACTGAACCAGTAACCGCTGGAGGCGCCGAAAAAGGTCAAAATGCCGCCTGGCGCCAGCAGCTGGAAGGAGCGGGGAAAGGCGGTTTCGCCGGCGTGGGAGACGACATAGTGCGGCAGCCTGCCGCCGGTCTGGGCGCGGCAGGAGTCCAGCAGCGCCGCGCCGGCCGCCTCCCAGGCGCGGGCGGCAAGCGGATCGTCTGGCACCGCCGTGAACAGATCGGCGAAAGCCGGGTCGCGGCGGTTGAGTACGGCGGTCGCACCCTGGGTTCTGATGAAACTGGCGCGCTCCTCGCTGGAAACCAGGCCGACGACGTCCAGGCCGGAGCGGGCGGCGGACTTGAGCGCGTCCAGACCGGTGCCGGTGGCCGCCCCTTCGACGAACANNAGCAGGAACTGCTGGTGGCTGCCGGTATCGGTCTCATAACCCTGGATCGCGAAGCCGGCGAACATCGGGTCGCGCCCCGCCAGCGGCGAGAGCAGGTCGGTCTGGCCGGCATAGATGTTGACCAGGTCGCCGACCGCGAGCCGGCCTTCTACGCGCAACTCCGAGCCGAGGGCCGCGATCAGCGCCACGCCGCCCGAGCCGGTGACCTGATAGTCCAGGTCATGGTTGTCAAAGGGCGAGACCGGGACGCCGGTGATGCCCCAGATGTCGTTGAAATTGACTTCCGAGGCCAGGACATAGACCAGGGCTTCATTGGGTCCTGGCTCATCCACCGGCACAATAATTTCGCGCTCGGCTTTTGCCGGCACGTCGTGCGCGGGGCCGCCGGCTTCCGGGTCGCGCGTCACGCCGAAGGCGAACTGGTGGGTGGGGATCGGGGTGAAGCCCGGGAAGAACGCCGCGCCGACCGGCAGCAGCCGGCCTTCGGCGAGCAAACTCACGCGTTCCTCGGGTGTTGGCTCGAACCAGCGGCGGGTCGGCAGAGGCGGGCTTTTGCGGTCGAGGAAGTCGCGGATGCCGCGCTTGCCGCCTTCCGGGTCGGCGGCGGCCTCGGCGAAGAGTTTGGCCTCGTGCGCGAGGCCGGCTTCCAGCCCTTCGCGCCAGCCGAAAACCACCGCGTCGCGCGCGCGTTCCGCGGCCGGCAAGCGGCCGGCAAGTTCGGCCTGGCGCAGCAGGCGCTTGACTTCCGTGCCTTCGAGCACCGCCGCGATGTCCGGCGCGCCGGCACCGTTCCAGCGCCCAACCGATGCTTGGCGCACGCGCCAAGCCTGGGCCGCCGGTCCCTCGCCGCGCGATGCCGCAACGGCGCGTTCCACCGCCGCGCCGAGCACGCCGGTCGCGGAATCGGTGACCTCGTCCACGAGGCCGGCGGTAGCTGCCTCCGCCGCGGTTAAGGAACGGCCGCCGAGGATGAGGGTGAGCGCGTCCTCAAAACCCTGTGCCCCGTGCCGGTCCGCCAGCAGGCGCGGCAGGCGCTGGGTGCCGCCATAGCCCGGCAGCAGGTTGAGGCGGATTTCCGGCTGGCCGAAGCTCGCGGTGGGCTCGGCCAGCCGGTAATGGCAGGCCAGCGCGAATTCGCAGCCGCCGCCGAGCGCTGCGCCATTCACCGCCGCGATCACGGGTTTTGTCATGCGCTCGATCTTGCGGAAGGCCAGATGCGCGTTATTCGCCAGCGGCAGCGCGTCCTCGATGCCGTGCACGTCCTCCAGGATTTGCCTGATATCGGCGCCGGCGACGAAGGTGGCGCCCTCGCCGGTGAACACGACCGCGCCGACATCGGCGCGCCGCGCCAGGTGATCGACGACCGTGTTCAGCTCGTCGAGAGCGCGCTCGTTGAGCGCGTTCACCGGGGGATTGGCGAAGGTGACGGCGGCGATCAGCCTGTCCCCATCGCCATGGTACTGGATGCGGAAATACCGAAAGTATTCGAAGCGGTTCTGGTCCTCGCCGAGGCGCGAGCGGACGCGCCAGCGTTCGACCGCGGCGGCGATTTCGGTGAGCGCCTCCGGGTTGCGCAGGGTCGAGGTGTCGCCCACCGGGGCGCCTTCGACGATGGCGCGCACCATGCGGCGCATATATTTGCCGCTGCGCGTTTCGGGAAACTGCGAGACCTCGATGAACGCCGAGGGCACGGCGGTGGCGCCCTTTTCCTGGCGCACCAGTTCGGTGAGGCGGCGATGATCGTCGGGGCCGAAGCGGCGGCCCTCGGCCGGGCGCAGAAAGGCAATCGGGGTGAGGCCGGTTTCGCGATGGGCGGCGCCGACGNNGATGGCGAAATCGCCCTGGGTGTAGGCGAGGCGGCCCACCCACCGGTTCCAATAGGTTTTTGCGTAGCGCGCCGCGTCACCCTTCCAGGCGGCGGCGATCCGGGCGCCCTCGACGCGGAAGTTGGCCGCGTCGCCCCAGATGGTGCGGGCGAGATAGGGGTAGGGTGCCGCGATGACGATTTCGCCTTTTTCCCCCGGCGCCGCCGGGCGCGCGGTGGCCCGGCCGTCTGGCGTCTCGGCCTCGGCGACCCACACCTCGCCCTCGATCCAGGGCAGCGGCCAGGCATGGGCGTCGGCGCGCAGCGCAAAATCCGGGTTACCGAAGAAATGGGTCCAGACGATGCCGCCATGCTCGGTCGCCCAGTAGGAGTTGATGTACCAGGGGGTGATCAGCTCCATGCCGAATTGCTGCACCGAGGGCGAGGTGGGTTCGGCGCAGAAGGTCGCCACGCGCAGGCCGGAGAGATCGTGGGCGCGCACGTCCTCGGCGTTCTGGGCATCCTGCATCACGGCCTTCAGAAAGGTGACGCCGGCCTTGAAAATCCGCACGCCGTAGCGCGCGATGGTGGCGGCGAAGCGGCCGGCGGAGGGAAACAGCGGCGCGCCCTCGGTCAAAACGGTCGTCACGCCACCGGCGAGCGCGCCGGCGATCATATAGCTCTGGCCGGTGATCCAGCCCGGATCGGCGACCACGTACATCACATCCCCCGGCCGCGCGTCGAACGCGATTCTGAGGGTCTCGATGATCCCGGAAAGCCAGCCGCCATGGACGTGCACGACGCCCTTGGGTTTGCCGGTCGAGCCGGAGGTGTAGATGATGAAGCAGGGAAACTCGGCATCCAGCGCCGCCGCCGGCGCGCTCGCCCAGATCGCGCGCACGAAATCCGCATCGCCCAGCGCCAGCAGCGCGGCTTCATCCGCCACGTCCAGATTTTGCGCGCGCGCGCCGGCCAGGAGTTGCGCGGTCGCCTGCGCCAGCAGGTCGTGGCTCCAGCGGTCGCGCTCGGGGCGCCATTGCACGTCGCCCTGGCCGGTATGGCGCACCACCACCACCGCATCGACGCGCGGCGGCGCCGCCACCAGCGCGCGAGCAATGGCGGTGCGCACCCCGGCGGCGGCTTCTGCGCTCAGCGCCGCGGCATCGACCAGCTCGGCCAGCGCAACGCCGACGCCGCGCATGATGTCACTGCGCTCGACGGTGATTTCCCCGGCCACCGTTTCGGCGGCGCGGCGCAGAATGACGGCGGCTTCGCCCGGCGCCAGCAGCCGGGCCAGCTCCGCCTCCAGCACCGCCAGCGCCGCCGTCACCGGCACGTAATTGTCCAGCGCCGCGTCGGTATAGACCTTCTTGAACGGAATGATCTGCGCGTTGCGAAACCCGCCATCGGCGGTGATGACGATTTTCGCGCCGGAATCATGGATGCGGTCGGACAGCGTCTTGTCAGAGAAGCCGCCGAACACCGGCGTATAAATCACCCCCAGCCGCTTCGCGGCCTCGGTATAATACAGCTGCTCGGGAATGTTCGGCATGTTCAGCGCGATGCGGTCGCCGCGTTTCAGGCCCAGATTTTGCAGCGCGATGCCGGCGCGCGCGACCTCCAGCAGCAGGCGCCGCCGGCTGACGATCTGCTCGACCACCGGTCCGCCCCGGCCGCCTTGTACGGACTGGTCCCACCGGTCGCCCTCGAAAATGAACGCCGGCTCGTCGCCGCGGCCCGCCAGCACGTGGCGGTCAACCTCATTGAACCCGGCATTGGTCAGGCCGCCGTCGAACCAGCGGAAGAACGGCGCCTCGTCGTCATTAAAGGCCCGGCTCCAGGGTTCGAAATCCGCCGGCAGGTCCGGCCGCACCGGCGCCGCCGTCACGGCATCCCAGCCCGACCACGCGCCGGATGGCGCATCGAAGCTGATCCAGGCGCCGTTCTGCGCCAGTTCCTGCACGAACCAATGCAGGTTCCGCCGCGCCATTTCGCCATGAAAACGGCCGGGGTCGGCGCGGCACGCCGCGCGCGCAGAATCGAATTTTTCGCGGGTGGTGATCGGGTTGACCTCGGCGTGGCGCGGCGGCACGTCGGACCGGACCTCCACGTCTTGTATCGTATCGTGCATCAGGCTTCCTTCGCTCCGGTATTCATAGGCCCACCGTCTCGACCTCGGCCATGGCCGGCGGCAAAAGGGACTTGTCCGCGCCGGTCAGGCTGGCGCAGAGCACCGCCCGCAGCCGGCTGGCGGACAGCACCCCGTGCAGCGAGCCGACCTCGAGGGCGCGGGTGACGCTGTGGATCGTATCAAATTCGCGGGCGAAGGCGGCCTGGACCTGCGCCTCCACGTCGGCCCGCACCGACTCATAATTCTCCCGCGCGGCGCGGTTGCCGTGCTGCCCCGCATCCGCCAGCGCGGCGCGCGCCGCCTTGACGCGGGCGTGGGCCTCGACCCGTTCGGCCACCACGCGGCTAAAAACCACCGCCGCCGCCGCGCCGCCGCCGATCACGCTGGCGAAGCTGCCCTCGAGCGCCAGGGCGCTCAGGCTGTCCGAGAGGCGGCGCGAAAACACCACATAGGCGCCGCCATGGTAGCGGGAGATCACGCAGAACAGGATCGGACCATCGAACTCGACGACCGCCTTGCCGATCTCGGCGCCGAATTCGAGCTGCCGCTCCCGCATCGATTCCGGTGAGCCGTCAAAGCCGGACAGATTGGCCAGGATCACCACTGGGCAGACCCCACTCACCGCCCGGATGGCGCGGGCGAGCTTGCGTGAGGACTGCGGAAACAGCGTGCCGCTGGTCCAGGCCGCCGGGCCGTCGGCCGGCCGGTTGCCGCGGCGCGTGACCGGCTGCGATTCGATGCCGAGGAAACATACCGGCTGGCCGCCGAGCTGGCCGTGCATGACCACCGCGGTCTCGGCGTCCGCCCAGCCCGCCCACCGCTCCAGCAGGGCCGCGTCGCGGTCCGCGGCGGCGCGGATCACCTCGCGGATGGCGAAAGGTTTTTTGCGGCCCGGGTTGGACGCCTCATCGAAAATCTCGGTGACGCGCGTAAATCCGCCGGCGCCGGCATAGGGCTCGGCCCCGATGTCGCGGTCAGCCGCGTCGCGGCTCGCCACCGCGCGGGCGCGCCGCTCGCCGGGCATGACATGAGTGTAGTCGTAATGCGTCAGCAGCAGGTCGTAGGCCGCGTGCAGGTCGCCCGCTTCATATTGCGCCTCGCCATTGGCCAGCATGATGTCGAGCCCACCGATCGCCTCGTTGGTCGGCCCCGACACCGAGCCGGACACCTCGAGCGCCCGCTTACCGGTCAGGATCATGTAGCCGCGCGGGGTCATGATGAGGGTGCCGCGGCAATGCATCAGCATGGTCGCCTCGGCGTTCCAATACGACTGCGCGCCGACGCAGGGCCCATCGACGATGACGTTGACGACGCCGCCGGCGGTGGTGAAGCGGATGATCCGGCGCAGGACGGCGGCCGTCCAGTCGAGGTTTTCGGTGCCCGACTCCAGGGAGATCCGCGCGCCGGAGGAAATCGCGACCCATTCCACCGGCAGGCCCCTGGCCTCGGCGAGATCGATGGCGGCGATGATGCGCCGGCATTCCGCTTCACCCAGCGCCCCCATCTCCATGGTGGCGTCACCGATGATCAGCATACGCGTGAGCCCTTCCGGAAACCGGGCCGAGGCGGCGGTCGCCATGCCCACGACCACGGCGGCCGGGTTTTCGCCCCACGCCCGGGCGGGCGCCGGCACCAGGCGCTCACCTTGCGGCCCGTCCAGCTCCAGCTCCTCGAACCGGCCACGCGGCGGCCCGCCTTGTTCGCGCGGCGCCGTCAGCCAGGTGATCACTTCGTAGGGGTGGAACAGGCCGCGCCGGCGCACGCTCACCACCTTCTGTTCGAACAGCGACCGGATGGGGATCTGGCCGTCGCGCGGCGGCATGACCTGAATCCGCGGCCCGAGCGCGAGCGACTCCCGCCACTCGACTTCCCGCTCGCGCGCATGCCCGTCACCGAAGGTGAAGCGCCCGACCAGCGAGACCGTCTCCAGGTTGAGATCCTGGCTCGCCGGCGCCAGCCGTGTCGCCACCGCCTGCAGCTGCGGCGGCGTGAGCAGAATGGGCGGACGGATGAACAGCGCGATCCGGTTCATCTCGGGTCCGCGCCCCCGTTCGGCCCGCAGCGTATCGCGCAGCGCCTGGGCGGCCTCCAAAAACACCGCCTCGAGCTGCGGCACGCGGACGTAGTCGCCCTCGATCTCGGGCGCGAAGGCTTCGACGCGGGCGAAGGCCAGCAGGCGCTCGTCCTTGCCGGCGGTCGCGCGGAAAATCGCTACGCCGGGCGGCGCCGGTTCGCGCCGCAGGGCGAAGGCGGAGTAGCGCGCGAGTTCGCGGGCGATGGGACCGGCCGGATGCAGATCCGCCAGCGCCGCTTCCTCACTCATCGCGCCGCCGGCCGCCCGCCAGGTCGAGGCGCGGAGCACCCCGCCCTCCACCCATAGCGCGGTCCAGCGCGCGCGCGGCACGGCGGCGGCTTGGGTCAGCGCGCCGTCGGGCGGCGGCGCGCGCAGCCAGACATCGGCTTCCACATTGGCCTCCAGCGCCGCCACCGCCGTCGCGAGGTCGTGCGGGTCAGCGAGCAGCAGCGCCGCGATCTCAGCCCGGCCGCCGGCGCGCGCGGAGCGGCGGAGGATCCGGCCCAGCAGGGGTTCGGCCTCGGTCTCGACCCGGTCGGGGTAAAACCGCGCGAGCAGGAGCGACAGCGCGAGGTTCGCCGCCGCCGCCGTGTTGGGGATCGTAGCCGCCACCACTTCGAGCGACAGGTCCGCCAGGCCCGCGGTGTCGAGCCGGGCCCAGAGCTGGGCCGCGCGCGCCGCCTCGGCCTGGGCCGCGCGCCGCCTGGCCGGCTGGTCGTACCATAAATGGACCAGGTTCCAGGACGCGGTCGCGACCTGCCGGTCGCCGCGCCGCAGCGCCTCGCCGGCCAGATTTTCGAACAGCACCCGCTGATCGTCCGGCGCGCCGGTTGCGGTGGCGTCGTGGGGCAGCGGCACACGCGCGAGCGCGTGCAGAAGTTCGAGGAGCAGGCCGCTCTGCGAACCCTCGGCGCCGCGCGCCTGAAACAGGCGCATTAGGGCGGAGGGCACGCGCGGGTCGCCGTCCTCGCGCAGGCCATGCAGGTCCAGGAAGCGTTTGAGACGGCGAATCATCGGCGCCGAGAGCCGTTCCTCCGCCAAACGCCGGTGGTGCACGAACCAGCCAAGCTGCGCCACGCTGCTCTCGCCGAGCTCATTGACGGCATCGTCATACGGCCCGGACTTGAATAGCTGTTCCTGCACCACCGCGGCGCGGACCAGGCGCATCAGCGCCGCGCGCGGCGGCGGTGGACCGGCCCGCAACGCCTCCATCGCCGCGGCGGCTTCCTCGGCCGTGACGTCAAAACCCAGAATCCGGCTCTCAAGCACGTGCAGCGGTGCCGGCGGCGCCTCGCGGTGGCGCGGCAGATCCGGCTCGGCGGCGGCCGGCTCGGCCGCTTTGTCCAGAGCGGGGTCGAGCTCCACGATCACGTCACCGGCCGCGACGAGACCGGCGGGACGCACCAGCACGGCGCGAACCACGCCGGCCAGCGGCGAGAGGACCGCGCTCTCCATCTTCATCGCCTCGAGCGTGACCAGGCGGTCGCCGGCCGCCACCGCATCGCCCGGCTTCACATGCACCTGGGCCACCGCCGCCGGCAGCGCGGCGCGCACCCGCCCGTCGGAGACCCGGCGGAAACAATGCGCGATCCCCTCCACCTCGACCTGCACGTCGGTGGCCGTGGCGCAGCAGAGTGCGGCGAAACGCTCGCCACCAATGGTCAGGTGCTGGGTCCATTCATTGATCTGCTCGGTCTGGACCCGCACCTCCCAGTCGCCGCACCGCACGCGCTTTTCACGCGGGCCGTGGCTGGCGACCTCGACCGCGACGGTGCCGCCGCCCAGTTCATAGCGCAGCACCAGCGGTCCCTGCTCGGGCACGTCGCGCGGCAGGCTGCGCTGCGCCGCCGCGATGAAGTTGGCGACCTGTCCGGTGCGCACGCGGCGCTCGTCATCGATCGCGGCGGCGGCCAGCGCCGGGCCCAGATGGGCGCGCAAGGCGGGTGACGGGCGGGCGAGCAGATAGGAATCCAGCCAGGCGGTGGTGACAGCACCTTCCCGGAAGGCGCTGCGCCCCACCAGGTCCACCAGCAGAGCGCGGTTGGATAGACCACAGTCCAGCACCACCTCGGTTTCGATCAGGGCGGCCTCCAGCCGTCCCAGCGCCGCCGCGCGGGTCGCGCCATGGGCGATGATTTTCGCCAGCATGGAATCGAAATAGGTCGGCACCACGTTATTGGTGGCGTAGCCGGAATCGACCCTTATGCCGGGGCCGTGCGGCAGCCGGAAGCGCAGCAGGCGCCCGGCGCGCGGCGCGAAATCCTGATCCGGGTCCTCGGCGTTCAGCCTGGCCTCGATGGCAGCACCCCGCGGCGCCGGCGGCGTGTCAGCCAGCCGCGCGCCGGAGGCGATCCCGATCTGCAGCGCCACGAGATCGACCCCGTACACCTCCTCGGTGACCGTATGCTCGACCTGCAGCCTTGTGTTCATCTCCAGAAAATAGAACGTCCGCCCGTCCGGCAGCAGCAGAAACTCCGCCGTGCCGGCACTGACATAGCCGCAGGCGCGCGCCAGACGCACCGCCGCGGCGCACAAAGCCGCCTCGACCTCCGGCGTCAGCCCCGGCGCCGGTGCCTCCTCCAGCACTTTCTGGCGGCGGCGCTGCATTGAGCAGTCGCGCGTCCCCAGCGCCCATACGCCGCCATGCTGGTCGGCCAACACCTGGACTTCGATGTGGCGGGCGTCGGTCACCAGCGCCTCGAGGAAAATCGACGGATCGCCGAAAGCGGCGGCGGCCTCGGCGGCGGCCGAGCGCAAGGCGCCGGCGATCTCCTCGGGCCCGCTGACGCGCCTGATGCCGCGGCCGCCGCCGCCGGCGGTGGCTTTCAGCAGCAGGGGATACCCAATGCGCGTGGCCCAGGCCGCCGCGTTGGTCTCGTCCACCGGCCCGCCGGACCACGGACTGACCGGCACATCACAAGACTCCGCCAGGCGTTTTGCGGCGATCTTGTCGCCAAGCGCGCGCATCGCGGCAGCCGGCGGGCCCAGAAAGGTCAAGCCGGCAGCCGCGCAGGCCTCGACCAGCTCCGGCCGTTCCGACGCAAACCCCCAGCCCGGCCATAGCGCGTCGGCCCCGGCCGACTTGGCGGCGGCGATGATCTTGTCGATATCCAGATAAGTACTGAAAAGCTGCCCGTCGGCGCCGCGCGTCACGGCCTCGCCGAGGCAGACGGCGCGGGTGGCGAGCCGCGTGAAGGCGGCGCCTTCATCGGCGTAGGTATAAAGGGCCAAAGTCTGCAAAGGTTTGCCATGCCGGCCGGCCCAGCTGCGCGCCGTTCGCAGAAAGCGGATGGCCGCTTCGCCGCGGTTGGCGACGGCCACGCAGGTGATTTCGGTCGGCGCAGGCAGGGACGAACCCGTCATCCGCGGGCGGCACAGGGGTGGTTTGCGGCCCAAGCCGGCGGCTGACTAGCAAAATTAACCACATCCCCCACCCTATCCTCCGTCGTAGCGGTCTCTTGATTCTCGTTTCTGACATTACCGTGGCACGGTGTCGTAGGGCGTGCAACTGAGCCGCCGCGGCGATCGCCACGTTGCTCGTTTTAGCGCGCTCGGCGATCGGGATCGCCGCGATCTCATAGCGTAATGCCGTCGCTGCACCGCGGATCACGAGCGGTCCGCATCTCGGGCCCCGGAAAAGCCGTCCCATGGCGGCGCGAAACCAATCGCCTGCGGCGGGAAAAATTTTATGCGCCGGATGTGCGCAAGCACGTTTCATCAAGTGTTAGGACGGAGGCAGATTTGAGCGGGACCAAATTCTTGCAGTTTCGGGCCGGATGGCATTGCAAGATGCTCGAGAACAGCATCGACCTTTCGAAAACGCAAAGTCATTAACACCTTGTTCATTTATGCGGGGCAGAACGCAGGAGCGCGGATCTGCCGCGCGGCTTTGCGGTCTCCGCCATCCCATGAATGATCGGCTTTTTGGTGACATGACAGGAATTTCGACCCGCAACCAGTTGATCATGATGGGTGCCGTGATCGTGGTGTCCATCTTCGGCGGGACCTGCGAGATCATCTCGATGCAGCGTCAGGCGGCGATCGGCGCGTTTCAGACGGCCACGGCCAATCTCGACAACGGCATGGCGCGGCAGACGGCGCATCTGCTGGCGCAGGCCGACCAGGCGCTGAGAACCGTGCAGACCCGGCTGGCCGCGCCGCCCGATCCGGCGCCGCCGGTGATCGCCGTCAGGCCGCAGTCACCGGCGGTCTTCGACCTGCTATCCAATCAACTCGAGCGGAGCTCCGGGCTGGATGCGCTGGTGCTGGTGGGTGCCGATGGCAGGGTGGTCAACAATTCGCAAGGCTGGCCCGCCACGCCGGTTGACGTCTCCGGCCAGGACTATTTCAGCCATTTCAAAAACGACAATGATCCGGCGACATTCGTCGGGATCCCGGTGCGGGACCAAGCGAGCGGTGCCTGGGAGCTGCCGCTGGCGCGCCGCATCGATGACGCGCATGGCGGCTTTGCAGGAATCATCGTGGCCGACGTTTCATTGGCCGGCCTCGCCACGTTTTACCAGTTGGCGATGCCGCCGCACCGGACGCTGTATCTGGCCCGGCGCGATGGCATTGTGCTGTTGCGGTATCCCGCGCGGGATACCGATATCGGGCGGCGCATTCCGTCCAAATCGCCCTGGTACGCGATCGCCGCCGCGGGCGGCGGCGCGTACGACGCGCCGGCCTATTTCAGTCCGGCGCCGGTCATCGCCGTCATGCGTCCATTGCATAATCTGCCGATCATCGTGGAAGCATCCTGCACGCAGGCCGATGCGCTGCTGCAATGGGAGCAGGAGCGGATATGGGTCGTGCTCGGCGGCATTTTTTCGGCGCTCTGCGCGATTGGGGTGCTGCGGCTGTTCGGCGTGCAGTTCGACCGGATCGAGGCCTCGGAACGCCGTCTCGCCACGAAAAACGCCGAGCTCGATCTCGCGCAAAAGAGACTGGAAGTGACGCTCGCCAATCTCTCGCAGGGCGTGTGTTTTTTCGATGACGACGACAGGCTTTTGGTATTCAACCAGCGCTTTTGCCAGGTGATCGGCTTGCCGAGCGAGCTTGTCCGCGCTGGCATGTCCACCGCCGAAATCGCCGAGCTGCGCATCGCCGCCGGAACGTTCTGGGATGCGAGCGTGGAGGAATATCTCGCGGGCCTCGTGGCGCGCCGGCGCGCCGGCCTGCCGATCGATGAGATTTCGGAACTGCAGGACGGCCGGACCATCGCCAAGCATTTCGAGCCTCTGGTCGATCACGGCTGGGTCATGACGCTCGAGGATATCTCCGAGCGCCGCGCCGCCGAGCAAAAAATCGCCTATCTGGCGCATCATGATATGCTGACCGGACTGGCAAACCGGGCGCTGTTCCGGGACCAGCTCGGGCATGCCTTCACCGACACCGGGGTCAGTACGGGTTTCGCGATGCTTTGTCTTGATCTTGACCGTTTCAAGGCGGTCAATGATGGCTTTGGACACCCGGTGGGCGACGGCTTGCTGCAGGCCGTCGCGGACCGGCTGCGGGCCGCGGTGCGCGCCGGCGATACGGTCGCCCGGCTGGGCGGTGATGAATTCGTGATCCTGCAGCTTAACGTCACGGACCAGTCGGAACCAATCGCCCTGGCCCGCCGGATTGTGGATGCGATCAGCAAGCCTTTCATGATCGAAGGGCACATGCTGAGCATCGGCGTGAGCGTGGGAATCGCGATGGCGCCAACCGAGCGCGTGAACCCGGAGCGGCTGCTGCAGGATGCCGACAAGGCGCTGTATCGCTCAAAACAGGCTGGGCGCGGGACCTGGAGGCTGTTTGATCCGACCATCGAGGCGGACGCGGACGCGAACGCATCTGTTGAGGCCTCGAGATAGTTTGCGCGCAGGGCAATCCGGTCACGCGCCGGTTCGGGTATGGGCGATTCTTGGCGGCGGCATGTTGCCGGCCTGCGGGGCTAGGTGACGGCGTTGGTGGCGGCGATGTGGGCTAAAAGTTGCGGGATGGTGTCGCCGCCGGCCAGGTAGGTGGGTACGGTGAGGGAGCTGGAGGCGCCTGCGCCGAGGATGGATTCGGTGAGCGGGGGCAGGGTGGTGCCGAGGTCGAAGGCGGTGGTGAAGGGATTGTGGTACGGGGTGGCGATGCTGAGATAGGTGTCGATGAGGCCGGAAAGGTAGGCTTTTTCGGTGCCGTTGGCTTCGGACGCGGCGATCGCGGCGTCGTAGGGAGCCAAGCTTGAGGAAATGTAGGACTGGTTGGCGGGTTCGCCGATGAAAAATTCCTGGCCGTAATGCGGGTCGGTGCCGCCGCCGGGGACGTAGGGGCCGGCGAGGGGTTGTTCGATGTCGATGTCGGAGGCGAGGTTGGCGACGGGGTCGCCATAGGTGACGACGTCGATGAAATTCTTGCCTGAGCCGGCCGCGCCATTACCGTTGGCGGAAGAATCTGGGGCGATGCCGGTGGGTTCGAAGGCGATGCCGGCGAGGCCGGTTTGCTGGGCGGTGTATTCGGCCTCGATGCCGCCAAGGCTATCGCCGGTGACAAAAACGTTGCTGGCGCTGATGCCGTCGGCGGCGGCGGCCTTGACGACCTGCCTGGCGAAGGCGGCGGCCTGGATGTCGTTTTTGGGGGTGGTGGGAGAGGCGATCTGGTCGATGTCGGCGTTGAGCTGGGCGGCGTAGAAGGCTGCGCTGGTGCCTTTGGTGGTGAAGCCGCTGGTCGCCTCGAAGGCGATGACGACCTGGTGCTCGGGCGTGAGGAAGGCGGCGCCGAGCAGGCCGGTGTGCAGGTTTTCCTTAATAAGTTGTTTGCCGCCGACGTCGAAGTCGGTGAGGTCGCCCATGGTGAGCGTGCCGGTGATGGGGTTGATGAAGGTGGTGATGACGGCCATCGAGGCGTCCAGCAATTCGGTGACGGTGGGAGTGGTGGTGGGCAGGCTGATGAAACTCATCGCGGCGGGCAGGTCGGTGAAGGCCGCGGAATTGATGCTGGTGATCAGGGCGGGGGCGGCGCCGAGGCTGCCGGCGGAAATCGTGTCGGCGGGCCTGATCGAGGCCGTGGTGGCGAAGCTGGCGAAGGGGTCGAGAATTGTGGGGGAGAGAAGATCTGGCGCTTCGGACATTGTTCACTCCTGTCGAGTTATGGCTTTGCTGTGAGCATAGGTGGGGCGCGTGGCGGGTCAATCGCGGGGATGGTGGTTTTGTGGCGGCGCACCATCTATGGTATGCGTTACCTTGTATTTTTCTGTGTGGAGTTTTTCCTAAATGTCATCGAAGGCCGGCGCAAAGCCGGGGAACGGCCAGGCTAAGGGTCTGGGCGGGTTTGTGTTTGTGCCGCTGGGCGGGACCGGCGAGATTGGGATGAATTTCAATCTGTATGGCTGCGATGAGGTCTGGATCGCGGTGGATTGCGGGATGGGGTTTGCGGGGCCGGAGGCGCCGGAAGCGGAGATTTTGCTGCCTGATCCGACATTCGCGGTGAGCAAGCGCGAGCAGTTGAAAGGGCTGGTGATTACGCATGCGCACGAGGATCATATCGGCGGGGTGGCGCGGCTTTGGCCGCAGTTGAAATGCCCGATTTATGCGACGCCGTTTACCGCGGCGGTGATCCGGCGGAAGTTGAATGAGGCGGGGCTGGGGCGGGACGCAAAAATTCATATCGTGAAGCCTGGCGGGAGTTTTGAGCTGGGGCCGTTTGGCTTGAAATATATCCAGATGACGCATTCGACGCCGGAGTCTCAGGCGCTGGCGATTACGACGAAATATGGGACGGTGCTGCATACGGGGGATTGGAAGTTTGATCCACACCCGGTGGTGGGGCCGTTGGCGGATGAGGCGGCGCTGAAGGCACTGGGAGATGCCGGGGTGCTGGCGATTGTATCGGATTCGACCAATGCGATGGTGGATGGGCATTCGGGCAGCGAGCTGGATGTGAAGAAGAGTCTGAAGGCGCTGATCGGGGATATGCCCGGAAAAATCGCGGTGACGTGCTTCGCCAGCAACGTGGCAAGGGTGGCGAGCATTATCGAGTCGGCGGTGGCGTGCGGGCGGCATGTGGCGCTGGTGGGGCGGAGCCTGGGGAATTACGTCGCGGCCGCGCAGGAGGCGGGGTATCTGCGCGATGTGCCGGAGTTTGTGCCGGAGGAGGAGATGGGCTCGATACCCGATGACCACCTGCTGATGCTGGTGACGGGGAGCCAGGGTGAGCCGCGGAGCGCGATGGCGCGGATCGCGGCGGATTCGCACAGGTATGCGGTGCTGGGCGAGGGCGATACGGCGATCTTCTCGTCGCGGATGATACCAGGGAATGAAAAGAAGATCGCCGCGGTGCAGGATACCCTGGTGCGCCGCGGCGTGGACGTGATTACCGATGATGATGAGCTGACGCATTGCTCGGGGCATCCGGCGCGCGATGAGTTGGTGAAATTGTATAAGCTGGTGCGGCCGCAGTATCTGGTGCCGACGCATGGCGAGTGGCGCCACCTTTCGGCGCAGGCGGCGCTGGCGGAGGATGAGGGCATCCGGGCCGTGCTGCTGGAAAACGGCGACGTGTTGAGCCTGAGTGCGAACCGCTTTGAGGTGGTGGATAGCGCGCCGACGGGGCGGCTGGCGGTGGATGGGGAAAAAGTGGTGCCGCTGAAGGGTGGCGTGATGGCGGCGCGGCGGCGTATGCTGTTCAACGGCGTGGTGGTGGGCAGCGCCGTGGTCGATGCCGCCGGCAAGATTGTGGGGGCGGCGCGAGTAAGCGCGCCGGGGCTGCTGGACGAGCAGGAACGCCTGCAGCGGGAAGTGGAGGGCGAGTTTTTGGAGTCTTTGAACGACCTGCCGGCATCGCTGCGGCGGGAGGATGCGGCGTTTACTGACTCGGCGCGGGCGGTGCTGCGCAGGATTGTGGGCAAGCGGCTGGGCAAACGGCCGATCGTGGAAGCTCATATCCTAAGAATCTAGGGAAGCAAGAAGCGCTTTTTTAAAAAAAAGCCCATCCGCTGGGCGGCGCAAAAAACTTTATTCACTGCGGGCGCTGAAAGCACCTCGCCTGTAATCGCCTTTCGCAGAGGCGATTACGGACGAGGTGCTTTCAGCGCCCGCAGTTAATAAAAGTTTTTTGGTTCTTTTTTTCAAAAAAGAACATTCTTCCTTCAAGCATATTTTTTCATCGTTTTTCGATGAAAAAATATGCTTAACGCCTTCTCGAAATGCTTTTCGGCTCTTCCGCCTAATTTTTATACTTTTTTGATGTCGATTTCGCTTGCGGTGGGGCTTTGTGCGATGCAGTATGTCTTCAGGATGAAGTTTGGTTCTTCATTCTGCCGTGTGACTGGCGTTTCCTCCCTGAACTTGGCCCGCCGCCCTTATGGGCTGGCGGGCTTCTTTCTGTTGGGATAGGCGTTCGGCATGAACCGCACCGAGATTACTGATCTGACGATTTGCCGGGCGGCGTTCGCGGCCTGGGTGTTCATCTACCATATCGATCTTTATGCCGGGTTTTCCTGGCATTTGGGGTTTGTGGGGGATGTGATTCGGGCCGGTTATCTGGGGGTGGACGGGTTTTTTGTGCTCTCGGGGATGATTTTGGCGCGCGTGCACGCGGAAATGGAGTGGGAGTGGGGGGCTTCGCTGCAGTTTTGGGGCAAAAGGCTGGCGCGGGTGTATCCGGTGCATCTGGCGACGATTTTTGTGCTGGTGGTGTTTTTGGTGACGGGCTGGGCGCTGGGGATGGCGCCGCGGAGTTCGGCGCGGTTTACGCTGGGCTCGCTGGTGGAGAATCTGCTGCTGATCCAGGGCTGGGGGTTTTCGAATTTTCTGGCGTGGAATTATCCGAGCTGGTCGGTGAGCACGGAGTGGGCCGGGTATCTGGCGTTTCCGGTGATCTGGCATTTTATGAGCCGATGGGCGGATGCGGTGATCGTGCCGGCGGTGGTGTTCTGGATACCGGTACTGGGGGCGGTGGATTATTATTCCGGCAGCGGGTTGAATATGACGTATGGCGGCGTGCTGCTGCGGTTCTTTCCGGAGTTTTTGTTAGGCATGGCGACGGCGCGGATGGTGCCGATGTGGGCGGATGAAATGCCGTCGCGAACGCTGGCGTTTGTGGGCGTGGCGGCGGTGGCCTTGTTTGCCTGGCTGGGGTGGGACACGTTGGTGGTGACCGGGCTGTGGCTGCTGATTTATGCGCTGGCGATGCAGGCGGATTCCGGCCGCGAGCCGGTGTTTGGCAAGCGCGAGGGGCTGATATTTTTGGGCCGGCTTTCGTATGCGTTTTATATGAGTTTTGGCACCGCGGAGTTGCTGGTGACCCAGATTTTCAGGCATTTTCACATGCGGCCGGGGCAGCAGGGGTTTTTGTTCTGCGCGGCCATGGTGGTGCTGACCTTTGCGTATGCGATGATTTTGCATGTGTTCGTGGAGGTGCCGGCCAGGCGCGCGGCGGACAGGTTTTTGGCGCCGGCGGTGCCCCTGGCGGGGCAGGAGTTGCGGCTGTAGGCATGAGTTGTTTTGAGGATGTGACATGAGGTTATCGGAAAGTTTGGTGCCGACGCTGAAGGAAATTCCGGCGGAGGCGCAGATTGCGTCGCATCGGCTGATGCTGCGGGCGGGCTTGGTGCGGCAGATGGCGTCCGGCATTTATGCCTGGCTGCCGGTGGGGCTGCGGGTGCTGAAGAAGATCGAGGCGATTGTGCGGGAGGAGCAGGATGCGTGCGGGGCGCAGGAAATCCTTATGCCGACGATCCAGAGTGCGGATTTGTGGCGGGAGTCGGGGCGGTATGAGGCTTATGGGAAGGAGATGCTGCGGATAACGGACCGGCATGAGCGCGAGCTTTTGTATGGGCCGACGAATGAGGAGATGATCACGGCGATCATGCGCGATGCGGTGAAAAGTTACCGCGAACTGCCGCAGATGCTCTATCACATTCAGTGGAAGTTTCGCGATGAGGTGCGGCCGCGGTTTGGCGTGCTGCGCGGCCGCGAGTTTTTGATGAAGGATGCCTATTCGTTTGATCTGGACTTTTCCGCCGCGCTGATCAGCTACAAAAAAATGCTTTTGGCTTATATGCGGACGTTTCAGAGGATTGGGATCGTTGCGATTCCGATGCGAGCCGATACGGGGCAGATTGGCGGGGATTTGTCGCACGAGTTTCACGTGCTGGCGCCGACCGGGGAGAGCGGGGTGTTTTATGATGCGGCGTTTGAGTCTGGAGATGCGTTTTCCGTGCCCTATACGGCGGCTGGCCTAGACGAGTTTTATACTGCTTGCACAACGAAATATGCGGCCACCGACGAAAAACATGATGTCGAGGCTTGGGCGGCGGTGCCGGAGGCGCGGCGGCGGGAGGGCCGCGGGATTGAAGTGGGGCAGATTTTTTATTTCGGCAAGAAATATTCCGAGTCGATGGGGTTTGGCGTGATCGGGGCGGATGGCGCGAAGGTTTTTCCGGAGATGGGGAGTTATGGGATTGGGGTGTCGCGGCTGGTGGGGGCGATTATCGAGGCGCGGCATGATGAGGCAGGGATTATCTGGCCGGATGCGATTGCACCGTTCAAGGCGGCGATTTTGAACCTTCGGCAGGGGGATGAAAAGACCGGGGCGATTTGTGAGAGGCTGCATGAGGCGTTGGGGGCTGACGGGCTCTATGATGATCGGGACGAACGGGCGGGGGCGAAGTTCGCAGAGGCGGATCTGTTGGGGCATCCGTGGCAGGTGATTGTGGGGCCGCGGGGAGCGGCGAATGGGGTGGTGGAGTTGAAGCGGCGGGCGACGGGGGAGCGGAGTGAGGTTTCGGTTGAGGAAGCGCTTGGTAGAGTTTTAGGAGGGTGAAAGAACTTCTTTTTTTGCAAAAAAAGAAGCAAAAAAACTCTTGGCCCGCTTCGCGCGGCGTTGGGACCATGGCGGGCCAGCACGGCGCGAAGCGGAATAAAAGTTTTTTGGTTCTTTTTTTCAAAAAAGAACTTCTTGCTTTCACTGAAAGGTCTTTGGCGTGACTCTTGGATTGCTTCGCTTCGCTCGCAATGACGAGTGTGTTCATGTTTAATGCTTTTGAGCGGAAGGTGGCGGGGCGGTATTTGCGGGCGCGGCGGGGGGAGCGGTTTGTTTCGGTGATCGCGATCTTCTCGCTGGTAGGGATCGCGCTGGGGGTGGCGACGCTGATTATCGTGATGAGCGTGATGAATGGGTTCCGGCAAGAACTTTTGTCCGATATTTTGGGGCTGAACGGGGATATCGGGGTTTACGGGGCGGGCGCGCCGCTGACGGATTATGATGATCTGACGGGCAAGATTACGAAAATACCGGGGGTGGTTTCGGCGTTTCCGATCGCGCAGAATGAGGTTTTACTCTCGGGGCCGCAGGGCGGCGCGCTGGGCGGGATCGCGCGGGGCATTACGCCGCAGGGGCTGGCGGATTTGCCGACGGTCTCGCAACACGTCGTGGCGGGGAATATTGCCGATCTGACAGGGGATAATACCATTGCAATTGGCGGCGGGCTGGCCTCGCAGTTTGGCGTTTCGGTGGGGTCCACGATTCAGTTGATTTTGCCGCAGGGGAAGGCGACGGTGATCGGGACGATACCGAGTATCGAGAGTTTCAGGGTCGTCGCGGTGTTTCAGACCGGGATGGCGCAGTATGATTCGAGTTTTGTATTCATCCCGCTGGGCGCGGCGCAGAATTTGTTTGGGACGGCGAATGCGGTGTCGCAGATCCAGGTTTATGTGACCGATCCGGACAATGATGAGGATGTGAAGGCGGCGATCCGGGACGCGGCGGGCAGCGCGCCGGTGAGCGTGCAGGACTGGCGCCAAAATAACGATTCGTTTTTTGCCGCGGTGGTGGTGGAGGGGAATGTGATGTTTTTGATTCTCACCCTCATCATCGTCGTCGCGGCGTTCAACGTGATTTCCTCGCTGATCATGATGGTGAAGGACAAGGCGCGGGATATCGCGATTCTGCGGACGATGGGGGCGACGTCCGGCGCGGTGCTGCGGATATTTTTGATGTGCGGCGCGTCGGTGGGAATTTTTGGCACGTTTTTGGGGTTTGTGCTCGGCACGGTGTTTTGCGCCTATATCGAGAATATCAGGGAATTTGTGCAATGGATGACCGGGACGAAACTGTTTGACCCCACCGTGTATTATCTCGAGCAATTGCCCGCCAAATTGGATTGGCACCAGGTTGTGGTGGTGATCGTGATGTCCTGCGCGCTGTCGCTGCTGGCGACGATCTATCCAAGTGTGCGGGCGGCAAAAATTGATCCGATCGAGGCGCTGCGGCGTGAGTGAGTCGGTTTTGCTGGTGCTGGACGGCCTGCGGAGGACTTACAAGACCGAGGGCGGAGACCTGACGGTGCTGGACGGGGCAAGTTTGAGCCTGGCGCGCGGGGAGATCGTGGCGCTGGTGGCGCCGTCGGGGTCCGGGAAATCGACTTTGCTGCATCTGGCGGGGCTTTTGGAAAAGCCGGATGGCGGCAAGGTGTTGATCGACGGGCGGGATGCGGGGGCGCTGGGGGATGAGGCCAGGACCGCGATACGGCTGAAAACGATCGGCATGGTGTACCAGTTTCACCATCTGCTGCCGGAGTTTACGGCGCTGGAGAATGTGGCGCTGCCGCAGATGATCGCCGGCGTGGTGAAGCGCGACGCGGAGCGGCGGGGGATGGAGCTTTTGGACAAATTGGG
>PLFB01000183.1 GCA_003137135.1 Acetobacteraceae bacterium
AACACCAAAAACTTCGCCAGCGGATGCCGGGCGCAAGAAATTTCCAGCCCCGCCACCACCATGTCCGGCGCGGCGTCCCCGCCCATCGCATCCACCGCCAAAATTCTCGTCCGGCTCATCGCCCATCCACTAAAGCAGTGCCAGGGAGTCGCAAAATTTCAGGCGCTCACTTAGACGCGCACGACGCCCTTCGAGGATTTGTCCGACGGCACCACCTCGCGGTTATCGTAATGCCCGCAATGCGAGCACACATGGTGCGGCCGCTTCAGCTCCCCGCAATTGCCGCACTCGGCATGCGCCTCGGCCCGCAGCGCCTGATGGCTGCGCCGCATGCCGGCGCGCGACGGGGAGGTTTTTCGCTTCGGGACAGCCATGATACAAACGCCTTAACCGGTTAAAACACCAAAACAGAGCGCGCGCACTAGCAGACCGCGGTAGAAGCCGCAAGTGAACCGCCCCGACAATGGTTTCCTGCGGCGCGCCGTGAGCATGCCGTGGACTAGTGAAGCCGCCCGCCTATACGGCGATCTTCGCGCAAGTCTTGAGCGCACCGGTAAGGTTTTTAGCCCGCTCGACACCCTCATCGCGGCGCAGGCGATCTCCCTGCAAGCCGTCCTCGTCACCAGCGGCAAAGCCTTCGCCCGCATCCCCGGCCTGCAAACCGAAGACTGGACGATCCATCATCCCCCAGGATGACTCACGCCATCGCCCACCCCACCTACTCCCCATGATCACCCTGCAAAACGCCCCCCTCCGCCTCACCCTCCTCCCCGAACGCGGCGCCAGCATCGCCTCATTCCAGCACGAAAACTTCCAAATCTTTCGGGAAACCTCGCCCCAATCCATCGCCGCCGGCGACGTCCGCGCCTTTTCCTGCTTCCCCCTCATCCCCTACTCCAACCGCATCCGCGCCGGAAAATTTACTTTTGCCGGCCAGCACTACGCCCTGAAGCACGACGAAGAAGACCCCCGCCACGCCATGCACGGCACCGCCCGCTTCCACCCCTGGCGCCTCACCGCGCAAACCCAAACCACCGCAAGCTGCGAGTTCAGCTTCCCCACCCCCACCGATGAATGGCCGTTCCCCTACAACGCCTGGCAAATTTTTACCCTGGAGCCTGACCGCCTGATCATCGAACTCGGCATCGAAAACACCCACACCGCGCCCGCCCCCGCCGGCCTCGGCCTGCACCCCTATTACCTGCGCCACGGCGGCGTCACCCTGCAGTTCAACGCCGCCTATGTCTGGCGGAAGGATGCCGAAGACATCCCGAAAAAATCCATCCCCGACGCCGGCAAATTCGATTTTCGCGCCGGCCACCCGATCAGCGCCACCGACCTCATCGACCACGCCTATGGCGGCTGGGACCAGCGCGCCACCCTCGCCTGGCCCGCCCACAACCGCCGCCTCACCGTCATGGCCGGCGACATCTTCCAGGACATCGTCGTCTATACCCCCACCATCCGCGAGGACTTCGCCGTCGAACCCGTCACCCACCGCCCCGACGCCCTCAACCCCAACGGCGACCCACACGACGCCCCCATGACCACCCTCGCCCCCGGCGCCACGCTCTCAGGCAAGGTCGCGTTCATCGTAACAGAACGTTAGGATATCAAGCCGACCGTCTTTTGACTTTACCGAAGTCCATGGGCGCCGACTCATCCACGTCATTGCGAGCCTCCGCGGCGCAGCGAAGCAATCGCCGCGACGCTGCCAAAAGACGGTGGCCGCGACAAATCTAACAAGACGTTAAAGAAGAAAGAAGTTACTTTTTTTGAAAAAAAAGTAACCAAAAAAACTTTTGGCCGCTTCGCGTCCGGGCTTCGGCGCACTGGAAGCCGTTAATCGCCTCCATCGGAAGCGATTAACGGCAATCCCCGTCCACACGCCCCCAGCTCGCAAAAGTTTTTGCGCCGCGCCCGCGGAGGGGCTTTTTTCAAAAAGCGCTGTTTGCTTTCTTCCTAGAGCGCCGCTTCGTCGAAAATCCGGGTGACGTCGCCCCGCCATTCCCGCTCATAGTTTTCCAGCCACCGCTCCGCCTGCGTCGGCCCGCCCGCCGCGATTTCGTGCAGCGGCGCGAGAAAAATCCGCTCATCGTCCCCGGCCGCATTTTTGATGCCCCGCGCCCGCAGCCCCTGCTCCGCCAGCCGCACCGCATCGCGGGCAAGGTCCCGCATCGAGCCATCCCGAAATGGCGTCTCCAGCCCCAGCCGCGGCACTTGCGCGCGCATCTCCAGAAGCTCTTCGTAGCAGATCCCGCGCACCAGATGTTTGGCCGCCTCCAGCGCGCCGGAATCGTAAAAAATCCCGGTCCAAAACGCCGATTGCGCCAGCATCATCGCCGGCGGGCCGGAATCGGCGCCGCGGGTTTCGATATAGCGTTTTAGCCGCACATCGGGAAACGCGGTGGTGGAATGATCGGCAAAATCCCCCACGGTCGCGCGCTCGCCCGGCAGCGCGGCCAGCTTGCCCTGCATGAAATCCCGAAAGCTGGCGCCGGCGACATCCACAAACTTGCCGTCCCGGTACACGAAATACATCGGCACATCCGCCAGCCAATTCGCATACGCCTCGAAGCCAAAGCCTTCCAGAAACACCATTTCCGGGATGCCGGCGCGGGCGTTATCCGTATCCGTCCATACCTGCGCGCGGTTGGACAAAAGCCCGTTCGGCTTGCCCTCATAAAACGGTGAATTCGCGAATAGCGCGGTCGCCAGCGGCTGCAGGCAAAACCCCACCCGCAGTTTCGTCACCATGTCGGCTTCCGACGAAAAATCCAAATTCACCTGCACCGTGCAGGTCCGCAGCATCATGTCCAGCCCCAGCGCGCCGACCTTGGGCATATAATCCCGCATGATCTTGTAGCGGCCCTTCGGCATGAACGGCATATCCTCCCGCCGGGCCGCGGGATGAAAGCCGAGCGGCGCGAAGCCCAGCCCCAGCGGCGTGGCGATGCGGTGGATGCGGGCGACATGCGCCTCCAGTTCCGCCTTGGTTTCGTGCACCGAGGCCAGCATCGCGCCCGAAAGCTCAAATTGCCCGCCAGGCTCAAGCGACAGCGACGCCCCGCCGCCCTTCAGGCCGATAATGTTCTCGCCGTCCAAAATCGGCGTCAGCCCCTCTTGCTCCGCCGCCAGCAGCAAATCCCGGATGCCCGGCCGGTTTTCGGGGCGGTAGGGCGGCGGGGCAAATGTGTCGCGGAAGAAGCCAAAAGCCTCATGCTCGGTGCCGATCTTGTATGCGGCCGGCGGCTTGCAGCCGGATTCCAGGTAGCGCGCCAGGTCGCGCACATCGGTCACAACCGTCGCGTCCGCGTCTCCCGGGTTCGACAAAGCTTTACTCCTTTGGGCCGGATGCGAGGAGCAGCGCGAGCCCGGCGATAGCGGCGGTTTCAGCCCGCAGAATCCGCGCTCCCAGCGAGACGCGCGAAAATTTCGGGTTCGCCCCGATAGCGGCAACTTCAGCGTCGGTAAAGCCGCCCTCCGGTCCCACCAGCAATCCCGCCGGTTCACTTGCAAAACGCAACGTCGGCGCATCCCGCCGCTCGTCCGCCACAAACAGGTTTCGCGCCGCCGGCCAGTCCGCCAGAAGCGCCGGCAAGGCCATCGGCGCCATAATCTCCGGCACTGCCAGNNGGCTGGATGCGCGAGACGCCCATCTCGGTGGCTTTTTCCACCACCAGATCGGTTTTTTGGCGTTTCAACAGCGCAAAACACAGCCAGCAATCCGGCTCCGGCGCCTGGGCGCGCGTTTGCGCCTTGACGCGCAAGCCGGCGTCACGGCGTGAAAACTCTTCAATGCACGCACGAAATTCGCCGTCCATGCCGTTGAAAACCAACAAATCATCGCCAACCCCGCAGCGCATCACGCGGGACAAATAATGCGCCTGCGCCTCCGGTAGCAATATCCTCACGCCCGCCGCCAGCGGCGTTTCGACAAACAAGCGGATTGACGGCGCACCCATAAAACCGGTTTTAGCACCCATGGACGGTTTTACCGATATACGCGCCACCGGCTGGGTCCGGCACCTGCCGGCGCAACTCATCCCCTACGCCATCCTCGCCCGTTTCGACCGGCCGATCGGCGCCTGGCTGCTGTTCCTGCCCGGCCTGTGGTCCATCTGCCTCGCCGCCCCCACTCTCAAATCCGGCATCTGGCTGACGATTCTGTTTTTCATCGGCGCGATCACCATGCGCGGCGCCGGCTGCGTGGTAAACGATTTCTGGGACCGCAAACTGGACGCCAAAATCGCCCGCACCGCCGGCCGCCCGCTCGCCTCCGGCGCGCTCAAGCCGATCAACGCGCTGGTTTTCCTGGCGATCCTGCTCACCATCAGCCTGATCATCCTGTTGCAGCTCAACAACGCGGCCAAACTGCTGGGCGTCCTCTCCCTCATCCCGGTCGCGCTCTACCCGCTCGCCAAACGCGTCACCTGGTGGCCGCAA
>PLFB01000211.1 GCA_003137135.1 Acetobacteraceae bacterium
AGATTGAACGCAAAGGTTTCCAAGGCCTCCGTCACCGCCGCGATCGTGCGATGCGTCAACTGCCGCAATTTTTTCGCGTCCCCCTCAAACAGCGCCGGCTGCGCGACCTTCGGCTCCGCGGCGATTACCTCCGCGATCCTGAAAAACCGCTGCACGAACCGGAACGCCCCTTGCGCCCCGGTCTCCGTCCACTCCACATCGCGTTCCGGCGGATTATCGGACAAAACAAACCACCGCGCCGCGTCCGCGCCAAACCGGTCAATAATCACCCCCGGATCGACGGTATTGCGTTTCGATTTCGACATTTTTTCGATCCGCCCCACCGTGACCGGCCGGCCGTCCGCGCCGACCGCCGTTCCGTCCGGATTTTTTGTCACCTCATCCGGATACAGCCAGTTGCCGTCTGCATCCTTGTAGGATTCGTGCGTCACCATCCCTTGGGTAAAGAGCCCCGCGAACGGTTCTTCCACCGAAACATGCCCGGTCTTTTTCATCGCCCGGGTAAAGAACCGGGCATAGAGCAAGTGGAGAATCGCATGCTCGATCCCCCCAACATACTGGTCCACCGGCAGCCAATGCTTTTGCGCCGGCAAATCCGTCGGCGTTTCGGCATGCGGCGCGGTAAACCGCGCGAAATACCAGGACGAATCGATAAACGTATCAAACGTATCGGTCTCCCGCGTCGCATCCTTGCCGCATTGCGGGCACGCCACATGCTTCCAGGTCGGATGGAAATCCAACGGATTCCCAGGCCGATCAAACGTCACATCGCTGGGCAACGTCACCGGCAATTCCTGTTCCGGCACGCCCACCGGCCCGCATTTTTCGCAATGAATAATCGGTATCGGGCACCCCCAATAACGCTGCCGCGAAATCCCCCAATCCCGCAACCGCCAATTCACCACCGATTTGCCCGCCCCGATCTCCTCCAGTTTCGCAATGGCCGCCGCCTTCGCCGCCTTCGTCGTCAGCCCATCCAAAAACCCCGAATTAACAATAAACCCATCTCCATCCAGCGCTTTTTGTCCAATCACCGGCACGGTATCGCATTCGGGCGAAACCACCACTGGCACATCCAGCCCATACTTGCGCGCAAAATCCAAATCTCTTTGATCCCCGCAAGGACACCCAAAAATCGCCCCGGTCCCGTATTCCATCAACACAAAATTCGCGATCCAAACCGGAAATGTTTTCTCGGGCTCAAACGGACTGGCGACCCGCAACCCCGTATCAAACCCCTTCTTCTCCCCCGCCTCAATCGCCGCCTCCGAAGTCCCTTGCGAATTGCACTCCGCCACAAATGCCGCCGCCTCGGCATTCACAGCCGCCACCGCCTTCGCCACCGGGTGCTCCGGCGCAATCGCCAAAAACGACATTCCAAACAACGTGTCAGGCCGCGTCGTATAGACTTTGATTTCGCCAACGACCTTAGTAACAAGCCCTTCAGCGACAACGGCTAGATCATCATCTGAAAACTGGCCGTCGATTCTAGTTGACGTCTTTAAGGCTTTGCGGATCGTTTCGTAATAGGACGACGGAGCAACTCTGAATGTTATCTCCGCCCCCTCACTCCGTCCAATCCAATTCTCCTGCATCAGTTTTACCCGCTCCGGCCACCGCGGCAGCGTTTTTAGACCCTCCAACAACTCCGGAGCATAATCCGTAATTTTCAAAAACCACTGCGCCAAATTCCGCTTCTCAACCAGCGCCCCCGACAACCACCCCCGCCCATCGATCACCTGCTCATTCGCCAGCACCGTGCCATCCACCGGGTCCCAGTTCACGGCACTCATCCGGCGCTCCACCAGCCCCGCCGCCAAAAAATCCAAAAACAACTTTTGCTGCTTGCCATAATATTCCGGCTCGCAGGTCGCGAATTCCCGAGACCAATCCAACGAAAGTCCCATCCGCTTCAATTCCCCGCGCATGGCGGAAATGTTCTCGAACGTCCATTTCGCCGGATCAATTTTCCGGGCCCTTGCCGCATTCTCCGCCGGCAGCCCAAACGCATCCCACCCCATCGGGTGCATCACATCGAAGCCGCGCGCCCGCTTGTAACGCGCGACCACATCCCCCAACGTATAATTGCGCACATGTCCCATATGAATTTTGCCGGACGGATACGGAAACATTTCCAGCACATAATATTTTTGCCGCCCTCCCGCCGGCAGATCCTCTGCCCGAAAGCACCCGGCCGCCTCCCAGGCCGCCTGCCAGCGCGGCTCCGCCGCCGCAAAATCGTATTTTTGGCCATCAGTCGCTGAATCGTTCATCCCCGCAATCTACCCGCCCGCCCTAACCATTTGCAATCCAGGCGTAATTTGAATTTTTGCTAACCCATTCCGAAGTCCAACCAACGATGAGCTCCGCGCCCAACAAACTGGTCCCCCTGGAAGGCCTGCGCGGCATCGCCGCGGCCATCGTCGTGCTCTACCACCTGGTTCTCGGCTACACCCCCAAGGGCGTCGGCGCCGTCCCGCACGGCCACGGCCCGCTCGATATTTTTACCCAGTTCATTCTCGGCTGCCTCAACGGCGGCGCCGCGGTCGCCGTGTTCTTCGTGCTCTCCGGCTTCATCCTCTCGCTCCCCTTCGCCAAGGACCGCCGGCTCTCCAAAATTCTCGTCACCGCCCTCAAACGCTGGCCCCGCCTGGCCGCGCTCACCACCGTGGCCTGCCTGTTCGCCTGGCTCCTCATCCACCTTTTTGGCCACAACTACGCCACCGCCGCGCAAAAGATCGGCACCGGCTGGATGGCCACCCACGGCAACGCCCCCATAAAGCACAAAAACCTGTCCTGGTCCGCCGCCCTGTACGAGGGTCTTGTAAACGTCTTCCTCACCGGCGACGTCCATTTCGACTCCCCGCTCTGGACCATGCGCATCGAGCTGTTCGGCTCCTTCGCCATCTTCCTCGCCGCCCCCATCCTGTTCGCCATCCAAAGCTGGCCGCTCCGCCTCGGCCTCATCTTCATCGTCATGGTCAGCGCCGGCGGCATCTACCCCTACACCTATGTCAGTGATTTCCTCATCGGCACCATTCTGGCCATGCTCTACGCCGAGGACCGTTTTCCGTCCTTCAGCAACCGCCAGGCCACCCTCACTGGCCTCGCCGCGCTGTACTTGTTAAGTTTCACCTACGAGCAAAAGCTCCTCATCGACGCGCCCATCAAAGCCATCATGCCCCCCGGCGACACCTCCCACTTCGTCTGGGATGCCGGCGCCGTCCTGATGATTCTTTTGCTGCTCGGCAACCCCTTCCTGCGCCGCGTCTTCAGCCATAGCTGGGCGATTTGGCTGGGTCTGCTCAGCTTCCCGATTTACCTGCTGCACGGCCCCATCATGCTCTCCGCCGGCGCCACCGTCTTCAACCAAACCGTCCCCGTCCTGGGCCAACCCGCCAGCGCGCTCACCGCCTGCCTCATCAGCGTCGCCCTGACCCTCGCCTGCGCCTTCCCCCTGATCTGGCTAGACCAAGCGTGGACCAAATTTCTGGGCCGCCTCACCAAACCCTTCCTCAAAAACCCGCCCCCGCAGCGCTCCGCCCTGATCCAAACCACAGCCCCTCTCCCAAGCATGCTGCAGGCCCCGCCGCCGTCGGGCCCCGCCACGCTCGTCTAACCCGGCCCCTCCGCCTCACCAATTTCCGCCGGGGACAGCGCGCGCATCACGGCCACCGGCCTCCCGTTGACCGCGATCAAGATCTCCTCTCCCGCGACCACGCGCTCCACCAGCGCATCCAACTGCTCCGCCGCGTCCTCAACGTCGATCACCATCATGCCGTGAGTTTAGACCATCGCGGTAACCAGAAGGCGAACAGCGACCGGCTACTCGCAATTAATCATCCAAGGCGTGCCAAACCTATCCGTAAACATCGCAAACCCGCGCGCCCAAAACGTCTTCTGCAACGCCATCATCACTTGGCCGCCCTCGCTCAGCCGTGCAAACACCGTCTCGGCCTTCGCCAGATCATCCATGTTCAGCGAAATGTGAAACCCCGACGCCGTCACCCCCCGCCCCGGCGGCGAGTCAGATCCCATCAGCACCGAATCGGCCAGCTGCATGCGGATATGCATAACCCGCTTTTCCGCCCCCGCCGGCACCTCCATCCCCACATCCGGCGGCGCCTGATCGTAGCTCATCTGCATCAAAATCTTGCCGCCCAGCACGTCCGCGTAAAACGCAAACGCCTCGCCGCAGTTTCCGTCAAAAGACAAATATGGATTCAAATACATAACGTCCCCCGCTCAGCAGGCGTTACGCGGCCGGCACACCCAGCCGCTCCATGGCCGTAAACCCAAAGCCTTCGATCCGGCGCGCCACACTAGCACGATTCCTCGCGGAACCCGTAACAAAAAATCGCCCGCCCCCAGGCGACCCGCCACCCGCCACCCTTACGGCCTGCCGCGCCACCGCCCCCGCCGGATCAAACCATTTTTTCGCCGGCCACAGTGCCGTGAGCTCGGGCGCCAAAAACGTATAATGCGTACAGCCCAGCGCCACCGCGTCGATTGTCTCCGCCCGCTCAAACAGCGGCGCCACCGCCGCCCGCAGCCCGGCAAGGTCCACGCCTTCCCCCCAAAATTTCCGCTCCGCCAGGTCCGCCAGCACCGGCGTGCCCAGCGAATGCACCTCGCACCCGCCCGCAAATTTCTCCACCAGGTCCTGCAGATACGGCCGCCGGATCGTCGCCGGCGTCGCCAGCAGGCCGATATGGCCCGAAACACTCGCCGCCGCCGCCGGCTTTATCGGCGGCACGCAGCCCACAAACGGCACATCGTAGGCTGCCCTCAGCGCGCCAAGCGCAATCGTACTGGCGGTGTTACAAGCCACCACAACCGCCGCCGGCCGCGTCACCGCGATGCCCGCCCCGACCACCTCCAGAATCCGCTGCACCAAAACATCGTCCGCCTTTTCCCCGTAGGGAAAAAAACCATCATCCGCCAAATAATCCATCCTCAGGTCCGGCGCCAAAAACCTTATCTCCGCCACCACGCCCAGCCCGCCGATCCCGGAGTCAAACACCAGAAACGTCAAAACTCCTCCACCGCAAACTCCGCGTCCCGATGCACATGCACCGACATCAGCACCCCAAACCCCAGCATCACCGCCGTCAGCGCCGACCCGCCATAGGAAATCAGCGGCAGCGGCACCCCCCCCACCGGTATCAAGCCCATGACCATCGACAAATTCACAGCACAGTACAAAAAGAAATTCATCCCAATCCCCAGCGCCACCAGCCGCCCGAACTGGTGTTCCGAGCGCACCGCCGTATAAAGCGCGATCAGCACCACCGAGAACAACAGCCCCAGGACCGCGACACTCCCCAAAAACCCAAACTCCTCCGCAATAATCGTGAACACAAAATCCGTCTGCTTCTCCGGCAAAAAATTCAACTGGTTCTGCGTGCCATGCAAAAACCCCTGGCCGCCAAACCCCCCGCTCCCCAGCGCAATTTTCGACTGAATGATATTATACCCCGCCCCCAGCGGATCACTCCCCGGATTCATGAACGTCACAATCCGCTCGCGCTGATAGTCATGCAAATGATGATACAGCACCGGCGCCGCCACCCCGATCACCAGAATCACGATCGCGAACTTCCACCACCGCACCCCCGCCCCCGCCATCACCGTGGCCCCCAGCAGCGCCGTGATCACCGCGGTCCCCAAATTCGGCTCCTTCAGAATCAGCGCCACGGGCACCAGAATCGTCAGCACCGCCGGGAGCAGAAAAAACGGATTCCCAATCCGCTCAAACGTCGCCTTATGAAAATAAGAAGCGAGCGCCAGCACCAAGAACAATTTCATCAATTCGCTCGGCTGGATCTCCACCCCCCCGATCGTCATCCACCGTTTCGCGCCCAGCCCGGTATGCCCAAACTTCATCACCACCACCAGCAACACCAGCCCAATCACGTATGTCACCCACGACACCTTCGCGATCACCCGAATATCCACCATCGCGATCGCCAGCATCATCAGCAGTGCGGTAAAAAACCGGAAAATCTGCCCGTTCGCATAAGGCTGCGGGCTTCCCCCCGCAGCCGAGTAAAGCGCCGTATATCCCACCCCCGCGAGCGCGCACACGCAAATCACAAACAGCCAATTGACCCTTAAAAACTTCCTTACCAGCCCAAACGACCGATCCCGAAACGGCCGATGCAACGACAACGAATAGTTGTTCATGCCCATTGCCCGTAGGGCGGATAAGCGAAGCGCAATCCGCCATCTTTAGCCAAAGCAAGCAAGAGCTTCTCTTCTAAAAAAACGGCGCCCCGCCCGGGGAAGCAAAAAATTTTTATTAACTGCGGGCGTTGGCGAGGCTGCCGCCAGAGCCCCCAGTAAACAAAAAGTTTTTTGCTTCTTTTTTTCAAAAAAGAAGTTCTTCCTTGCCTTCCTTGCCTTACTTCCATCGCCGCCACTACGAAGGCGCCCCCGCGTCCGAAACCTGCGTTCCCAGCGGCTTATCCCGTCCCGCCGGATCGTTCTGGATCGCATACGTCATCAAATCCCGCGCGACAGGTGCTGCCGAAATCGCGCCCCACAGCCCGTGCTCGATAATCACCGCCACCGCGTATTTCGGCGCATCATACGGCGCGAATCCCACAAACAGTCCGTTCGGCCTATCCGCCCAGGCCAGCGTCGCGTCATTAAAATTCTTCGCCTTCTCCGCCGCGGTTGCGTTATGCACCTGCGCCGTGCCGGTCTTGCCGGCCATCTGCACGCCCGGGATCATCAACCGGTCCGCATAGGCCGTTCCCGACGGCGTATTCACCACCTCAAACAACCCCTGCCTTATCACCGCCAGATGCCGGTCATCGATATCCAGCGGCTCCCAGTCTCCGGGGTCGGCGCCATCCTGCAGATCCCCCCCGACCCGCCTCGTCACATGCGGCCCCACCGCCATGCCGCTCGCGATCCGCGCGATCATCGTCGCCTGCGCGATCGGCGTCACCTGCGTATAGCCCTGCCCAATTCCCTGCACCACGGTATTCCCCGGCGCCCAGTGAATGCCGCGTTCGCGCGCCCAGGCAATCGTCGGCACCAGCCCCGGCGACGCATTCGGCAGGTCCAGGCCAAGGTCCGTCCCGATCCCCAATTGCTGCGCCATCTCGGCGATCCGATCCACCCCCACCCCCAGCGCCACCTGGTAGAAAAACACGTCGCAACTCACCTGCAGCGCGGTCGTCAGAGTAATGCTGCCATGCGCGACATGGTTGTCACACCAGAACGTATGATCCCCGAGCGTAAAGCTCCCCGTACACGTCAGCACGCTATCGGGTGTCAGCGAGCCCGCCTTCAGCGCCGCCAGCGCCACCGTCGGCTTAAACGTCGAGCCCGGCGCAAACAACCCGCTGGTCGCCTTGTTCTGCAACGGATGCATCGGGTCCGCCATCCACCCGTTCCACACATCCGCCGGCACGCCCTTGTCGAACAGCGACGGATCAAACGACGGATTGCTCGCCATCGCCAGAATCTCGCCGTTGGTCGCATCCAGCACCACCGCCGCCCCCGCATTCGCGCCCAGACTTTGCACCGCCAGGCTCTGCAAGCCGCTATCAATCGCCAGCGTCACAATCTTGCCGGCGATCCCCGGGTCATGCGCCACCTGGCGCACCACCTCGCCATGCACATTGGTCTCGGTCTGCACAAACCCCGGTTCGCCGCGCAAAGAATCATCCTGCGCCGCCTCCGCCCCGGTCCGCCCAATCCGCATTCCCGGCAGCGCCAGCACCGTATTTACCGACGCTTCCTTCTGGTCGGGCCTGGCCACATACCCCACCACATGCGCCAAATCCGGCCCGAACGGATACACCCTTGTGGACCCCACCTCGACAATCACCCCCGGCAGATTCGGCGTATTCACCTCGATCGCCGCCATCTCCGGCCATTCCAAAAAGTCTTTCAGCATCACCGGTATGTACTGCGGCCGGTCCCCCAGGTCGGCCATAATCCGCGCCCGCTCATCCGCGGAAAGCGGCACCAGCTTGGAGAAATTATCCAGCACCGTCTGCGTATCCGGCGCCTGCGCCGCCATGAACAGCGCCCGCCAGTGCTGCTGGTTGCCCGCCAGAATCACCCCGAACCGATCCGTAATCAGCCCCCGCTCCGGCGCCACCAGCCGTTCCGAGATCGAATTAGCCTGCGCCAGCAGCGCATATTTTCCGTGCTCGGTCACCTGCAGCTTATAGAGCCGCGTCCCGATCGCCCCAAAAATCCCCAACTGCGCCAGCCCAATCAGCGCCGCCCGCCGCGTAAACGCCGGCCTGCCTTTCGTATCGCGCTTCATAAAGGGCATCAGGAACTCTCAAAGAGAAGTAAGCAAGCACTTCTTTTTTGAAAAAAAGAAGCAAAAAACTTTTATTAGCTTATCCTTGCCCGTGGAACCCCCAAAGGCGTCATTGCGAGCCGCGAAGCGGCGCGGCAATCCATCTTTTCCCACCCGCGGCGATAGGCCTCAAATAACCGGACCCTCCACCGCCCCCAATTAACAAAAAGTTTTTTGCTTCTTTTTTTCAAAAAAGAAGTGCTTGCTTTTTTCATCTGTCACGCCAGCTCCGCCGCCGCCGCGCCGCGATGCGCCCGGATAAAAAACGCCGCCAGCGCCGGATACAGCCCGGCCGCCGCCAGACAAACCACCGCCTCCGGCCCCGGCGGCAGCAAATTCAGCTCGAGCAGCGACTGCAACAGCCACGCCAGCGCCGTCGCCCCCGCCGCGAACGCCGTAAATACCAGCCAGGTCAGCAAAAAGCTCTGCGGGATCAGCCGCCGCCGCGCCGCCAGTGTGCTGCCCTGCAGCACCAGCAGCAGCACCGCCCACATTCCCATTGGCGACATCCCCAGCAAATCCAGCAGCAGCCCCGTCCCCGCCACCACCGGCGCCGGCAGCGAGGCCGGCCGGTACAGCGACCAGAAAAACACGCAAGCCATCGCGTAAGCTGGCCGCAGCGCCGCCTGCCCCGGCACCCCGAACGGCAGCCCGATCACCAAAAGCCCCAAAAACATCACCATCCCCGGCCAGGCATGCCGAGAAATCGCATCCAGCCGCCGCCAGACATTCACACTCCGCCGCAACGGCGCCCGCCGCGCCCCGCTCAATGCCCCCCCTCCTGCGCCGGCACCGCCGCCTTCGCCGCCGGCACATAAATCACCACCACTTTTTTCTTCACCGCCGGCTCGCGCTCGCGCAGCCCCGTCACGTGCACCACCGCGTGCACCGTCGTCAGCTCCGGCTCGTTCGACGGATAGCAAAACAGCCGCAGCAGCCGCAGCGCATCCAAATCCGCCAACGGCAGCACCACCGGATCATTCTGCGCGTCATAATGCACGACACCAACCGGCAGCCCGGGCGGAAACGCCCCGCCGGCGGCGCTGGTCAGCACCATGTCGCCTTCCTGCGGCGGCTGTCCCGGCGCCCAGTATAGCAGCGCCGGCTCCGGGCCATTCGTCCCGGTCATCAGCGCCGGCCGCCCCTGCACGCCCAGCGCCACCGGAATCCGGCTGTTCAAATCCGTAATCAGCAGCACCCGCGCGCTCCTGTCCCCCGCCTCCACGACGCGCCCCGCCACCCCGCGCCCATCCATCGCCACCGCGCCGACCAATTTTGCAGGCGTTACCCCGCTCGCCGACGGCAGCATCACCAGCACGCTGCGCGCATAAATCCCGCCCAGATCCGCCACCACGTCGGCGGTGAAAAAATCCGGCGCCGCCGGCGGCACATATTTCAGCGCGCTCTTCAGCGCGTCATTCTGCGCCTCCAGCGCCATCGCCACCGCCTGCCACTGCAGCAGCTTCGCGTTCTCCGCCCTTAGCGCCTCGTTTTCGCCTTGCAGGTCCAGCAGATGCCCCAGCACACCGCCGCCTTGCTCCACCGCCTGCACCGGCCCCGCCATCAGCGCATAGGCCGGCGCCAGCAGGTCGTTCAGCCCATCCCGCAAACGGTCCGCCAGCCCTTGATCCGCCCGTCCCACCAGCACCGTGCCAAGCGACAGCATCAGCATCACCGGCAGCGTGAGTCGGGAGAGGGCCTGTCTGAACGGGACCGATAGCCGGATCACCGGATCGCAACTCCAACTCTAAAAAAAACAACTTTGCCTAAACAATGCCATCTTTAAGCGCATTTTCGCACGAAGCACAGGGCCTGATTGATACTTACTGCATTTTTTGTTCACGAATACGCAACATGATTCGCCGCTAAAGACGATAATAAGTAAGAATAATTAACAATCTCTCATGTCGAAATAATGAAATCCCGCTTTTTCACCCCCGCCACAACCTAAAGCCGACAAAACCGGCAGAACATTACTTCCCCATCGGCAGCACCACCGCCACCCCCGCCGCCGAGACCCAGCCCACAAAAAACCCCGCCACCACGTCCGCCGGATAATGATACCCCGCCGCCACCAGCCCCAGCATCACCATGCCGATCAGCCCCAGCCAGACCGCCTTATACCGCGGCGCCAGCCAGCACATCAGGCACAGCGGCGCCGCGATATAGGCGGTATGGCCGGACGGAAACGCGCCATACAGATTGCTGTCGGTAAACGGCGTGAACCGGTACAGCCCGAAATCGATCCAGGCATACGGCCACGGCCGCCCGAACGCCCATTTCAACTCATCCTTCATCGCCGTCGCCACCAGCACCGCCAGGCTCAGCCCCAGCAACTGCCGCGTCCGCGTCCCCGGCGGCCAACTGAACGGCGCCGAAATCACATACCCGGTTAAATAAACCAGCGCGCAAGGTAGTGACAGGAGCGACGGCGCCGCCATCACCTGAAACACCCTTCGCCAAGCCCGATGCGCATGAACGAACGCCGCCACCGGCTGATCCACATAAAACACGCAAACCGCCGACAGCATCACGCAAACCAAAAACGCCCCCGCCCCCACCCCCACCCGCCGCCAGACCATCAACG
>PLFB01000019.1 GCA_003137135.1 Acetobacteraceae bacterium
TTCCTGCCCCGCCACGGCCGCGGGCATAGGCATTCCCCCACCACGCTGAATTACCGCGCCAATATAGATGCGCTGAAGCGCCTTGGTGTCACCGATATTTTGTCGCTCTCCGCTGTCGGCAGCCTGAAGGANNATCGTCGACCAGTTCATCGACCGAACTTTTGCGCGCCAAAAATCGTTTTTTGAGTCCGGCATGGTCGCGCATGTGTCCATGGCGCATCCGGTCTGCCCGCGCCTGGGCGATGCGCTGGAAGCGTCCGCCCGGGAACTTGGCTTGCCCGTTACCCGCGGCGGCACCTACCTGACGATGGAAGGCCCGCAGTTTTCCACGCTGGCGGAGAGTAATCTGTACCGGTCGTGGGGCTGTTCGGTGATCGGCATGACGAATATGCCGGAAGCCAAGCTGGCGCGCGAGGCGGAGATTTGTTACGCGACCGTGGCGATGGTGACGGATTATGATTGCTGGCACGAGGAGCACGACGCCGTGACCGTGGACCAGGTGGTCAAGGTGCTGTTCGGCAATGCGGACAAGGCCCGCGGGCTGGTGAAGAGCGTGCTGCCGAAGATCGGGGCGGCGCGAGGCCCCTGCCCCGCCGGCTGCGACCGCGCGCTGGAATACGCACTGATCACGGCGCCCGAAGCGCGCGACCCGGCAGCGTTGGCGAAACTTGATGCGGTGGCCGGAAGGGTTTTGAGATAATCCGGCTTTATGCGCGCCCTAAGGCGGTCAGCCAGATTTTCAGCATTGGCTCCGTCATGCCGCCATTCACCGTAAAACTTTCCTCATCCACACAATCGCCGCCGGTGAAAAACTTGCCCGAGAACCGGACACGCTGACCAACCGAGAGCGTCGCCGCCGTCGCGTAGATCGGCGTTCCGGCCTCCACCATCGACGCCGGATTGTTCAGCAGCGGCAGCGACGGGGTGGCGACGGAGACGTCTGCGTTCAACCCGATCACGATCGTGGCACTCTGTTTCCCGGCCAGGTCCGGCACGGTGTTCGGCACGACGCTGATGATATGGCCGAGCCAGCCAGTCGCCAAAAGCCCAGGGTCCGCCTTGCATAATGCCGCCGCGCGCGCCTGCCGCATACCGATTCGCGCCAGATCGTTCGGCGCCGAAACCCAGGCCGCGCGCGATTGCACAAAAATTTTGACGAACGCGGCTTCATCCGGCGGCATCAGCCTGGTGGAATTTTGCTGAGCGGATCGCCAATACTGCCAGCCCAGCATGCCAAGCACGCCGAGGAACAGGCCAATGGTAAAATTGTAGCGGCGGATGAGCATCGGCATGCAGATGGTGTCGCCCTGCCGATTTTGCCCGTCAGTTCACCGCGCCTTCGTTTGAATCAGAAGCTTTTTGCTTTCCAGGGCGGGGCGCTTTTTTCTCAAAAAGCAGCTTTTGCCTAGTTTCCTGCTAGGCCACCAGCTGTAGCTTTGGCGCGGGCTTTTTGATCGCGCTCACCAGCGCCCGCACTTCCGTGCGCGCCGCGACGTGGGAGAGGCCCATGGCGATGCCGATATTCGCCTCGCGGACGTCCATGAGGGTGAGGCCCTGGAGGTAGAGTTCCCGGAAGATGACGCGCTCGCCAAAACCTTTCAGCGCGCGAAAGCCGATGCGTTTCGCCAGCGCCTCCAGCGTGGAGCCGACGTCGCGCTTGTTGCGCGCCTCGCTGGCCGCCAGGCGGTTGCGCATCACGATCCAATCGATTTTGCCGCGGTCCATCGCGAACCGCTCCTTGCGCGCCTGCCAGACCATCTCGGCATAGACGGAGGGTTTCACGATGTCGTGGTTGTCCGGATCAACCTTGGCGAGCATCGAGAAATCCACGAATGAATCGTTGATCGGCGTGATCAGCGTATCGGCATGCGCGTGCCCGTAGCGCGACAGGAACGTGTCCGCGCCCGGGCAGTCGATCACGATGATCTCGTTGTTGGCGGCCAGCGCCCGTGCCGCCTCGTCAAACCGCGCGCGTTCCTCCGCTTCGGCTTCCAGCCGGTTATGCAGCTCGCTGCGATGGATGGAATAGAACTCCGGCAACGGCAATTCGATACCCTTGCTTTCCACGAAGTGCCGCCGCGCGCTCAGGGTGGCGGCCAGCGTGCCCTGCCGCGCGTCCAGATCCATCGCGCCGACCCGATACCCGTCGCGCATCAGCGCCACGATGATATGGATGGCGGTGGTCGATTTGCCCGAGCCGCCCTTTTCATTCCCCAGCACGATCACGGTGGGCAACTGCTCAGCGGTAATGGAGGCCATGCGCGCAACGCTCCGAATCGGGTTTCCGATTCAGTCTAGCGCATGGCCCCGAACCGGCGAAGAATTTTTAGGCGGCTTTCGCCGGTTTGCCCACCATCTTCGCCTTTTCGTCGTCCGGATTCACCGGCGCCGGCGGCAATTCACCCGCCGGCTCCGGATTCGCGACGTACTCGAACGGCTTCTGGTTCCAAGGCCCGCGTGCGTCCTGGCCCCGGCTGAGATTATAGACCACGTGCACGGTCTCGTCCGGCTCGATGGTGCCAAAGAACGGATCGGTCAGCTTGCCCATCGCGTCCAGCGTCTTCATGAACATCTGCGCGTGGGTGATCTCCCGCGTCAGCAGATGCGTCAGCGCCTCGATGGTGCCCGCATCGGTGGTGCGCTTGATGAGCGCCTCATAGGTCTGCCGCGCGCCGGCTTCGGCCGCGATGTTGGCGCGCAAATCGCGCACCACGTTGCCGCCCTCGTTGATATAGGAAGCGGTCCACGCCGAGCCGCAGCTATCGATGAAATGCGGCCCGACGCCTTTCATGGCGAAGAGCGGTGCTGCGTAAACGTCGGTCTGGTCCATCTTGGAGGTGTGCTGCGCGATCAGCTTGCCGACCATTTCGAGATGGCTGAA
>PLFB01000106.1 GCA_003137135.1 Acetobacteraceae bacterium
GGCGATGTCGTCCTGGTACTTCAACAGCACCCCCAGCGTCTCGTCCACCGCCGCCGGGGCCAGTTCGTGCTGGTCCAGATGCGTCAGCGCCGCCGCCCAGTCGATCGTCTCGGCCACGCCCGGGGCCTTGAACAGATCCAACGCGCGCATGCGCTGCACGAACTCCACCACCTGCACGTACAGCCGCTGCGCAGCGCCCGGGGCCTTCAGTCGCACGATCTCCAGCTCGCGCTCGACGCTGGGGAAATCCACCCAGTGGTACAGGCAGCGCCGCTTGAGCGCGTCGTGGATCTCGCGGGTGCGGTTGCTGGTGAGGATGACGATGGGTTTTTCCGCGGCTTTGATGACGCCGTATTCGGGGATGGTGATCTGGAAATCGGCCAGGAGTTCCAGGAGGTAGGCTTCAAAAGGTTCGTCGGCGCGGTCTAGTTCGTCGATGAGCAGGACGGCGGGGGGCAAGCCGGGGTCGATGGCGGAGAGGAGGGGACGGGTGAGGAGGAAGTCGCGGGAATAGATGTTTCTGGCGAGGGCGGCGCGGTCGTCGGCGCTGGATTCGGCGAGGCGGATGGCCATGAGCTGGCGGGCGTGGTCCCACTCATAGGCGGCGGAGGAAAAATCCAGGCCGTCATAGCATTGCAGTCGGACTAGGCGGCGATTGAGGCCGGCGGCGAGGACTTTGGCGATTTCGGTCTTGCCGGTGCCGGGTTCGCCTTCCACTAAGAGAGGCCGGCCCATGGCGAGGGCGAGGTGGATGGTGGTCGCGAGGGCGCGGTCCGCGATGTAGTTTTGCGAGGCGAGGAGGGCGGCGGTTTCGGGGACTGTCATGGAAAGGAACGTAGTTCCTTTTTGAAAAAAAGCCACGCGGGCGGCAAACCGGGAAAAGCTGATCCTCGGCTTGCCGTGGCGGGCCCGTTACGTTATGCGTAACGCAGGTGATTAAAGGCATCAGGGACAAGCTGACGCTTGCGGTGTACCAAGGCATCCTGCCAAAGGGGTTTCCCCAGGATGCCTACAAATCGGCGCGTAAGAAACTGGCCATTCTTGATGCGGCGACGACACTGGCCGAAACCAATATACCGCCGGGGAATAGGCTGGAAGCCTTGACGGGGGATCGGGTGGGACAACACTCCATCCGCATCAACCGGCAATGGCGGATATGCTTCGTTTGGAAGGAAGATGGCTGCCACGACGTGGAGATAAAGGATTACCATTAGACGAATTTTACCGAGCTGCTTTGTGATGGGACCTGCGAATATGACGATACCGAGAGAGACATTTGGGCGCGTGGATCTAAGCGGCATCGCGGCGTCGGACCATGTCGACCCGCCACTTCATCCGGGCGTGATATTGAACGAGGAATTCATGATGCCGCTAAAAATCTCCGCGAGGGCCTTGGCGCGCGACCTTGGCGTGCCGCCAAACCGGATCACCGCCATCATCAACGGCACGCGCGGCATTACCGCGGAAACGGCGGTTTTACTGGGGAAGCGGTTTGGCACGTCTGGCCGGTTCTGGATGAATTTGCAGGTCAACCATGACCTGGCGTTGGCCGAGCGGCGGTTTGAGGTGGCCGCTTGAGTAAAGAAAGCGGTCGCTTTTTGAAAAAAAGCTCCGCAAAAACTTTTGCGAGCTGGGNNTTTTTCAAAAAGCGCTGCTTTCTAATGCTGAAAGACAAACTTGTAGATGATCAGCGCCACCGCGATGGTTGCGACGACGACGGGGATGATAACGCCGACGGGCAGGCCGAGAACGCGGGGGTTGCTGGGGTCGTGGTCGTGGCTTTCGGCGAGGGCGTGGTAGGGGCTTTCGCCGGGGGCGACCACGTCGCCGTATTGGGTGGGGGGCACGACCGGTTCCGGCGTGGGCGGGGCGACGACGGCGGAAAATTTGGTAAAAAATTGCTCGGCCATGGATTTGGCGGTGGAGTCGATGAGGCGGGCGCCGAGTTGCGCCATCTTGCCGCCGATCTGGGCGTTGACGGTGTAGGCGAGGAGGGTGCCGCCGGGCTGGTCGGTGAGGGTGACCTTGGCGCCGCCTTTGGCGAAGCCGGCGACGCCGCCCTGGCCTTCGCCGGAGATGGTGTAGCCGTTCGGGGGATCGAGGTCTGAGAGCAGGACCTTGCCGGTGAAGCGGGCGGCGATGGGGCCGAGTTTGACGGCGGCGGTGGCCTTGAGTTCGTTATCGCCGAGTTTTTCGAGGGATTCGCAGCCGGGAATGCAGGATTTGAGGGTTTCGGGGTCGTTCAGGGCTTCCCACACTTTTTGCCGCGGGGCGGCGATGAGACGGTCACCTGACATATCCATTTTGAAAAACCTCCTGGCTTACGAGGCGTTAAGTACCGGGCTTGGGGGGTGGGGGCAACCTTGTGGCCGGGATGACGGGAGACCAAGGGCGGTGTTTTTTTGGAAGTGCAAAGGCGCCCGTTGCCGAAGGCGGATTCGCCGGGGTGGTTCGTGCAGGGGTACGGGGCGTTGTTTGAGAAGTATTATGGGGTGGAGACGAGGGTGGTGTTTCGGTAGGGAATTTCAGTGAGCCGCTCGGCGTCGTGGCCGGAAAAGAGGCGGATGACGCTTCGCTTTTCCGCCCTACGGTTCCGGGCTACGCTTGCTACGATGCCGGGCTACGCTTGCTGCGATTTGGGTTAGCCCGCTAGTCTAAGCGGATCACTTTAATCAAATCAACGATAGACCGGCCCAAATCCTCTAGCGATGCAATGTCGGCAGACCTTGGAAAGACTTGAGGTTCAGTCGAGAAATAATATAGAACTCCGATTAATTTGCTATCATTAATTAATGGGATAGCCATGTACGAGCGTCCCTTCTTCGAATGGCTCGTTGCTTCTTCAATAGTATAGCCAAAATTTTTCACCATTGATTCGGAATATTCCTCCTGGCTGGCAAATCCAACGCATGCCATTCTTCCCGTGCGCGCGCATTGGCCAATTATGCCCTGGGTCAAAAGCGTCAATCGACCTTTCCTTCCGCCCTCTGGGCCGACATAATCCGTGAGCTGTAGGAGACCCTGCCGCACCCGTTGGTCTGACGTTGACGAAAGTTCAGCAAGGACATGTACTGTCGCACTTACTACTGATTTATCGCACCCTTTGAAACGAGAAATTGATTCTCTAACTCTTGTTGTAATTAGGCCAATACAATCTAAACCTAATCGTCCCTCCATCAAAAATAGCTTCCGTTCGGTGTCGAATGGAAATGATCGTTCTGCCCAAGCGTCCGCAAAAACAAACTCAACGATGCTCGTTGCAGCCACACCAAAATACCAATACGTTGCAAGGTTCCATTCTTCTTTTGTCAAGAACTCTGAAAATCTAAATGCAAAAAAAAGTCCAGATGAGATTGCAAAAAATCGAATTATGAGACGAAGAGACGCGTACGTCCTTATTCCAAAAAATCTTAGAACTATAGAAAAAATCGGCACTATTTCACAGCTCTAATGACATGAACGATTGGAAGCTCATAATTACTCACTCCTTTCTCTTTACATACGGATGAAATATCCGGCGAGACATCAAGTACAGATTGAGGAAGGCAAATGTTAGAAAGAGAAACTTCTCTGAAACCGCAAACTTCAAGCATTTCGATTATCTTCTCAGGAGCATGAAGATTTGATGGAACTTGAACGGTCATTCCGCGATCAATTATCCTGAAGCGGGTTGTCATTACATCGATACCAATCCGCTGTCGAAGCGGTTTACCCCAAGCTATTGTTGGTACTGTGAGGATCATCGATCCATCTCTAGTAAGCATTCTGTGAGCCTCAGCTAAGCAATCAAGACCAAAGAATGGATCGATAAGGAAACCGACCACGATGCCAAATTGCGAGCCGCTTAAGGGAATTGAACAAGCATCAGCGTGTATTTTTAAAAGACAGTTTTCTCTTTCTTTTAAATTGAGCATAATTTCGGAGCTATCAAGATGAATAATGCGTTCAGGAGCGATTCCCAGGAACTCGATAGACCGACCTTTTCCAGCGCCCAGTTCCAAAACCAGACCTGATGGCAAATTTGCTCGGCCATCGTTTAGGGCCGCTTTTGTTGCGTTATCAAAATTTCGCGAGGTAATATGGCGCGCGTCATAGTATTCATCAGCAATTTCGTCATAGTTGGATTGCGGCACTTGGCTCTGTCCCTGGATCTTCAACACCACTAACGAAGTAGGAGATTAAGCCGCAAGTGAAACTTCGAGAACGTCTAGTCCTTCCTTAATCAGTTCGTCTGTCGCCGTTAGTGGAACCAAAAGGCGCACGGCGTTGCCGTAGACGCCGCAGGAGAGGAGGATGAGGCCGTTGGCGCAGGCTTTGGCCAGGACTTTTTTGGTGGTGGCGGGGTCGGGGTCCTGGGAGCCGGGGGTGGTGACGATGTCGAAGGCGATCATGGCGCCTGGGCCGCGGATGTTGGCGATGGGGACGCTGGTGTTTTTGCGGCTGATGGATTCTAGGCGGGATTTCATCATCGCGCCGATGTGGTTGGCGCGGGCGCAGAGGTTTTCTTCCTCGATGACGTCAAGAACCGCCAGCGCGGCGGCGCAGGCGATGGGGCTGCCGGCGTAGGTGCCGCCGAGGCCGCCGGGGTCGGCGGAGTCCATGATGGCGGCGCGGCCGATGACGCCGGATAAGGGGAAACCGCCGGCTAGGGATTTGGCGACGGTCATGATGTCGGGTTTGATGGCGCTGTGTTCTATGGCGAACATTTTGCCGGTGCGGGCGAAGCCGGTTTGCACTTCATCGACGATCAACAGGATGCCGTGCTTGTCGCAGAGGGCGCGCAGGGCCAGCAACAACTCCTCGGCGGCGGGAATGAAACCGCCTTCGCCTTGCACCGGTTCCAGAACGATTGCGGCGGTGCGCTCAGGTTCGATGTCAGCGCGGAACAGCATGTCGATGGCTTTGAGGGAGTCCTCGACCGTGACGCCGAACGGGGCGTGCGGGAACGGGACGTGATAGATTTCCGCCGGCATCGGGGCGAATTTTTTCTTGTAGGGCAGCACCTTGCCGGTCATCGCCATGGTCAGCATGGTGCGGCCGTGATAGCCGCCGGCGAAGGTGATGACGCCGGAGCGGCCGGTATGGGCGCGGGCGATTTTGATGGCGTTTTCCAGCGCCTCGGCGCCGGTGGTGAAGAAGATGGTTTTGGCGGGACCCTCGATGGGGGCCATGGCGTTCAGGCGCTCGGCCAAGGCGATATAGGATTCGTAGGCGGTGACCTGGAAGCAGGTGTGGGTGAACATTTCCATCTGCTTGGCGACCGCTTCCATGACCTTGGGATGACGGTGGCCGGTGTTGAGCACCGCGATGCCGCCGGCAAAGTCGATGTAGCGCTTGCCGTCGGCGTCCCACAGCTCGGCGTTCTCGGCGCGCACCGCGAAAATGGGGTGGGCGGTGGCGACACCGCGGGGAACGGCGGCTTCACGGCGGGCAACGAGGGCGGCGTTTTCGGACATGATTGGGGCCTTGGAAATGATGAAGGGAAGGTAGCGTGAAGCAAGCAAGGAAGCAAAGCAGCGCTTTTTTGAAAAAAAGCGCGCGCGGGCGGCGAGCCAAAAAACTTTTGCTCCTGCGGGCGTTTGGGCCGGGATTGCCTTTAAACGGATCCTACGGAGCCGTTTAAAGGCAATCCCGGTCCAAACGCCCGCAGTTAAAAAAAATTTTTTGCTTCTTTTTTTNNAAAAGAAGTCCTTGCTTTCTTTCCCTGGCGGCCGGCTGATTAGGCCGTCGGCAGCTTGATGAAGCCGGGGGTATCGGGCGGGTCGGAGAGGGTTTCGGTGATGTCGGCGACGATGGCGGCTTGGGGGCCGCGGCGGCAGGCGCGGGCGACGTCCTCGACGGCGTCGGTGTCGCCGCTGAGGAGGGCTTCGACGGTGCCGTCGCGGCGGTTGCGGACCCAGCCGGAGAGGTTATGGCTGCGGGCGAGGGCGGTGAGCCAGTCCCGAAAACCGACGTTTTGGACGAGGCCGGCGATGATGAGGTGTTTTGAGGTCATGGACGGCAAAGTTCCCAGAATTTGGCGCAGGTTTGCAGGTCGGTGAGGATGGCGGCGCGGCGCGCGGCGGAGTCTGGGTCGTCGCCCCATTGTTCGGCCTGGAACAATTCGTCCAGGAAGGCGAGGGTGAGGGCGGTTTGGGGGTTTAGAGCGTTTTGGTGGAGGGCGAGGCCGAGCACAAAACTGCCGAGGGCGGGGATGGCGACGCCGAGGCCGGCGAGCGCAAAATCGGAATATTTTAGGAGCAGGGTTTGCGCCGTTGGGATGGTGGTTGCAGGCTGCGGAATCGGGATGAGGCCGGTGGTGGCGGCGAGCGGCAGGCTAAGAGTGTTTGTCGCCCAGTCCAGCCATGGCTGCCAGTTTTGCGCCTGGCGGGCGGCGAGTTCCGGCGGAGTTTCGGCGCGGTAGCATAAAACGTCGTGGCCGGCGTAGGCGGCGAGCTGCGGGATGATGGCGGCGCGGTGCGCGGTAATTCGGTCGGTGGCGGTGGTGGCGAGGCGGGTGAGGGGCAGATCGTCCGGGCCGAAATTGTGCGGGGCGTTTTGCCATTCGGCGGCGATCGCCTCGGCGAGGGTTTTTTGGGGCACGATGAGCGGCGCGGCGTTGGGTTTTTTGAGGGGCTTTTCGTCCAGAAAAATGCCGTGGCCGCCTGGCTGGGGCGCGGCGGCGGCGGTTTGCCAAAAGCGCTTCATTTGCCGAACAGGGCGTTGAGCAGGTTTTGCGGACCGCCGCCGCCGGATTTGGTGGATTTGGCCATGGCGGATTCGGATTCCGCTTCGGGGCCGGGGGCGCCGAGGCGGCCGAGCGCCAAAGCGGCGGGGCAGACGTCCGGGCGGGCGAGCGCCTTGGCGATCGCCTTGCCGGGGGTGGTGCCGGACAGGCCGAGGCGGTTCACGAAATTGCCGAGCAGCGAGCCGGTGACGGCGTTGGCGTCACTGGCGGCGGTGGCGGCGGCCGCCACCGGCAGGCCGAGCGCGGATTTGCCGGCCTGTTGCAGCACGCTCAACGGCGCGACGCCGAATTTGGGGTTCTCGAACGGGCCGGAAATTTCCACGGGCAGGCCGAGCGAGGCGCCGGCGACGGTGAGGTCGGGGCGCAGGATGAGGTCTAAAAACTCGTCGCCGAAGCTGATCGTGCCGCCGCCCTGGATGGTGAGGCGGCTGGAATCCAGCGTCAGGGCGCGGACGGTGCCGATGCCGTTCTGCGCGTCCACGCGCAGGGCGAAGCAGCGCATGGGAACCGGGCCCTGGTTGCCGGCGAGGGTGTCGGGCAGGTGGACGGTGTTGAGGACGGCGCCGAACAGGGCGTCGAGCACGGTGCCGTCCAAGACGCCGTTGACGGAAGCCAGGCCGAGTTGGCCGGAGATGGTGGTGAAAAAATCGTGCGGGGTGTCGCCGGCGCCGGTGGCGTTGAGGCTGGCTTGTAGCGTGCCCTGGGCGTCGTCCGGCAGGTCGATGGCTTTGAGGAAGGGGCCGAGGGCGAGGGCGGGGGCGGTGATGGCGAGGGTTTCGGCGGCGGGGGTTTTGGTGGCGTCGATGGTGGCGGTGGTGGAGATGGAGCCGCCGGGGAGGATGGCGGTGAGGGGGTTGATGGTGAGGACGCCGTTGGTGAGGACGGCGTGGACCTGGGGGGCGGTGTAGGTGGTGTTGTTGAAGATGAGATTGTCGGCGGCGAGCGAGACGTCCGCGGTGGCGGTTTGCAATAACTTTATCGGGAGCTGGAGCTTCGATTGGGTGAGGTCGCCGGCCATGGCGGGGGGCTTGGTGTTGGCGGGGGTGGCGGGCGGCGAGGGCAGGGCGGCGAGGATGGCGTCGAGGTTGATGTTTTGGCCCTTCAGCGCGGCGTCGAGGCGGGGGGGCGAAAAGTACAGGCTGGCGTCGCCGCCGAAGGCGGCGTTGTCCATGGTGAGGGAGAGGCCAGTAAAACCGATGGATTTTTGCAGGCCGAGGCCGCCGGGGTCGGTGATGGTGGTCTGGAGCGAGAGGTTTTTGAAGGCGGGCAACGGCGTGCCGGCCAGGGCGCTGAGTTGGGAAAGGTCTGGCGTTGTCGCCGTGATGGCGAGTGCCGCGCCCGAAAAGGTTTTGGGGGTGGCGATGCCGCCGGTGACGGCGAAATTGGCGCCGCCGGCGGCGGCGGTGAGGTTGACGGGAAACATCGGCGTCTGCGGGTTGGCTTGCTGCGGCGGCAGCAGGGCAGGGTTGATGAGGGCGGCGGGCGCGCCGAGCGTGCCGGAGAGGGTGAGCGGGGCGTTCTGGAACGTGCCGGCGAGGTTGACGCTGACGGGCGCCTGCAGCGACGGCATCTTCAGTGACAGCGAGGTGAGGGTGAGGGTTTGGCGGTAGGAGGACAGATCCGCGGCGCCGGCGGTGAGGGCGGCGGCGGTGATGGCGGGCATGGCGGAACCCTGGTCGGCGAGGTTGGCGGTCGCCATGAGGTTTTGGATGGGCGGCAGGCTGGCGCCGCCGGCCCAGGGTTGCAGCGCGGCGAGGTTGGGGATGCTGGCGTTGAAGGCAAAACGGTAGCCGGCGAAATGGCTGGGGTCGTCGATGCTGCCGGCCAGGGTGGCGGTGGCGCCGGTCGCCGAAACATCCAGTTTCACGGGCCAGGGGCCGGAACCGATGCCGGAAAAACGCTCGATGGGGCCAAGCTCGCCGGTGAGGGTGAACGGGATGCTGTTGTAGGCGGCGGTGGCGGTGAGGTTGAGCGGCGAGGAGGGCGAGTCCGCGTTGCCGGTAAGGCTTTGGATTGTGAGGGTGGTGGTGGCGCCGGTGGTGGTTTTGAAAAGAATTTGGCCGTTTTGGATGGTCACGGCTTCCAGGGTGATTTTGTAGCGATCGCCGCCGCTGGCGGGGGCGGGCGTGCTGGGGGTTGTGGGCGAGGGCGGTGAGGTAGCGGAAAAATCCCAGTCGGATTGGCCGGCGGCATTGGATTCCAGGGTCACCGAAGGTGATTCCAGCACGAGGTCAAAGATGTCGATGCGGTGGGACAGCAAGGGAAGCAGCCGGATCTTGGCCTTCAGCTCCTGCAGGGTCAGAAAGCTGGCGTCGGGAAAGCCGGGCGGGTTGGCGAGGGTGACGTTGTCGGCCTCGATCACCGGGGAGGGGGTGAAGGCGACGCGGATGGGGCTTTGCAGGGTCAGCGTGCGGCCGGTGGCGGCGGCGACGGCGGCTTCGACTTGCGGCGCGTAGGCGTTGGGGTTGAACGCGAGGACGAAAAAACCGGCGGCGATGAGCGGCACGGCGACGACGAGGAGCGCTGCGACGATGATGATGTTCCGTAGTCTCATGCCGCCGCCCCTTGTCTGTCCCGCCCGCTTGCTTCGGGACCGAAATAGGGGGTTTTGCGGCAAGTTGCGAGATGCGCGGTTTTGGCGCGCTTGTGGTGCCGGGGAACTCGCGCTAGACGGCGCGGCTTGGATGAAAAAATGCGCAAACGCTTCGCGGGCGTGGTGAAACTGGTAGACACGCCAGATTTAGGTTCTGGTGGCGCAAGTCGTGGGGGTTCAAGTCCCTCCGCCCGCACCATTGGCGTGAGAAAACATAAGAGGATTGGGTTTTGTCGATGTTGGTGACCGAGACGCTGAATACCGGGTTGAAACGCGGCTTTACGATTACGGTGCCGGAGCCGGAATTGGCGGAGAAACGCGAAAAGCGCCTGGCGGAACTGGGCAAGACCATGCAGATGCCGGGGTTCCGGCCCGGCAAGGTGCCAATGTCGATGGTGCGCAAGCGCTATGGCTCGGCGGTCGCGGCGGAGATCGCGGAGACGCTGATCAATGAGTCGTCGGACAAGCTGATGTCGGAACGCAAATTGCGGCCGGCGATGCAGCCGAAGCTGGAGGTGACCAAACCGGGGCAGAATTCGGACCTCGAATTCACTGTCGAGATGGAGGTGCTGCCGGATATTTCTATCCCGGGGCTTTCGGACATTACGCTGGACAAGCCGGTAGCGGCGGTGACGGAGGAGGCGGTGAACGAGGCGCTGCAAAAACTGGCGGAGCAGCGCAAGACGTTCGAGCCGGTGGAGGAAGCGCGGCCGGCGGCCAAGGGCGAGCAATTGGTGGTGGATTTTGTGGGCAAGGTGGGCGACGAGGTGTTTGCCGGCGGGACCGCCAGTGACATCGCCGTGATCGTGGGCGGGGACGGGTTTATTCCAGGTTTTGCCGAGCAGATGGAGGGTATGGCACCGGGCCAGAGCAAGACGATCGCCGTGACCTTCCCGGAAAATTACGGGTCCAAGGACGTCGCGGGGAAGGACGCGACGTTCGAGGTGACGGCGAAATCGCTGGCGGTGCCGAAAGTGCCGGAACTCGACGAGGAATTCGCCAAGGCGCTGGGGGTGGAGAGTTTCGAGGATTTGAAGAAGACGGTGACGCAGCAGATCGAGCGCGAATATGCCGGGCTGACGCGGATGAAGCTGAAACGCGGTCTGTTGGACGCGCTCTCCAAGCGCGCCGACTTCGCGGCACCTGAGTCCCTGGTGGAGGCTGAGTTTGCGGAGATTTGGCGGCAGGTGGAGCAGGAAAAGGCCGCCGGCCGCGCCGATCCGGAGGACGCGGCGAAGGATGAGGAGACGCTGCGGGCCGAATACCGCGCGATCGCGGACCGGCGCGTGCGGCTGGGGTTGCTGGTGGCGGAAATCGGCCGCGCCAACGGGGTGAGCGTGACCGAGCAGGAATTGCAGCGGGCGATGTTCAACGAAGCCATGCGCTATCGGGACCAGGCGATGCAGGTGGTGGAGTTTTTCCAAAAAAACCCGCAGGCGCTGGAACGTTTCCGGGGGCCGATTTTTGAGGACAAGGTGGTGGATTACCTGCTGAATTCGGTAACGCTGAACGAGATGAGCGTGACGGCGGAAGAGCTGGCGAAGGATCCCGAAGAGGTCAGCGAAGGATAAGAAAGCAGCGCTTTTTGAAAAAAGCGCGCAAAAACTTTTGCTCATTGCGGACTGTGGCGGCACCTCGTCTTTAATCGCCCCCAGCGGAGGCCATTCAAGACGGGGTGTTGCCAGCGCTCGCAGGAGAAAAAGTTTTTGCGCGCTTTTTTCAAAAAGCGCCGCTTTCTGGCCTTCGGGCTTGCCCCTAGACGCGGCGCAAGAATCCATTACCTTGGGTGGTGACGCGACGTTCATCACGCCGGGCGGCCTTTTGAGGCGTTCGGCGCATGCGAGTTTCGCGGTTATGTTTTATTGAGGACATTTGCCATGATCGAGCGCAGCCCGGTTGAAATCTATAATAATAACCTCGTGCCGATGGTGGTGGAACAGACCGCCCGCGGTGAACGATCCTACGATATCTACTCCCGCCTGCTGAAGGAGCGCATCATTTTCCTCACCGGCCAGGTGTATGACCAGGTGGCGTCGCTGATCTGCGCGCAGTTGCTGTTTCTGGAGAGCGAGAACCCGAACAAGGATATCTCCTTTTATATTAACAGCCCCGGCGGCGTCGTGTCCTCGGGCCTGGCGATCTACGACACCATGCAATACATCCGCAGCCCGGTTTCCACGGTGTGCATCGGCATGGCGGCCTCGATGGGCTCGCTGCTGCTGTGCGCCGGCGAGGCCGGCAAGCGCTACGCGCTGCCCAATGCCCGCGTGATGGTGCACCAGCCCTCCGGCGGGGCGCAGGGCCAGGCCACGGATATCGAAATCCAGGCGCGGGAAATCCTGCAACTGCGCAAGCGGCTGAACCAGATTTATGTGGACCACACCGGGCAGCCGCTGGAAGCCATCGAAGCCAAGCTGGAACGCGATTCCTACATGTCGGCCCAGGAAGCCAAAGATTTTGGCCTGGTCGATGAAGTCGTCAAAAACCAGCCGCCATTGCCGTCAGACGGCAAAACCGAGACGCCGGCGCTGAAGTAAGTAAGGCCAGGGGGCTCTGCCCCCTGGACCC
>PLFB01000059.1:0-166 GCA_003137135.1 Acetobacteraceae bacterium
CCAAAAACCCCCGGCACCACAAATCCCAAGGCCCCAAAAACGCCTCCGACAACCCCGCCCCCACAAAATCCCCCTTCGCCGGCAACTTGCCGAAATATCCAATGGCCGAAGGTGCAAAGGTCATGGCTGCGGGCCTTTGGCTTGGTTGGAAAGCAAGTAAGGCCAG
>PLFB01000059.1:195-12314 GCA_003137135.1 Acetobacteraceae bacterium
GGCAGCGCCCCCTGGCCTTACTTGCTTCCTAACCGCGCCAGATCCCATAGCCATCACCCTTGCAGATTCGGGCATTGGAAATCGACCAGGGTGCCCGGCGAGAAGGGGTTGAGCACGGAGCCGGCGCTGATGGCGAAGGTCGCGGTGTGGCCGCCTTCGGAGAAGGTGAGGGTGTACTGGTCGGCGGAGCCGCTTTCCTGCAGGCTGCCTTGCTGGAACAGGCGGAACAGGGCCCAGGGGCCGGATTCGTCGATTTCGACCGGGCTGCCGCCGGCGGTGGGCGTGATGATGAGGCGCGCGGTTTGCATGCCGTCGCTGCCGGGCCAGTTGATTTGGGTGGGGACGGGCGGGCCGTGGGCGTAGCTGACGGTCAGGCTGCCGAGCTCGATGGCGACCGAGGCGGCGCCGGCGTCGAGGTCGGTGGGGGTGATGGAGAATTGCACGCTGGGTGTGCTGCCGGCGGCGAAGAACAACTGGCGGATATTTTCGGCGCGCTGGAATTCCGCCAGCGCGCCCTGGCTGATGGGCGGGGCGACGCCGTTGACCGGCTGGATGCGCCAGGTGGCGCTGTCCATATCGACGAACTGGCGGATATTGGTGGAGAAGAAGGCGTCGATCAGGCCGTTGGGCATGAACAGCCGGGCAAAATCGCCGAGCGGGATGTCCTGCGACGAACTTTGGTCGAACGGGTAGCGGCCGATGACAGCCTGCTGGCAGAGCTGAGCCGGGCCGCCGGCGCCGTTGAAGGCGGCGGCGGCGGCCTGGGCGGCGCTGCCGCCGCGCAGCGCGTTGGCGTTGACGGTGATTTCGGAGATCCAGCGGTTCACCGGCGCGGGGTCGGTTTGCGCCTCGCCTTGCAGCAGGGTTGCCGCGTCCCCGCCGGCGGCCGGCGCCGGTGGCGCGCCGCTGCCCGGCGCCGTGGCGGCCAGCGCCGCCAGTTGCTGCTGCAGCGTGCTCAGCAGGTTGAGCGTCAGGCTCATCGGCGAGCCGGTGCCGGCGCCGATATAGTTGATCAACGGCGCGTAATACGCATCCACTTCCGCGCCCGGCAGCGTCGGCGCCGCGCCGACCGCGGTCGGCGCCTGGATCAGGTTTTGCAATTGCGCGGTGTCGCTGTTCACCATCGTCGAGCCTGGGACGCTGGCGCTGACGGCGGTCGCCGCACCTGGCGGCAGGTTCGGCGCCTTGGAGAGCTGCAATTGCGCCGCCACACTGTTCAGCAGCATCGACATCGGCGACTGCGGCGAGGACAGCACGTACAGATTTTGCGACGCCTGGCCGACATTGCTGGACGCCACCAGGTTCAGATCCGCCAACATGCCGTTCCACTGGTTTTCGTAATCCTGTTCGTACAGCGTAATGACGTTATGTTCCAGGTTCACCATGTCCGGGCTGGCGGGATCGACCTGCTGGTTGGTGCCCAGCACCCAGCTTTCATCCGCTACGTCTTTCGAGGCGTGGGTCAGCGCCGGCAGCAGCACCAGGTGAAAACCCTTGGTGGTGAAAAACCCGGGAATGCCCTCGGTCAGCGGCTTGCCGGAGCCGCGCGTGAACAGTGAGATGCCGGCCGCCCCCATCGCGTCCGCCGGTATCCAGGCGGGCACGTTCTGCGCCGCCTGCGAATCCCGGATGCGCGAATACACCCGTTCGGCCACGGAAACGCGGGAGAACGTGGCGCGCGCGGATTCCACCAGCGCGCCGTCCAGCGGAATTTGCGGCAGCGGGGCGTTCAGCAGCGCGATCAGGTGCTGCATCAGGTCGTCGCGCTGCGGCTGCGCCGCAAAACCCGGATACAGCCGCTGCCAGTCCAGATTCATCCAGGCCTCTACCAGCGGCTTATCCAGCGGACCCTGGCTGCCCAGCATCAGGTACACCCGCGTCGCCTGGTACAAAAATTCGGGCCGGTCAAACCCGCCGCGCATCTCGGCCTCCAGTTGCAGCAGCAGCCGCGGCAGAAACGCGTTGTCCAGCGCGTTGATGTAGGTGACGGACGCGCCGTTCGCGAGCTTGCCGCCCTGGTCAAGCCCCATCCCCATGCCGGTATGGCTGGAGGTATCGCCCGGCCCGAACGGCAGGTTTCTGGCCTGATCCAGCAACGGCAAGATCGCCATGACGTTGTCATCCGCCACCGGATTCAGCGGCAGCCCGGCGGCGGTGCTGGTATAATTGGCCAGCGCGCCGTCGCTGGCGGCGATGGCTTGCGAATTATGGCTGTCGCTGACGATCAGCCCTGCCAGCACGCCGAAGAACACGATGGCCAACAACGCGAAACTGGCGATCCGCAGCAACAACCGCCGCCGCACCGCGGCCGGGTTGGCGCTGGCCAGCATCGCCTCATTAAAAATCACGTCTCTCAGCAATCGCGCCAGAAAATAACTTCGCCCTGTCGAAGCCCGCAAACTCGCCGCCCGCCTTTGGTCGATCCCGAACGAGCGCGACAGCGCGCCCGTGAGCCGGTCGATCGGTGTGCCCTCCTGCGTGCCGGAGGCCATGTAAACCCCGCGCAGATACGGCGCCGGGTCGAGCGAGGAGCCGCCGAATGCCTCGCCCAAAAACTCCGTCAGCGGCCCCTGCAAACTCGCCACCTGCGCCGGGAATCCCACGATCATCGAGCGCCGGTCCGGGCTGCGCTCGCCCGCCAGCAGGTCGATCATCCGCTCTTCCAGGCGTTGGATCAGAAGTGAAAATTCCTCGCCAAATTTCTGCACCGGCCCCGCCACGCCGCCATCGGTCGTGAACGTAGTGCCCCATACCTGTGCGCGTTTTTCAGCGTCCAGATCGTCAAAAAACTCGGTAAATCCGGCCAGCAGATCTGCCTTGGTGAACAGCGCGTAGACCGGCAGTTTCAGATTCAGGCGCCCCGTGATCTCCTTGATCCGTTTCCGGATGGCCCGCGCATGCGAAAGCCGCTCCTCGCGCGGCGCGGAGGCGAGATCCGCCAGCGAAATCGCCACGATCACGCCGTTCAGCGCCTGCCGCTCCCGCGTCTTCTTCAGCAGGTCCAAGAAGCCTTCCCAGCCCGCCTTGTCCACGCCGGCATCCGAATCCTGCGTCGTGTAGCGCCCGGCGGTGTCGATCAGCACGGCGTCCTCGGTAAACCACCAGTCGCATAGCCGCGTGCCGCCGATGCCCGCCACCGCGCCCTGCCCCATCTCCGCCGCCAGCGGAAATTTTAGCCCGGCATTCAGCAGCGCCGTGGTTTTGCCGGCGCCGGGCGGGCCGATGATGACGTACCAGGGCTGCTCGTAAATATATCCCTTGGTGCCGCGCGCCTTGCGCAACAGCGCCAGCGAGGTTTTCAGCTTCTCCCCCAGCGCCGCCACTTCGCCCGCCGCCGCGACATCCGCCGGCGTCGCGGCGGCGACGCCCTTGGCGAGCTCCTCGTCGCGTTTTCGCCGCCGTAAATGCAGCCAAAGATTGACGCCGAACCAGATCAGAAAAAATACCAAAATGATGACGGCGCGCACTGCAATGCCGGCCAGCGCCGCGACAAACGGCCCGAAAAACCAGACCAGGGCGCCCAGAACCGCCGTGCCGATGAACGAGAGAAACCAAATGGATACGAAGAAACCAAAGAATTTCTTCATCGCTCAGCCCCCCACGTAGTCGCTGACGGCGTGGTTCATCACCACCTCCACCCGGCGGTTCTGCGCCCGCCCTTCCGCGGTATCGTTCGAAGCCACCGGGTCGGCATCGCCCATGCCCTTCGCCGTCAGCCGGCTTTCATCCCCAATGCTCTGATCGATAATCGCCGCCGCCGCCTGCGCGCGCGCCGTCGAAAGCTCGAAATTCGACGGGTATTGCAGCGTATGGATCGGCTGGTTGTCGGAATAGCCCGTCACCACCACGCTGCCCTGCTCATGGCTCAGCGCCGCGCCGATCTTTTGCAGCAGTGCGACGTCATCCTGCTCCACCACCGCGCTGCCGCTATCGAACAGCCCGGCATTGTTGATGCGGATGATCGGCGTGTTCACCGTCCCCAGCACGCTCACCTTGCCGGCCGCGATTTCCGGCGACAGAAATCCTCTCAGCCGGTCCAGAATCGTCGGCCCCTGCGGCGCCGGTTCCACCACCGCGACGACCGGCGCGGCGCGCGTGATGGTAGGCACCGAGGCCGGCGGCGCCTGCACCAAAGCCTCGAACTGCGCGCTGGAGGCGCGGCCGAGCGAGAACAGAAACGTCGCATACGTCGCCGCCAGAATCCCCAGCGCGAGCACCGCTACCACCCAGAACGGCACCGAGAATCTTTTCGCCCGATAGGGTGCGGTGAGGCCGATCCAGTGCGGCGAGAGCGCGGATTCTCCCGCCGGCCGCTGCCGACGGATCACCGCATAGGTGTCCTCCCGCAGTTTATCGATTTCCGCCGGCCCGCGGGGAGATAGCCGATAGCGGCCCATGTAACCGAGCGACAGACAGAAATACATCAGCTCCAGGACGGGGAGAAAATTCCCCGGATTTTGCCGCAACTGCGTCAGCACATCAAAAAACCGTTCGCCGGAGCGCACCTCCTGGTGAAAGGTGGACACCAGCGAGCGCTGCGCCCAGGCCCCCTGGCTGCCCCAAGGGGTCGCCAGCACCACGTCATCCAAACTGGCGCATAGCGCATAATGCGCCGGCCGAAGCTGATCCATCGGAATGTTTTTTGCCCGCGCCACTTCCTCGAACCGGCGGATTTCCCGCACCGCGCGCTCGCGCAAATCGCCGCTATCGGGCTGGCTCAGCGTATTGCGCAGCCGCGCCAGCAGCTGCAGCAGCGGCGCCGCGGCCGACACCAGCGGCGAGCCGCCCATGGCGATGCTATCCGGCGCGTCCGCCGGCGCACGGGCCGGCCCCGATGGCGGCGGCGCATAAGCGGTGGGCGGGTCATCGAACGGCGAAGCCGCGCGGGGCGGCGGCCCGGCTTGTGGCACGGGCCGCTTGCCGCCGGGGGCGGGGCGGATAACGGTGCGGTCTGAATCGTCTGGCTCGGAAAACGGATTATCGGTCATCTCGCCAAAACCTTTTTTGCTTTAAGAAAGCACTTCTTTTTTGAAAAAAAGAAGCAAAAAACTTTTGCTCCCAAGCCCGTGCCGCTGAAACCGCCCGAGACCCAAATTACCAAAAGTTTTTTGGTTACTTTTTTTCAAAAAAGTAACTGCTTTCTTGCTTCCTTGTTTCATCCCTTAATCGCCCAAAGCTCCATTCTTAAGCCCGGAAAGTCGCCCGAAACATGGATCGCGAACCCGCCGGACGTTTGCATCGGCTGCCAGTGCGGCGAATTGCGATCGAGTTCGAAATAACTTGCCCCGGCGTAGAACGGGATTTGCCGCGGCGCCACTGGGAGCGGGCGCACCGCGATCCCGGGCAGTGCGACGTTCACCAGTTCGCGGATTTGTTCGACCGCGCCGATTTTCACCTGCGCCGGGAACAGCCGCCGCATCGTTTCGGTCGGCACGTCCGCCTGCACGGTCAGAATGAAGTTCGCCGCCCGCAAAACGTTGCGGTCGAGAATGGCGCCGACATGCACCCCGTGCCGGCGTTCCTGCAACGGGATCGCCACCGCATTCGTTTCGATGACGGCAGAAAGCGAGCGCCGCAGATCCGCAATCACCGGCGCGAAACTGCGCTGGAGGTCTTCGTGCCGGTAGCCGGGATAGCTATTCGGCCGCCGGTTGGTTTCGGTAAACGTCGCGAATTCCGCCGCCATTTCCACGAACGCCGCATACAGCGTCTCGGGGTGGATATTGGCCGCGTCCGCCCAGTGCTGCAGCAGCGCCTGCCAGCGGTTCAGCGCCTGCAGCAGCATGAAGTCGGAAACTTCGGCCACGCCGCGCGCGCCGGGGGCGTTCACGCGCATCGCCAGCGCTTCGCCGCGCTGGTTGATCATGCCGGCGAATTCGGTGAGCAGCCCGGCCAGCGGCGGCGTCGCGCTGCACAGCAAGGCCGGCGGAATCCAGCCTTCGTCGAGCGTCACACGCTTGTCGGATGACACCTCCATGATCCGCCCGACGGGCATGCAAAGGTAGCCGGCGCGATCGGCGCTATCGAGCATGTAGCGCAGTTTCAGCCGCCCGATCAGCACTTCGGCCGATTGCGGTGAGGCGGAATGCGTGTCGTAGGCCTCGAAGGCCGAGGCTTTGTAGCGGCCTTCGGCGCTGCCGTCGGCGGCGGCGATTTCCAGCGCGCCGCTCTGGCGGATCGGCAGCGCCAGGTGGATCAGCATGCCGCGGGTGTTTTCCGGCACGTCGAACGGCGGCGGATGGTCGGTCTCTCCGGGCAGCGAGAACGGCGTGCCGTCCTCGAACACGCCGGCGGCGGCGGCCAGCGCGAAGCGGCCGGTGAGGAGCAGATCCTTGTCCACGGTCATCTGCGTCATGCCCCAGGGGTGCGGCCGCAGCGCCGCGGCGCGGCCGCGGACGAAGGCTTCCAGCCAGCGGTCCTGCTGCTGAAAATGCTGCGAGCGCAGAAACATGCCCTCCTGCCACACGACCCTGTTGGTCCAGCTCATTGCCCGCTCAAAACCCCCGCAAAAAACATTTTTTCTCCGTTATGGGCCAAGTGTCGCCGTTAAACCGTTTATCCGCAAGGTAAGCGTCTGCGCCCCGCTGGCGGCGACGGGCGCCGTGACGCGCCAGGTAGACTGATTGATTCTTTGGAACAAAACCGCGGCGCCGACGCTGGTGACCGTGGATTTCAGCGGAATCGTTTCGGTCAATTGCTGACCAGGTGTTACCAGATATTGCTGCGAGGCGCCCATTTCGTCCTGGCCGAGGGTCGCCGCCTCCTGGCCGGTGAGCGAATAGTAATCGGTGGACAAAAATTTGCCGGTGGAGGCGAGCTGATAGATTTGCACCGCGACCGGGTTGCCCTCGCCGGAGGCGCCGGGGTTTTGGTTCGCGCTGCCAACGATATTGAGCGTGAGCACCGCGGGCGGCGGCGGCGGGGGCGGCGCGCAGGAGGCAACGCCCAATGCGAAAGCGATGACGAACCAGGGTTTCATGGCGGCTCCTTCGCGGAGATGTCACGCAGCGCCGCTTCATAGGCGCGGGCAAAGGCCTTGCCAAAAACCGAGTCAAAATCGTCGGCCAGCGCGCGGGTGACTGAGTCGTGCAGTTTTTCGTAGGCGTCGAAGGCTTTCGCGCGCTTTTGCGCCGGCAGCATGCCGGTGGCTTCGGCCAGCAGTTTGGCCGGGTCCAGCCCGGCCAGCAGCGCGCGCACCGCGCCCTGCATGGCGGCGACTGTGGCCAGTTCGTGCAGCCGCATGTCGCGCAGCGCGTCCGCCACCGCGGCGTCCGGCGTCACGTCGATGCGGCGGCCGACGCCGAGCAGCGCGGACAGCGCGTCCTCGTCATCGGCGGAGAACTTTAACGGGTTATTGCCGCGCGCGCGGATCATGGTTTGCTCGATGCGGAACTCGCCCTTGATGGAGGCGCGCGCGATCAGCGCCTGGCGGATGCCGGACACCATGGCGCGGAAGGCGGCGCCGAGGGCGCGCATGGTGGCTTCCGGATTCTCCGGCTGGCGCGCGGCCATGCCGGCGCCGGCCAAAAATGCGGCCAGCAGATTTTCACCGCCGGCGGGCGGCGCAGCCGGTGCCGGCGGCGGCGCATAGGCAGGCGGCGCCGCGTCCCGCGGTTCGACGAAGGGGGAGGCGGGCGGCGGCGCAAAACTCTGCGGTGGCGGCGCGGCCTGGGGCGGCGCGGGGGGCGGGGGCGGCGTAAGGCCGGTCACCGGCAACTGCTGCGGCACCGGATAGCTTTGCGCGGGCGCCGCCTGCGGCTGCGGCACGAAGACGGGCTGCGGGAACGGGTACTCCGCCGCCGGAGGCGCTTGTGCCGGCTGTGGCGCGGGCGGCGGCGTGAAAGCCGGCGGCGGTGGCGGCGGGGCAAAGGTCTGCGGCGGCAAGGGCGTTGGCACGAAGGGCGGCGGCGCCGGCCGCGCCGGCTGGCTCACCGGCAGGCCCAAATCCCAGTCATCGTCCGGGATCAGCTTCGGCGCCACCGGCGGCGGCTTGAAGGCGTCGCCGAACGAAGGCGAATGGTCCGGCACCGTCGGGTTGGCAAAAAAATCGTCATCCGTCGGCGGCGCCATCAGATCATAACGCACCGGCATCGTCACGGATTCCTTCGGCGACGGCCCGCCGAATAGCGGGTCATTGCCGAAGGCGGACGAAGAAAACGTCTCCGCCGGCGGCGGCCTGGTGGCGAACACGTCATCGCCAAACGGATCATCAAACGGCGAACTTTGGCTGCCGCCAAACCCGCTGGCGGCGCGCGGCTGCGTAAACGCGCTCTCCTGGTCGATCCGCACCTCGATCTCATACGCCCCGAACCGGATGCGGTCGCCATCCTGCAGCCCGCGGATCTGGCCCGAGCCGATCGGCTCCGCATCCCGGTTCAAAAACGTGCCGTTGGTGGAGGTGTCCGCGATCGCCCAGCCGCCATTGCGGAACGCCACCACACAATGCTTTTTCGACATCATCCGGTCCGGGTCCGGCATGATCCAGTCATTGTCCGGCCCGCGCCCGATGCGGAACTCGCCGCCGGTGATGCGCTTGGTCTCCGGCGGCACCGCGTCCGGGCAGCGCAGGACGGAAAGGGTCAGCATCATGCGGCCTCCGAGATAGCCAAAGGAAGCAGCGCTTTTTTGAAAAAAAGCGCGCAAAAAACTTTTGCTCCTGGGGGCGCTGAGACCGGGATTGCCTTTAATCGGCACCAGAGGTGCCGATTAAAGGCAATCCCGGTCCAAACGCCCGCAGGAGAAAAAGTTTTTTGGTTCTTTTTTTCAAAAAAGAACTTCTTGCTTGCTTTCATGGTCCCTCCGGCGCCAGCCGCCCGGATCCGCCGGCGGCGATGTCGCGGGCGGAGGCCAAAAACCGCGCCAGGCGCGCGTCCTTTGCCGCCGGCTTGTTGCGGACAGCGGCCAGGGTTACCGCGCCGGCCACGGCCACGCCCGTCAGATGCGGCGGCGGCGCCACTTTGGTCTGCGCGTCCGGCGGCGCCAGGGAATCGCCGGACCAGAATGCCGCCACGCCGGCCCACGCTTCCGGGCTTTGGAAGCCGGCGTTTTTCGCCTGCGCCATCGCCTCACGGCGCAATTCGTCGGTCTGCGCGCGCACCCATTGCTCGGCCAGTTCGCGCGCCTTGCGGTCCGGCTCCGGCACCGGTTCCGGCGCGGTGTGCAGCGCGCACATGCAGGCCCACCACACCGCCTCGCGCTTCGGCAGCGCGTGCGCGAACACCCTGGCCGCCTCCACCAGAAAATCCTGTTTTTGCAGCGCGCCGATAACACCTGGTATGTCGCCGATGCCCTGCACGCAGGCCGCCGCTTCCGCCGCCAGCTCGCAGCGCTTCAGCACCTCTTCCAGCGGCAGGACCGATAATTTGGTCATCTGGGACTGGCTCATGGCTTAACCGATCATCGTGATCGCGCCGGAGATTTCCGTCATGGCCGAGCCGGAAACCTGCGTCATCAGGCCGGAAATCTGCGTGCTTAGTTCGCCCGAGACGTTGACCATCATGCCCGAAACCGTGATGCCTTCCGGCGTGATCTGGATCGAGTTGCCGCCGCATTGCAGCGTGATGCCTTGTAACGCCTGATAGGTGATGGAGCCGAGGCTGACCGTCATCGTCGCGTTCCCGGTCTGCACCGTGACGGAACGGTCGCCAAAAACCGAAACCGTCTGTTTGCCGAGGCTGACGGTGTTCGACTGGTCGCCTTGGCTCACCGTGTTCTTCTGATCGCCCTCGTTGACCGTGATTTCGTGGTCGGACTGCACCGTCGTGGTCTGCTTGCCGGTGCTGACGGTGATCTCCTGATCGCCGGCCGTGACGATCAAGGAGTGCTTGCCCTGGTCGATGGTGGTCTTGTGGTCGCCTTCCGTCACCTCGATGGTCTGGTCCTTGGTGACCGTAATCGTCTGCTTGCCTTTGATCGTCACCGTTTCGTCCACATTGACGGTCACGATCCGGCAGTTATCGATCTGCAGGGTCTGGTTATGCTCGACCTCCAGAAAATAGTCTTTTTCGGCGTGCAGGAAAAACAATTCGCTGCCCATGGTGTCGTCCCATGACAGTTCGTTATAGTTGGCGGCGCCGCCGCCCTTGGTGGAATGCGTGCGGATGCCGCCGATGTTCTTCTTGGCGGCCGGATAGATCGGCGTGTTGACGCTGTTGAACAGCGAGCCGACGACCACCGGCCGGTTGACGTCACCCTCCAGAAACCCGACCAGAACCTCCATCCCCACCCGCGGCGTGAACTGGTGGCCCCATGCCAGCCCGCCCCATGGCTGCACCACGCGCGCCCAGAATGTGGTTTCGGGCTGGATGTCGCCCTGGTTATCCCAGGGAAACCAGACCTGGATGCGGGCCGCATCGTCGGTGTAGATTTCCTCGCCGGCCGGGCCGATCACCTTGGCGGTGTAGAGCCCGTCCATCACCGGGGGCGAGGTCGTCGGCGTCTCCCGCCAGTCCACGCTGGCCGGAAAGGCGGTGAACGCCATGGCGATCCGCCCGCCGGCGCCCGTGCCGCTGGACCCCTTGGCGGTATCCGTCACGTTGTACGACACCGTGTGGATCACGTAGTCCTGGATGCCGATCGGATCATTGGTCAGCGTGAATTTGGAGCCGGCGATGAAATCCGGCGAGCCGCCGGTGCCGTGATAAAGCTGCGACGCCGCCTCCGCCGCCTGGATCCGCCAGTTCGCCGACGTTCTGGCGTCGGACGTGGTGCCGCGCACCGCCGGCCAGGAATAATACGTGCGGGCCGGCGCGCGGGTCGCCTTCAGCACCGTCGGCGCCTGGCCGCGCAAGGCGGCCAGGCTCAACTGGTCGGTCGCCGGGTTATAGTCGTCCACCGTCACCATGCCGAGCGCGGTGGCATCCACGCGGTGCAAATCGGTCAGACCGGACCAGTGCGCGCCGGCGTCCTGCAACAGAATGTTGGGGTTGTTGATCGGCTCAAAAACCGTCTTCTGATCCGCCAGAATCAGCGTGTGATCGCCATCCGCATGATTAAAGAAATAAAAAATGCCTTCATCTTCCAGCAGCCGCTGCACAAAATACAGATACGACTCATTGAACATCACGGTATATTCGCGCGTGGAATAGGTTCCCTGCAATTTGTTCTGAAAAGTAACCGAAAATTTACCGAAAATGTTCTCGACGATTTGCGGTACGGTCATATTGTGAAAAAACCGGCAATCGCTGGTCTGCCCCAGAAACCACAGTTTTGGCACGACGGTCAGGCTGTAATGCCAGTTCTTGGCGGAAGCCGGCGGCGACTGCTGCACCGCGCAGACGATGCCGTTAATATAACGCCCCTTGGCCGCCGGATCGCCTAACGTGATGGTGACCGGGTTGTCCAGAAGATCGTCGGGGTTCAGCATCTCCTGGCCGGCATACAACTCGGCATGAAATTCGAACGGACGATTGATTCGTTCGACACCGCTCAGCGCTTCGATCCCGAACGCCGTCTCGGCAAGCGGCGTCGAAATCACGAGCAAGTCTATATCGCTGCCACTCATGTCCATCCCTGCCTGGTGCCGGCTTGAGCCTAGGCTGGCTTAACTTCGGCTTCAGCGCAACTTAACGCAGGAAGCCGCCCCTTGTCATTGGCCGCGCCGCAAATTTAACCACGGCGGCGGGCGCGCGCCGCCGGCAAGGCGGCAACGAAAAACGGCGCCGCGAAACCGCGGCGCCGTTCGGATAAAGCCGCAGGAACCAGCGTTAGCCGGCCTGCAAATTCTCCGCCGAGAGCTTGCCTTGCTGGCCGCTCTGAATTTCGTAACGAATTTTTTGGCCCTCGTTCAAGGTGCCGAGCTTGGAACGCTCAACCGCCGAAATGTGCACGAAAACATCTTTCGAACCATCGTCCGGCTGAATGAAACCATAGCCCTTTTGGGCATTAAACCACTTCACTGTACCTGATGCCATGACGCATCTCCTAAACAACAGCGACCCACAACGCGCGGGCCGAAATACTCTTCAATTGTTGGGAAGCGTCGAAGCCGCGAAAAATCGCCAGAAAAGCACGCAACAACCAGAACGAAAAGCGCCGTCCGACAGGTATAGCCCAAACCCAGCCTCCCCGCAACTTAAGGGGGGTTGTGCTCGTGCGTAAGTAAGCAAGGCCAGGGGGGC
>PLFB01000024.1:0-2509 GCA_003137135.1 Acetobacteraceae bacterium
GGCAGACGGAGACGGGGGGGATTCTGATATCTCCACTGGTGGGGGCGATTGCGCAGAAACCGGGGTCGGCGACGCTGCCGTTGCCGGGGGTGAAGCCGATGCTGGTGGATGCGGAGGGGAATGAGTTGCACGGCGCGACCGAGGGGAATTTGTGTATTTCGGATAGCTGGCCGGGGCAGATGCGGACGGTTTATGGCGACCATGAGCGGTTTATTCAGACGTATTTTTCGACGTTTAAGGGGCTGTATTTTACCGGGGACGGCGCCAGGCGGGATGCGGATGGGTACTACTGGATTACCGGGCGGGTTGATGACGTGATCAATGTTTCGGGGCACCGGATGGGGACGGCGGAGGTTGAGTCGGCGCTGGTGGCGCATGCGCTGGTGGCGGAGGCGGCGGTGGTGGGGTATCCGCATGATATCAAGGGGCAGGGGATTTATGCGTATGTGACGCTGGTGGCGGATGCGGAGCCGACTGAGGCGCTGCGGAAGGAACTGGTGGCTTGGGTTAGGAAGGAGATTGGGCCGATTGCGGCGCCGGATGTGATTCAGTGGGCGCCTGGGCTGCCGAAGACGCGCAGCGGCAAGATTATGCGAAGGATTCTTAGGAAGATTGCGGCGAATGAGACGGATTCGCTGGGGGATACGTCGACGTTGGCTGATCCGGGGGTTGTGACGGATTTGGTGGATAACCGGGCGGCTTGAACTAGGGTTTTTTTGAGACTGCGCCTGGTTGGGGCCGGGAAAGGAAGTTTATCCGCAGATTACGCAGATTTACGCAGATTGGCGCGGAGGAGGTCAAAGGCTCATTAGCCTAATCTGCGTAAATCTGCGGATAAATTCTTTTGTTCGTGGACTTCGGGAACGCAGTACAAAAACTTCCCTCCCCGATTCAAAACTCGCCTTTTGTCAGGGCTTCGCGGAGGATTTTTTCGACGCGCTGGTTGTAGCCTTTGCCGGAGGCGCGGATGGCGGTGACGACGTCGGCGGCGAGGCGGAAGCCGATGTGGAGTTTGGGTTGCGCAACGGGCGGGCGGCCGCCGCGGTTTTTCCAGGCGGCGTAGAATTCGGGGAAGCCTTCGGCGAAGGGTTTGGCGCGGGCGAAGTCCTCGGCGGTCCATTCGGGATTTTTGTCGAAGTTTTGGGGCGGGAGTGTAGGTTTCATGGGTTTTTGTTACAATAACAACTGCCTTTTGCAAGGGGTTTAGGTAAGTGTTTGGCTTGAGTGTGGTAAGAGGGGAAGCATCTTGCATGGCCATGATTGGATTTTGGATCTGGTGATAAAGACGGTTCTTCTTCGAAGAAAGCGTTCGCAGGTTGTTTGCCTCCCCGAAGATGTGGCGTTTCCGGATGGGGTTGGGGAGTTTGTGGTGTTTCGGGAGGGGAAGCGGCGAGTGATTGTGCCGGCGGATTCGAGTTGGGATGATTTTTTTGAAGAGCCGCGGATTGATATTGGGGAGCGGGAGCAGCCGGTGGCGCGGCGATGATGGGCTTCGCTGCGCTCTGCCCATCCTACCTTTTTGCTATTTCCTTGGCGCAGCCAGGCGCGCGTGAAGAGGAGGATTATGGCACATACAAGCGGCTTCTTTTACGTGAGATGAGTAAGACACAAATCGACGCCACCAATGCACCGACGGCTGTTATTAATAATAATACGGGGACAGGAAATAGCAACGTAGGGCTGTTTTCCGCCGATGCGTAGACGATGGGAAGCACCCAGAGTGCTATTCAGAGAAATGATAGTCTTTCGAACCAAATGATTGATCTAGGTCGCAAAGGCTCACCCTCCTTCCCAATCCTCTATGTTTAATCCGTCGACTCTTAAAAACTCAGCCGAATTTCGAGTTACCAAAGTCAAATTGCGTGCCTTGGCTTGCCCTGCGATGAGCAAATCATAAGGTCCAATCAGCCGTCCCTTTTTGGCCAGTTTGGCGCGAAGCTCGCCAGCGCATTCGGCGTCTTCGCGGTCGAAGGAGAGGATTTGGAATTGGAGGGCGTTGAGGCGGGCGAGGTTTTCGGGGATGCGGGTNNTCATTCGAAGAGGGTGTCGAGGTCGGGGCGGTCTTGATGGGGCAATTCTTCGGTGGCCGCGGCTTCAAAATCCGCGTCTACTGGGCCTTGGATTTTGGCGAGCCAGTCCCAGCCGGCGGGCACGGGTTCCAGGATGACTGCGTTACCGTGGCGGCGGATGCGGACCTGTGAGCCCTCGAATCGGTATTCCTTGGGTAAGCGCACCGCTTGGGAACGGCCGGACCAGAAGAGTTTGGCACTTTCCATGTGGACCTCCGGGATATACACCAAAAAGATATACCAGAGGCGCGTGTGATGGGCAATGAGGGATTATGCCGCTTGGGCTGTTTGGATGGCCTCCCAAACACGCTCTGGCGTGGCGGGCATGTCGATGGATTGGACGCCGAGGGGGCGGAGGGCGTCGACGATGGCGTTGATGACGGCCGGCGGGCTGCCGACGGCGCCGGCTTCGCCCGCGCCCTTCACGCCCAGCGGGTTGG
>PLFB01000024.1:2547-2672 GCA_003137135.1 Acetobacteraceae bacterium
ACTTGGCCGCGGACGATCATGGGATTCACCGCCTTGCCGACGTCATCGACCACGAGGTAGCGCAGGATTCTTACAACGCCGGTGTCGGGGTCGATTTCAACTTCGGCGATGTGGCAGCCGTTGGG
>PLFB01000105.1:0-45977 GCA_003137135.1 Acetobacteraceae bacterium
GACATCTACACCAAGGAAGACGCCGAATTCCTCACCCGCGCCGGCTCCCTCCCGCCTGAGCGCATCCTCGGCATAGAAACCGGCGGCTGCCCCCACACCGCCATCCGCGAGGACGCCAGCATCAACCTGGCCGGCGTCGCCCAGCTCACCAAACTCTTCCCCAACCTGGACCTCCTCCTCATCGAAAGTGGCGGCGACAACCTGGCCGCCACCTTCTCCCCCGAGCTCGCCGACCTCACCATCTACGTCATCGACGTCTCCGCCGGCGACAAAATCCCCCGCAAAGGCGGCCCCGGCATCACCCGCTCGGACCTCCTGGTCATCAACAAAATCGACCTCGCCCCCCTCGTCGGCGCCAGCCTAGAAATCATGGACCGCGACGCCAAAAGAATGCGCGGCCAAAAACCCTTCATCTTCACCAACATCAAAACCGGCCAGGGCGTCCCAGAAATCGCCGCCTTCATCACCCGCGCCGGCGGCCTGCAAACCTCAACCTAACCCTCGCCCCCCATAATCGCCCCTGATTTGCGGAAAAGCACTAACGCTTTCCCCCAAATGCTGTATGTAAACCGTTGGCCGCCAAAACCTGGCGGCCGTGGGCAAGACAGAGTGGGCTAAAACCCGCGCTTACACGACCAGAAGGGGTTTTACACCGCATGCCGACGCCGTACGCCACCGAGGACCTCGAGCAAGTCTTCGACACGCAACTCCTCCGGCGCGGCCGCACGCTCAATTTCCTCGAAGCCGTCGAAGTGTCTCTGGACGGCGACACCATCACCGGCCGCGTGGACGACAAGGGCGAAATCCGCCACGTCAGCATCACCCCCGCCCAGTTCGGCCGCCGCATTTCCTTTGCCGAGCGCCATTGCGACTGCGACCAGCTCAAATGCGCCCACATGGCCGCCACCGCCATCGCCGCCATGAACCGTTTTCCCACCCTGCAAAAGCCCAAACCCAAACCCGAAATCATCATCCCCGCCAACGATTTCTCTCAAGCCCGCCCGTTCCCGCCGGCCCCCCCCAAAATCCGCCCCACCGGCCGCCGCGCCAAAGCCGCCGTCATCCCGCAGCAATTCACCGCCCCCGATGTCAACGGCCGGGTCGAGGAGCGCGAAGCCACCCCCGTCCTGCGCCTGCGCCGCGTCTATGCCCCCGACGAATTCGGCCGCTCCCGCCTCATCGACGTCCTGACCCTGGACTTCGACTACGGCGGCGTCCTGATCGACGGCGCCGACGAGAACAATTTTTTCCGCATCAAAACCCCCACTGGCCCCACCTTCATCCGCCGCAACCCAGAAGCCGAAGCCGCCGCCCTCGACACACTCCGCCCCGACAACTTCGTCCAGATGTCCGTCCCGGACGGCAAAACCGCCCGCGGCCAGCGCGTCCTCGTCTTCCGCGGCACCGAAGCCTCCGCCAACTGGCACCGTTTTGTCGCCGTCCGCGTCCCAGAGCTCCAGGCGCAAGGCTGGCAAGCCCAAATCGACCCCAATTTCGGCCCGCGCATGGTCGAGGACGTCGGCAAACTCGACGTCACCGTGCAGGACGCCGACAAAGGCAATTTCTCCCTGGAATTCGGCATAGAGATCGACGGCGAACGCCACCCCCTATTACCAATCCTGGAACACCTCCTAGCCCGCGGCGGCATCGACGCCGCGCAAATCGTGGACGGCGAACTCATCACCAGCCTGGAAGACGGCCGCGTCCTAAAACTCCCGGCCGAGCGCATCAAACGCCTGCTCGCCGTCATGGGCGACCTGATCGAAGCCGCCGGCCGCACCGCCGAAAAAGCCCTGGTCCTGCCCGTAGGTGCTGCCGCCACCGTCCTGGAACTAGAAGACGTCCTGACCACGTCCTGGCAAAACGCCGCCGCGATAGAGTCCTACGTCGAAAAATTCCGCGGCGAGCCCGAAATCCTCCCCGTAGAAATCCCCGACACTTTTAAGGGCGAACTCCGCCACTATCAGCAGCACGGCGTGGACTGGCTGCAACACCTCGCCTCCCACGGCCTCGGCGGTTTTTTAGCCGACGACATGGGCTTGGGAAAAACCGCCCAGACCATCGCCCACATCACGGTGGAGCATGCGGCCGGCCGCCTGAAAAATCCCGCCCTCATCGTCGTCCCCACCAGCCTGGTCGCCAACTGGACGGCCGAGCTCAAAAAATTCGCCCCCCACCTCTCCGTCATGGTTTTGCACGGCATGGAGCGCCACGAAAAACGCGAGCGCCTCGACGAAGCCAACGTCGCCATCACCACCTACACCGTCCTCACCCGCGACATCGAGGAAATGAAAGCCCTGCCCTGGCACATCGTCGTCCTCGACGAAGCCCAGGCCATCAAAAGCCCGGACGCCCGCGCCACCCGCGCCGTCTGCCAGCTCGACACCCAGAACCGCGTTTGCCTGTCCGGCACCCCCATCGAGAACAATCTGGAAGAACTCTGGTCGCAATTCGCCTTCCTCATGCCCGGCCTGCTCGGCGACCGCCGCGGTTTTACAAAAAAGTTCCGCACCCCCATCGAAAAAAACAACGACGCCACCTGCCGCGCCCAGCTCATCCAGCGCATCCAGCCCTTTATTCTCCGCCGCACCAAATCCGAAGTCGCCACCGAACTCCCCCCCAAACACACAATCTTGCGCCGCATCACCCTCGCCCCCGACCAGCGCGAACTGTATGAGACCATCCGCGGCACCCTCTACGAAACGGTTCGGGAACAAGTGGCGGAGCGCACCCTGGCCCAAAGCCGCATCATCGTCCTCGACGCCCTCCTAAAACTGCGCCAAGCCTGCTGCGACCCCCGCCTCGTCAAACTCCGCTCGGCCTCAGGCGTAGAATCCAGCGCCAAACTAGAAGACCTGCTAGAAATGCTAGGCGAACTCATCCCCGAGGGCCGAAGAATCCTCCTGTTCTCCCAATTCACCTCCATGCTGGACCTGATAAAACCCCGCCTGCGCGAAGCCGGCATTCCCTTCGTGGAACTCCGCGGCGACACCCGCGACCGCGCCGAGCCCGTCCGCGCCTTCGAAGCCGGCGAAGTCCCCCTCTTCCTCATTTCCTTAAAGGCCGGCGGCCGCGGCCTAAACCTGACCTCCGCCGACACGGTGATTCACTACGACCCCTGGTGGAACCCCGCCGTAGAAAACCAGGCTTCCGACCGCGCGCATAGAATCGGCCAAACCAAATCCGTGTTCGTTTACAAACTCATCGCCGTGGACACGGTGGAAGAACGAATTTTGGAACTCCAGCAACGCAAAGCCGAACTAGCCAGCATCGCCTTCAACGAGACATCGGGAGGCCTAGCCTTCGACTTCGCCGACATCAATTTCTTGTTCGGCCAACCCCCCGACCCCCAAGCCGAAGCCGCCTAGTCCGAAAAGAAGCGTTTTTTAGCGAAGATGCACAAAAACTTCTATTTGTTCCAGGTTTTCCAATGCCGGAATATGGCCGCTTAACCCCATTGCTTGCTCAGATAGTCCGTCAAAGCGTCGTCTGCAGCGCAAAGGACCACAAGCAATAAAAATTCTGTTTCGTCATCGCCGCTCGCTGACTATATTGCCCGGCTGGCTATCCCATTACCATTGATTCACTATAATGCGAGTCTAAGGACCTTTAGAAATATGCCACAACGCCCCGCGCACTTGCCTGACTTCGCCGATCCTCCCCTGGATGAGGTCGTTCTGGGCGTTCAATTTGCCCAAGTTCCCGGACTTACTTCCGTCCATGTACGCGAGGTCTGGGACCTTTATAGGAGTGAATATCCGAAAGTCGAGGACCATCCTCTTCTCCAGCCGATCTTCGAGACATTTGGTGGGTCGCCGCCACAACCGATGGGTTTTCAGCCATTTTTCTTAGGTAGCGCATTGACTGGTGTTGGCAGGGTCTGGTTTATCTCAGAAACCGAAAACCACCTCATTCAGTTTCAACCAGATCGATTCCTTACTAACTGGCGGAAAAACCCCAACGATCAGCCTTACCCCCGATTTGAGGGGATTGCGGCCGCATATGACCTGAGCCTGAAAAAGTTGGCGGTCTTTTTTAAGGACCGCTTTGGTCACGACATGATCGTCAACCAAGCGGAAGTCACGTATATCAATATTATACCTGTTGAATCCTTCTCTGAGGCAACGAAGTATTTTAAAAATTTGAAATATTCGATCCCGGAAATTGAGGGTCTCAACGTTACTATGGTCGAGATCATAAAAGATGACCAGAATAAGCCATACGCTCGACTTATCATGGAAATTCAATCAGCATTTTTGTCTGATGGAAGGCGGGTATACAAAATGTCTCTCATTTTCCGCGGAAAGCCAGAAGGATATGGCTGCGATGACGCAATGAAATTTCTTGCACAGGGCCGTGAAACCATCGTTCTTACATTTAAAGATCAGACGACCAATGAAGCCCACAAGCTCTGGGGGATCAAACAATGAACGCCTTTGTGCCCGGAAGCTCGGTTTATCAACAGGAACGGCCTAGCTTTGTGACGCCAAATATCACACCGTCATCGCGAGGTCTCGTTGCTCGACTGTCCGTGTCAACGGCAAGAGTGAGAGTTAACACACCCGCCTCGTCGTGGTCGTCTGCCTTAAGCCGACGTTTTGATGAACTCGTTTCCCTTCCGAAAGGTTGGGATTGCTATTCTGGCATAGCCGTGACCTTCACAACTGCGAAATTTGCCGCCGACCTTCTTGAACGGCTTTTCGTCGATGGTGTACCTGAGCCTCAGCTTGTGCCTGGATCGGACGGTAGCGTTCAGATAGAGTGGCATGTCAACGGCTTTGACGTCGAGTTGGACGTGCTCGCTCCATACGAGGTGAGCGCTATCCGCCGCAATATCACGACTAACGTTGTGGAGGAGCTAGAGTTGCAAACGGATTTCACGGCTCTGACGAGTTGGATCGCCGGACTAAAAATAGCCGGCACGCCGCTCGAGAAAATGAGAGGCTAAGCCTCTTGTCGGCCGAGCCCTACGATGAGCCACGAATTGACGCAAATGAGGTCATTATCCGGCGCATCAATCCTCATCAACATGTAGTTTGGGATGAAAACAGGAAGGTGAGGCGCGTCTCCTCTAAGGCATACACCAAATCTGCTGGTCTCAAGGAAGGCATGTCGGTTGATATTGAATCTCTCTTGGTTGCCGCGGGAATTGATCCAAAGGGGTTTGTAACGACGCCAGTTTACATTGGATCAGTTGCATTCTCAGCTATCTCCATTCGAAACTTGCATCTCTGGATTGGATTCGATCCTGTTCCAAACAACGCATTCCATGGCCAAGTTTGGCCCACCCAGCCGAAACGGAACTTCACGGACTCCCAAAAGTCGGGATTGGCTAACGCCGCAGCATGGTACGTCGAAATCCCTGGAGTTGATGTCAAATGAGCTTATCAACAAAAAGGAATCGTTTCTTTGTAAAAAACGCTCAAATGACTTCAGATTTCCCCGGCTTATAAGCCGCCATACTTTGGCCCCTCAAAAACAGGGGTTTGTGAATGTTTGCTAATTCTTTTGTCGGTAAAGTAACTGGTTCCTCCCCTTTCTCTGCTCACGGCCCATCCGCCCGCACCGCCCGGAACAACACAATCTCCCGCGACGACCGCACAATCGGCCCAAACGTATAACTCGCCCCCGTCGCCACAAACGGCCGCACATAACTCGCCGCCCCACTCTGCGCATTAAAATCGCCGGTCGGAATCGCCAACGCCGCCGCGGTGCCCGTCAAAGCCCCCGTCTGCTCGGGAAAATCATACTCATACAGATTATACGCCACACCAGGCGTCAGCCCATGCACGGTCGCCTCGAACATCATTTTCATTGCGTCCGGCTGCGTGTTGGTCGCGCAAGCGCCATAGTCGCACACCGGCGCATCGAAGCCGATTTCCGGATTCTCGTAATTATACATCGCCGGCGGCACCGAATTCTCATCCGCCGGATTGGCCACCCACTTGCCCTTTACCAGACTGCTGGTGCCCATGATGACCAGCGAAACCGGTAGCGTCTCGCCTTGCGGATCAATCGGCCCGGTAATCGCAAACGCCACGTCATGCGGCCCGTTGATCGGCACCCTGCCATCGCCGGTGGCGGCGGTATTGCCGGTGATCGTGCGTATCGTCTTGCCGGCATCCGGCATCACCACCGCATAGACCGGCGCCCCCTTGGCATTTTCCTGCGCCCGCGTCCGCACGAAGGCGTCAAACCTATACCTATAAATATACGGCGTGCAGCCTTTCACATCACCCCCCGCCCCCGGCGGAATGCCCGGATTGGCCGCGTATTTCCACACCCCCCCGGCGGTCAGCCGCAGCGTGAAAGCGCCGTGATCCTCCAGGTAGAGCACATCATCCGGATAATAATTCGCATCAGCCGGCGAATGATTGGTGCCGATCTTTATAACGGTCACGATATGATCATATTGCGGATCAATCCCACCCGCCATGCCGTTGATCAGCACGCCGATCACCGTCTGGTGTCCCGCGATCGTCTGCGCCTTCACCCAGCTCATGAAATCCTTATACCCGGCCAGGCCGGAATTCGGCGCCAAATACCCGGTATTGGAGGGATACTGCACCAGCGATAACCCGGCATTGGCGGCACATCGTGCCGCCCAGTCATAATCATACGGCCCGGACAAGCCCTGGCTTGGACTTTCAACCAGCAGCTGCGCGTTGAAACTGGCATGCCAGCGGCGCGGCGCATTGCCGGCCTGCAGCAGGCTAGGCCCCGATCCATTGGTCTCCGGCCCAAAAAATCCGCCGCACACCATGCGCGTATTATATTGCGAAATCCACTGCCCATTCGAAAGCCCCGCCGACATCAGCGAAACCTCTCCGCAATACCCATTATTATTCTCCCACTGATAAAACGGCGTCACCGTATCATTCGGCACNNCCTGCCCACACCCCGGCGCCGAAGCCGCCGCCCGATGGCCAACCGCCATAAACACAATCACCCCAACGATCAAAACCAGCCCACGAAACCCCACGGCGCGACTCCCAACAAAAACTGGGATTTTACTTAACGCATTATGACTTCATGGGAAGCGAGAAACAAAACGCAACATCCCACCAATCCTCCACACCCACCCGCAACAAAATTCTGATAGCAAACCCCCCTCGCGCTATCACCCCTCATCCCAAAAATAACACACCCCTCCAAATCCCCTCAAATCCTCCCGCCCCCGAAACATTCCCTTAACCCTCCCTTAACACATCCAAATTTTCCTCTATCACACACCCAGCACGTAAAAACCCTGGGAGTCCCCGTTGCGCCGTCTGCTGGCCTGCCCCGTCTTCCTCATGGCAGCCGCCACCACGGCCTTTGCCGACGCGCCCACGCCCGTCCCCACCGCCACCCTCACCCCCACCACCTGGCGCGCCACCATAGAAGTCGCCGCCCAGATCGACGCCGAACAATCCGCCACCCTCGCCGCCGAGCGCCCCGGCCGCATCACCGCCGTGCTGTTTTCCTCAGGCCAAACCGTCCCCGCCGGCGCCCTCCTGGTCAAACTGGACGACGCCGCCGAACAAGCCCAGCTGCAAGAGGACCAGGCCAAGCTGACCGAGGCCGAAAACACCCTCGCCCGCAGCAAAAAACTCCTCACCATCCAGGGCGCCAGCCAGGCCACTTTGGAACAAGCCCAGGCCGACGCCGCCGAGGACCGCGCCCAGCTCGCCGCCGACCGCGCCGCCATCGCCCAGCTCAACATCGCCGCCCCCTTCGCCGGCACCCTTGGCATCCGCAAAATTTCCGCCGGCGACTACGTCAACCAGGGCCAGACCATCGCCGACATCACCCAGACCGCCCCCCTGCGCGTGCTGTTCTCCATCCCCCAGACCGAGTCCGCCGGCATCGCCACCGGCGAGCCCTTCACCCTGCAAACCGCCGCGGCGGCCGAAAATCCCATCACCGCCGCCGGCCGCATCACGGCCTTAAGCCCTGCCGTCAACACCACCACCAACGCGCGCGACGCCGAGGGCCTCATCACCGCCGGCGCGCAAAACCTGCTGCCCGGCATGTTCGGCACCCTCACCCTGCAAACCGGCGCCCCCGAACCGGCCTACCAAGTCCCCGACACCGCCCTCACCGACAGCGTTTTGGGCCGTTACCTCTTCGTCCTGCAGCCGGCCCAAAACGCCTACACGCTGCATACGGTTTACGTCACCCAATACGGCCAATCCGGCGGCACCGCGATCATCGCCACCACCGGCCTCACCCCGGGCGAGCAAGTGGTCGTTCTCGGCGGCTTCAAACTTTCCGACGGCGCCAGCGTCACCCCGGCAACACAATGAGTCCCTGGGCCGCCCTGCTCCGCCAGCCTGTCCTGGTCGTCCTCATGGCCGCCGCCCTGGGCATTTTCGGCCTCGCCGCCGTGCTCACCCTGCCGCTGCGCGCCAGCCCCATCATCCCCACCCGCCTGGTGGATATCTCCACCAACTACAACGGCACCGACGCCGAGACGATGGACAAATTCGTCACTCTGCCGCTGGAATCCTCCATCACCTCGCTCGCCGGCGTCAAATACGTCACCGGCACCACCAGCGCCGGAACCTCCGACATCCAGGCTTTTTTAGACGACGGCGCCGACCCCGACACCGTCTTCGCCGAGGTTTTGGCCGCCGTGAACGCCGACCGCGGCAACCTGCCGCCCGCCATGCTGCCCCCCGACGTCTCCCTGGTCGGCGATGACAACGCCAACCAGGAACTCAACGCCGTCATGACCTTCCCGCCCACCGCGTCGGAGGCGCAGGTCACCGCGTTCTTCAAATCCGACGTCATCCCGCGGCTGGAAACCATCCCCGGCATCGGCCCGCTCAACATCTACACGGACACGCCGGCCGTGCGCATCCACATGGACCCGCTGCGCCTGCAGGCCCTCGGCCTCACGCCGGACGACGTCGCGCAAAGTGTGGCCAACGCCAGCGCGGTCGATTCCGGCGGCATCCTGCGCAGCGGCGCCACCGCCATGCAGGTCAACATGCGCCCCGGCCTCACCACCGCCGCCGCGTTCGACACCTTGCCCATCGCCACCCATGCCGGCGTCAGCCTGCCGCTGCGCAGCGTCGCCAGCGCCGATATCGGTTTTTCCGCCGGCTCGGGCGAGGCGTTCTGGGACCGCCGCCCCTGCGTCTGGGCCGCCGCCGGCATCGCCCCGGCCGGCAACATCCTCGACGTCGCCAAAAACTTTGCCAAAATGATCAAATCCATCCAGCCCACGCTACCGCCAGGCGTGGCGCTCGAAGACGTGTACGACGAATCCATCAGCGTCCGGCAGTCGCTGCACGACTTGGGGCTCACTTTGCTCATCACCATCCTCCTCGTCGGCCTGATCGTGCGCCTCTCGCTCGGCACCATGCGCGCCGCCGCCGCACCATTTCTCGCCATCCTGCTCTCTTTGCTGGGTGCGGCCATCGTCATGCAGATCACCCAGCAGACCCTAAACCTGTTCACCATCATCGCCTTGGTGCTGGCCGTCGGCCTGGTGGTGGACGACGCCATCGTCGTGGTCGAGGACGTGTTCCGGCGCGTGCAGGAGGGCGAAACACCCATCGCCTCCGCCACCGCCAGCGCCACGCGCCTGGCCCCGGTCCTGGCCGCGATCTCCTCCACCCTCGTTGTCGCGTTCCTGCCGCTTGGCTTCCTGTCAGGCCTCACCTCGGCGTTATTCCGCCCGTTCGCTTTGGTGCTGATCTCCGCCTTCCTGCTCTCCCTGCTGATCGCGCTCACCATCGTGCCCAGCATGGCGATGTGGGCCAGCAAAACCTACCGTCACCGCGACCGCCTGGCCGTTATCGACCGCCTGCGCAACCTCTACGCCAGATTGTTGGGCCCCACCCTGCGCTTCTCCCCGCTGACCGCCGGCATCGTGCTCGCCGTCGCTTTCGGCTGCCTCTTTCTGCTGCACGTCGCGCCCAAAAACCTGGTCCCCGCCGCGGACGGCCTGTTCATCGACATCTACGCCACCGTGCCCGACGGCGCCTCAAAAGACTACGTCATGGCGCAGACCGCGGTGATCGAAAACACCATCCACCAGCTCCTCCCCGGCATGCCGGACTGGATGGTCGGCGTCGAAAGCCAGCACGCCATTTTTGGCGGCTACGGCTTTGACACGCCGGCGCAGGCCAAAGCCGCCGTGCAGTTGCTCACCCCCGCGCTCAGCGCGCTGCCCGGCGTCTCCGCCTATGTCAGTCAGGAAAACGGCATGCCCGGCACGGAGGATCTGCCCGTCTCCGTCGTCGTTTCCGGCCAGACCGACGCCGCCCGCCTGCTCAACCTCGCCACCACCATGCAGAACCAGGCCTACGCTTCCGGCAAATTCAACTACCTCAACATCACCCCGGGCAACCCGCAATACCAGTACACGGTCGCCATCAACCGCCCGCTCGCCGCCGCGCTCGGCATCTCGGACACCGATATCGGGGACGCCATCGCCGACTCGCTCTCCAACGGCACGCTCGGCCAGGTCAACGTGCAGGGCACCACCATGAACCTGGTCACGCAGCTGCCCTCCAGCGGGGGCACGGACATGCTCAAATCCATCCCCGTACGCACCACCTCCGGCGCCCTGGTCCCGCTCGGCACCGTCATCACGCTCGCCGCCCGGGAACTGCCGGACGCGCTCGGCTCCTGGCAGGGCCTGCCCTCTGTCAACATCACCGGCCAACAGGTCGTCGGTGTTTCGCTCTGCGCCGCCCTGGACCAGCTGAAATCCGAATTCCACGCGCTGCCCACCCGCGACCTCAGCTTCGGCTATTCCGGCCCCTCCGAAATTTTTCAGGATTCCCAGACGCAGAACGCCCGCCTGTTCGGCTTCGGTCTGTTGGGCCTGTTCTTCCTCCTGGCCGCCCAGTTCCGCAGTTTTCGCGACCCGTTCGTGGTCATCACCACCGTGCCCCTCGCCAGCCTCGGCCCGCTGCTGCTCTGCATCTGCGGCGGCGCGACGCTGAACATCGTCACCGAAATCTCCCTCCTCACCGTCTGGGGCCTGATCGCCCGGCAAGGCATCCTGTTCGTCCAGGTCGCCCACGAAGGCCGCGCCCTAGGCATGCCGATCCGCGAGGCCGCCTTGCGCGCCGCAAAACTGCGTTTCCGCCCGATCCTCATGATCACCCTGGCCCTGATCGGCGGCGCGATTCCCCTCATCCTCGCCAGCGGCCCGCAAGCCGTCATCCGCTACGACCTCGGCGCCGTCCTGGCCACCGGCATGGGCAGCGGTTTTTTACTCTCTCTCTTCGCCGTCCCCGCGATGTATTGCCTCCTCCACCGCACCCGCCATGAGTGAAGAAAGAAGTTCTTTTTTGAAAAAAAGGCGCCCCGCCCGGGGAACCAAAAAACTTTTGAGCCGCTTCGCNNTTTTTGCTTCTTTTTTTTCAAAAAAAGAAGTTCTTGCTTGCCTTTTCCTTGCTTCCTGCGCCCCCAAACTTGCGACGCCCGACACGGCCTACCCCGCCACCGCCTACCTTCCCACCCCCACCACCGCCGCCAACGCCACCACCATCATCCCCACCGCCTGGTGGATGCGCTTCAACAACCCCACCCTCAACGACCTCGTCGCGGCGGGATTATCGGCAAGCCCCACTTTGGCCGAAGCCAACGCCAACCTGATCGCCGCGCAGCAAAACGCCATCGCCAATAACGGTGCCTACCTGCCGCAAATCGGCCTCAACCCCGGCCAACCCCAACTCTCCCGCACCGCCGAGCCCGGCGGCCCCAATGGCTTTCCGCCCTACTCTGTCTATGCAATCGGCGGCACCATTTCCTACGACCCTGGCCTGTTCGGCGCGCGCAAATACACGTTTGAAAACGGCGCCGCCCTCAACGACGACCAGGAAGCCGAGCTCGAAGCCGCCCGCGACACCCTGGAGGGCAACATCGTCACCGCCGCCATCACCCTGGCCGGCGACAACGCCCAGATCGCCGCCAGCAACTCCATTCTCGGCGCCGAACAAAAACTCCTCAACCTGCTGCAGCAGGAACTCGCCGACGGCGCGATTCCCGCCCTGACCGTCCTGCAGCAGCGCGCCACGATCCTCGCCACGCAAACCACCCTCCCCGCTTTGCAAACCCAGGCCGAGCAGCAACAAGACCGCCTGGCCCTCCTCACCGGCCAACTCCCCGCCGATTTCCCGCCGCCCGCCATCACCCTGGGCGCCCTCACCCCACCCGCGCCGATCCCGATTCTGCTGCCCTCCTCCTACCTCGAAAACCGTCCGGACCTGCGCGCCGCCCGCGCCCAGGTCGCGGCGCAAAACGCCGCCCTCGGCCTCGCCATCGCGCATCTGTACCCAGACCTGCAACTCTCCGCCTCCGGCGGCTGGCTCGCCACCACCCTCAACCCCCTGTTCGCGCCGGACACCGCGTTCTGGACCCTCGCCGGTAACCTGCTCGCCCCGCTCTACCAGGGCGGCCAACTGCACGCCCGCAAGCAGCAAGCCCAGGCCCAGCTCGCCGCCGCGCTGGCCGCCTATCACGGCGCCGTCCTGAACGCCTTCGGCGAAGCCGCGGACGCCCTCTACGCCATCCAAAACGACCAGACCGCCCTCGCCAGCGCCCAGGCCGCCTCAAACATAGCGGACCAGGCCTACAACCTCGCCAGCCAGCAATTTTCCTTAGGCGCCATCGACTACACCACCGTCCTCACCGCCCAGGCCGCCGCCGCCCAGCAGACCCTCACTTTGGTCCAAACCAAAACGACTCTTCTCCTGGACATCGCCCGCCTCCAAGCCGCCATGGCCTCGTAATGGCCCCCTCGTAATGGCCCCCTCATAATGGCCCCCTCATAATGGCCGCGTAATGGGCAAAATCATCTGGCTCGCCAGCTACCCCAAATCCGGCAACACCTGGCTGCGCGTCTTCCTGCACAACTACATCCTGAACGCCGAAACCCCGCACAGCATCAACGCCCTCGCCGACCTCGCCCCCACCGAATGCAGCCGCGCCTTCTTCCAGCCCTACTACCCAAATGCCGCCACCCTGACCGAGGCCGAAACCCAAAAACTGCGCCCGAAAATCCACCACCACCTCACCACCCTGACCGAAAATCACATCTTCCTTAAAACCCACAACGCCAACCTGGCCTACAGCAACATCCCCCTCTGCACCCCCGCGCTCACCGCCGGCGCCGTCACCGTCATCCGCGACCCGCGCGACGTCGCCGTCTCCTACGCCGCCTACACCGGCAAATCCCTCGACGACACCATCGCCTTCATGAACCAAAAAGCCGCCGCCAACGCCCCCACGCACCTCCAGGTCTTCGAACTCCTCAGCACCTGGTCCGCCCACGTCGCCTCCTGGACCCAATCCAAAACCCACTTTGCCGTCCGCTACGAAGATCTGATCGCCACACCCCAAGCAACCTTCGCCAAAATCATCAACTTCCTAGGCGAAACACCCGACCCCACGCGCCTCAACCGCGCCATCGCCTTCAGCGCCTTCCCCACGCTGGCCGCCGAGGAACAACGCCACGGCTACGCCGCCCACGCCCCCACCGCCGCCGCCGCCTTCTTCCGCGCAGGTCAGCCCAACCAATGGCAAACCAAACTCACAAAAGCCCAAGCCCAGCGCATCGAAAGCGATCACGGCGAAGTCATGGAAAAATTCGGCTACAAGAAAGCAGCGCTTTTTTAAAAAAAGCGCGCAAAAAACTCTTGCTACGGCGGGCGTTGGCAACGCCAAGCCCATAATCGCCTCCGCCAGAGGCAATGACAGGCACTCCCGTCATGCCGGCATCAACGACTTTCCTCCGCCACCCCGGCTTCTGCGCGGCCACAGTATGACCGCTCAACAGCCGCTCAAACCAAAAGTTTTTGCGCCGCTCCCCGCGTCGGGCTTTTTTTAAACCGAAGGCGCCGCCGCCGCCGCCATCGTCATCGCCGCCCCCACCCGCGCCATGCGTGTCACGCGGTAATTCGCCGCATCCGCAAACACGCCCCGCAGCAGCGCATTATTCAGCGCGTGCCCGGTCCGGTTCCCCACAAACCGCCCGGCAATCGCCGCACCCGCCAGAGCCAAATCCCCGATCACGTCCAGCATCTTGTGCCGGACAAACTCATCGGCAAACCGCAACCCCTCCGGATTCAGAATATTCTCGCCATCCACCACCACGGCATTCTTCAGGCTGCCGCCGCGCGCCAGCCCCGCCGCGCGCAGCGCCGCCACCTCCGCCGCCTGCGTAAACGTACGCGCCGGCGCCAAATTCACCGCAAAACTCTCCGGCGTCAGGCCCAACGTCAACGCCTGCCGCCCAATCGCCGCGGCGGCAAAATCGATCGCCAGCGACAACTCCATCCCCGTCTCGTGCGGCCCGTGGTTCGGCCGAAGTTCCGCGAACGCCTCGCCGCGCGCCACCCGCACCGGCTGCAAAATCTCGATCGTTTCGCGCCCGCCGCCATGCTCCAAAATCCCGGCGCTCTCGATCAAAAACATGAACGGCGCCGCCGACCCATCCAGCACCGGCACTTCCGGCCCGCTGACCTCGACCAGGACATCGTCCACCTGGCTCGCCGCCAGCGCCGCCATCAAATGCTCCACCGTGCCGATCCGCGCCTCAATCCGCCCCGGCAGGCCGAGCACCGTGCACAGCGTGGTATCGCAAACCATATCGAAACGAGCCGGCACGTCCACGCCCAGATCGGTGCGCCGGAACACGATCCCAACACCCGCTGCCGCCGGCGCCAGCCGCATCCGCACTTCGGCGCCGCTATGCAGCCCCACGCCCACGCAATCGATCGCCGCCTTCAATGTCCGCCGGGGCGCCGCCAACCGCTCCACCCCCGAAAAACCCGCCCGGTCCCAAGAAGACAACATACCCAATCCATCACTCTGAATGCACTGCAATGTAACCCCCACCCGCCACCGCTTCCAGTCAATCATTATTTCTGATTATTTCGACGTATCCCCTTGATCCTAAAGCATTGTTAAGCTTCGATACTTTCTGTTTACCGGGATTTTTGTTACGCTTTCGCGCCAGCTTACACTGCCGTAACGTCCAAATCCGCCGCCGCGACCGTCTCGTGAAATTTGCCATAGTCGATCGTGATGTCGCCGGTGGCACGCCGCTCCATCACGTCCACAAATTGGTGGCCGATCCGCAAATCCTCCGCGCCATAAACATGCCGCGCGTAGATCGGCGCATTCAGTGTGTCGTCGAGTCCGGTGAAAGAGCACACGATCACATTGCCCGCCGACGCGATCGCCGCCATGTCCTTGCCAAACAGCGGGCTGTCCTCGGTGATCCGGTGCATCACCAGCCAGGTCAGCGCGAACACCGGCGTCGTGTCGCGCTCCAGTTGTAATGGAATCAACCGCCGCAGCGTGCTGCCCGTATCATCCGCCTCGTCGTAGGTCGCCGTCACGCTCACCCGTGCCTCCAGAATCTGGTTGCGCCGTTCGTTTGCCAACCGGAACATCAACGTCGGCGCGCCGCGGTACTGCCGAATGATCACCACCTTGCTGAACATCACCCGCGCCTGCGGCCGCGACAGCCGCGCGAACAGAACCCCGGTCGCCAGCGCCGTGCTCAGCAGCCCCAGCAGCATTTCCGCCACCGCCAAAAAATTCGCCGTCAGCGTGACCGGATAGATCGCGCCGTACCCGGTGGTGGAGAGCGTCTGCACCGAGAAAAAAAACGCCCCAAAAAACGTGCCCGCCCGCACCCCCGCCAGCCCGCCGACGCCAAAATAAACCGCCGCGAAAAAAATATTGATGACCAGAAACGTGCCCGCCAGCGCCGCCAGCAGGCTCGTCAGGTCAATCGTCATCAGCGTATGATAAAGATCCCCAAGACCGCGCCGGCGCAGCCCCCGCCGTTCAATGGCCCGCAACGCCGCCGCGGAAAGCGGCGGCGCCTTGGGCCGGGGCGTTTTAACCCTTATGAAGTGCTCCGCCGCAGATAGGCCGGAATCTCGAGCCCGATTTCGTCAATCTGCGCCGGCCGCACCGCCGGCCGCACCGGCTCGCGCGCGCTCTCGGCCCGAGCGGCCTCACCCCGCGCCGCCTCCGGCCGGGCATAGTCAGCCGGCGCCGGCAATTCCGGCTCGGTGCGCGCCGCTTCCCGCGGCGCCGGGCCGGCGGACGAGCCGGACCCAAACACTCGGCTGAACAGCGTGCGCTTCGGCGTCTCCGGCTGCCGCAAATTCGCCGGCACCGCCTGAATCGCGGGTTTTGCCGGCTTCATCTCCGGCTCCGCCTCCTCGCGCGCGGCACCACCGGTATAGGCCGCGCTCAGTAGCGGTTTTTCCGGCGGCTGCGGAATATATCCCGCCCCCTGCGCGGTCATCGCCGCCGCCTGCTGCACGGTGCCCGCCGGGGCACCGGCCGCCGGGGCACCGGCCGCCGGAGAACCGCCCGTAGCCGCCCCCGGCGACTGCGCGGCCGCATGATTCATCGCCGGCGGCACGTAGCGCGGCGCCTCCGCCGCGCCGCCGCTATAAACCTGCAGTTTGGGCGGCGCCTGCGTCATTTTTGGCGCCGCACTATCGATCCCGGTCGCGACCACCGAAATCCGCATCCGCCCGCCCAGGCTTTCATCCAGCGCCATCCCCACCATGATGTTCGCGTCCTCGTCCACCTCCTCGCGGATCCGGTTCGCCGCCTGGTCCATCTCGAACAGCGTAATGTCGGAGCCGCCGGTAATATTGATCAACAGCCCGAGCGCGCCCTTCATATTGGTATCTTCCAGCAACGGATTGCTGATCGCCGCCTCCGCCGCGCGGATCGCCCGGTCCTCGCCATCCGCCTCGCCGGTGCCCATCATAGCCTTGCCCGCCTCGCTCATCACCGAACGGATATCCGCGTAGTCGAGGTTAATTAGGCCAGGCAGCACCATCAAATCCGTCACGCCGCGCACGCCCATGTACAAAACGTTATCGGCCATCTCGAACGCTTCTTTCCACCCCGTCCGCTCATTCGCGACCTTGAACAGGTTCTGGTTCGGAATCACAATCAGCGTATCGACGAACGCCTGCAATTCCAAAATGCCCTCTTCCGCCAGCCGCATGCGCTTCTTGCCCTCGAACGCAAACGGTTTTGTCACCACGCCGACCGTGAGAATCCCGCGATCCTTCGCCATGCGCGCGATCACCGGCGCCGCCCCCGTGCCCGTGCCGCCGCCCATGCCGGCGGTGATGAACACCATATGCGTGTTTTCCAGATGCTGCGCCAGATCCTCCGCGGCCTCATCGGCGGAGGCCTTGCCGATCTCCGGCCGCCCGCCCGCGCCGTTGCCCTGCGTGATATGCGGGCCCAACTGAATCCGTTTTTCCGCGCGGGATAACTGCAATTGTTGCGCGTCGGTGTTCGCCACCACAAAATCCACGCCCGGCAAATTCAGCGCGATCATGTTGTTCACCGCATTCGTGCCGCCGCCGCCCACGCCAATCACGGTAATGCGCGGCGCAAATTCGGTATGAGACGGTTTTTCGACGATCAGTTGCAAAACCATGGCAGATTCTCCTCAAGGGCTTATCGGTATCGAACGCGCCGTTTTCATGTCAAACGGGATTTTGCGCTTCAAAACTAAACGCGGTCTTTAAGAAAGTTAACAAAACGGCCGAACCAGCCAAAACTTCGCTCTTCATCGAAATCGATATCGTGCATGGTCTGGCCATCACCCACGGCGAAGGCAAGCAGCCCCGCCAGCGTCGCGAAATTCGGCGCCATCGCCGAGTCGGGCAAGCCGATCAGCGCGGTCGGTTTCCCCAGCCGAACATTCCGCTCCAGCATCTGCGCCGCCATCTCCCGCACGCCGCCCAGCTGGCTTCCCCCGCCCGTCAAGACGACCCGATTCCCGCCCGCGCGCCCCAGCCCGGCCGTCTCCAACCGGTCGCGCACCAACTCAAAAATTTCTTCCATCCGCGGCCGAATCGCGGAGATTAGCATCGAGCGCGGAAAGTTAACCATTTGCTGCTCGTCCTCGCCCACCTGCGGCACCGGCAAGAACTCCCGGTCATCATCCGGGCTGCCCTGCACATTGCCGTACAGCGCCTTCAGCCGTTCCGCATGCGCAATGCTTGTGGACAGCATCCGCGCCACATCCCCCGTCACATGGATGCCGCCAATCGGCACCTGCGAGGTATGCAGCAACTGCCCCTCGGCGAACACCGCGAGGCTCGTCGTGCCCCCGCCCATATCCACCACCGTCGCGCCCAGTTCCCGCTCATCCCCCACCAGCGTCGCCAGACCGGAGGCCATCGGCGAGGAGACCAGCGCCGAAATATCCAGCTCGCAGCGCGACAAACACGCCGCCAGAGTTCTGAGCGCCGTATTCCCCGCGTCGATTACATGCAGTTGCGCGCTCAGCGTATCGCAATACAGCCCGCGCGGATCCGTCACCCCCGGCGTCTCGTCCGTGGAAAAACTCAGCGGCAGCGAATGGATCGTCTCCCGCCCTTCCGCCAGCGCGCGATACCGCGCCTCGCGCACCACGCGCTTGACATCCTCCGCCGTCACCGCCCGCCCATCCACAGGCCATTGCACATTGAACAGCCGGCTCTCCGGCTGCCCGCAGGACAGATTGACCACGACCGATTTCAGCCGCATATCCGCCATATCCTCGGCCGCCCCCACCGCCGCGCGAATCGCCCGTTCCGCCTCATCCAGATCCACGATCCCGCCGGCCTTCACCCCGCGCCCCTTCTGCCAGCCAAACCCCAACGCCCGCAGCCGGCCATCGGACTCCGCGCGCCCGATGAGACACGCGATCTTCGTCGATCCAATATCCAACACCCCAAACGGCCCCGCCCGCATCGGTTTTACCCGCGGCGTATCTTCTGGCGGCGGCTTGATCGTGCGTTCGGCGCGAATACCACGGCGTGATAGGTCGTTCATGCCCTAAGCCCCTCCACGTCATTGCGAGCGCAGCGAAGCAATCCATCTTTCGCGCCACCCAAAGAACCAGATAAATACATCACGAATGCCCCCCGACCGCCGGATACGGATGCACCACCAACTTGTCCGGCTGCCGCAGATCAATCCACTCCACCGGCCGATCCAGCAGCGCCATCGAACTTTGCAAACCCGCAAGCTGCGCCAGCGCCGTTGGCGCATCATCCGCCGGCAATTTCACCACCGCGCCATCCCGCAGCGTCAGATTCCACCGCAGCCCATCAATCCGCTCCGCCGCCACCACGCGGGAAAACACGGTTTTCTGCGCCTGCAATTCCGCCATCAGCGCCGCGGCGCATTGCGGCGCGTCCTGTCCCACCAGCAGCAGCAGCGCCGGGTCGCGCCGCTTCGCCGCCGCCGCGTCCTGGTCCGCGATCACGTTGCCGGCCTTGTCGATCAGCACAAATTTTGCCGCCCCGCCCGCAGCTTGCGTCTGCCAGATCGCATAGGGCGCCCGTTCCGTTACCGTCACGATAATCGTCCCCGGCAGCGCCCTTTGCACCGTCGCCGTCTGCACCGGCCCCAGCGCCTCGATCCGCGCCGCCGCCGCCCGCAGCGAAAACCCAAAACTCGGCTCCCCAGGCGCCACACCCAGCGCCGCGTCGATCAGCGGCAAAGGCGTCGTATCCGCGCCCAAAACTTCAATTTTTTGCACGCGGAATCCCAGCACCGAAGCCGCCGACGCAAAGCCGTGCCGGAACGTTCCGGCCGGGCTGATCACCGGCCCCACCGCCGGCAGCGCCCGAAACACTTCCGAAACCAGCACCACCACGCACACCACGCCCATCAGCCAAAGCCCGGGCCTCAGACTGCGCCGCACCCGCCGGAAAAAAAGTTTTCTGGCCGTCAACCGATCCTGCTGCGGTGCCGGCTTTTTCGCTTTGCGCGCCGCCGGCAACGGCCGCTGCACGGCCTCGGCACGCGGTGCGGCTACACGCGGCATTTCGCCCGCTCCACCATCCAGGCGCACAAAGCCGGAAAACTCATCCCCACATACGCCGCCTGCTCCGGCAGCAGCGACGTGCGCGTCATCCCCGGCTGCGTATTCACCTCCAAAAGCACCAGCCGCCCGCTCTCCTCATCATAGCGCAAATCAGCCCGGCTCGCCCCCCGGCATCCCAGCGCCCGATGCGCCGCCAGCGCAATTTCTTTCGCCCGGCTCGTCATTTCCGGCGATATCTCCGCCGGCAGCACATGCCGTGACCCGCCAGGAGAATATTTCGCATGGTAATCATAAAACTCTTCGTCGGTGATGATCTCCGTCACCGCCAGCGCCCGATCCTCCAGCACGCACACCGTCAGTTCCCGCCCCGGCACGAACTGCTCCGCCATCGCCGGCCCAAAATGCCAGGCGTTTACAATCTCCGCCCGCCGGTTATCCCCGCCCCGCACAATCGAAACCCCGACGGACGAACCTTCATTAATCGGCTTCACCACATACGGCACCGGCAGCGGATCATGGTCCAAAAGCTCGCCGATTTCGATAATCCGATGCGGCGCCACCGGCAGCCCCGCCTGCGCAAACACCGATTTCGCCGCCGCCTTGTCAATCGCCAGGGCCGACGCCAGCACGCCCGAATGCGTATAGGCAATCCCCAGATAATCCAGCACCCCCTGCACCGTGCCGTCTTCGCCAAAGCGCCCATGCAGCGCGTTGAAAACCACATCCGGTGCCGGATTCAACGCCGCGATCATCGCTGCCAGGTCGGCCGTTACCTCAACCGGCACCACCTCAAACCCCGCCTCCTCGAGCGCCAGAAGCACCTGCCGCCCGGTATTCAAACTAACCTCCCGTTCGGCCGACATCCCGCCAAACAACACCGCCACTTTTGTCATGCCGGAATTCCAATCCGCCTGATCTCCCAGTGCAGCGAAACCCCGCTCGTCCGCCGCACCCGCTCGCGCACCTCCTCACCCAGCCCCTCCAACTCCGCCGCCGTCGCCTGCCCCAAATTCAGCAGGAAATTACAATGCAATTCCGAAATTTTCGCACGCCCGCGCTGCAAACCGCGGCATCCCGCGGCGTCGATCAACTCCCACGCCTTCATATCCGCCGGATTGGCGAAGGTGGATCCGCCGGTGCGCGCCCGTACCGGCTGCGTCGCCTCCCGGCTCGCCTTGATCTCTAACATCCGCGCCGCAATATTTTGCGCATCCCCCCGCACCGCCGAGAATTTCGCCCGTGTCACCACGGCACCCGGCGGCACGTTCGAGCGCCGATACCCCAGCCCCAACTCATCCACACTCAGGCGCACCGCCTCGCCAGACCGCGTCACGATGTCCGCCCATTGCAGCACCTGCGCCACATCCCCGCCATAGGCCCCCGCATTCATCGCCACCGCCCCGCCAATCGTCCCTGGAATCCCCGACAAAAACTCCAACCCGCTCAGCCCCGCCGCCGCGCAAAACTCGGCCACCGTCACATCCAGCGCCGCCGCCCCCGCCACAATCCCGTCCTCCTCCACCAAAATCTCCGAGAACCCGCGCGCCAATTTGATGACAACGCCGGAAATCCCCCCATCCCGCACGATCAGATTGGAAGCCGCCCCGATCACCGTCACCGGCATCTCATGCGCCAATTCCCGCAGCAGCGCGGCCAGATCATCCGCATCCGCCGGCTTCACCAAAAACTCCGCCGGTCCCCCCACTCGAAACCAGGTGGAAGGTCCCAGCACAGCTCGTTCCTGCACCCGCCCCCGAATTTTCGGAATCTCGTGCACCGCCATCATCGCCGCGTCCGCCCCTGCAGCGCCCGCAATTCCGCCGGCAGCGCATTCGCCCAGTTCGTAATACTCCCCGCCCCCAGGCACACCACATAATCCCCATGCCGCGCCATCGCATTCACCATCTCCGCCAAGTGCGACGGATCACTTAAGGGAACAACCGAACGGTGGCCGCGTGCGCGCAACCCCTCGACCAGCGCATCCCGATCCACCCCCGCAATAGGCGCCTCGCCCGCCGGATACACATCCGCCACGATCACATGCCCCGCATCATTCATGCATGTGCAAAATTCCTCAAACAGAGACTGCAACCGCGTAAACCGATGCGGCTGCACCACGGCGATCACATCCCGCGCCCCCGCCTGCCGCGCCGCCTTCAAAACCGCCGCAATTTCCACCGGGTGATGCCCATAGTCATCGATCACGGTAATCCCGCCCGCATCCCCGGTATTCGTAAACCGCCGCTTCACGCCTGCAAAACTCCGCAGCGCCGCGATAATTTGCGCCTCCTCGATCTCCATCTCCAGCGCCACCGCGATCGCCGCCAGCGCATTCTGCACGTTATGGTTCCCCAGCATCGGCAGCTTGAACGGCCCAATCCTGCGCGCCCGCCCGGTCACCCTATCCGCGCACCTTACATCAAATGTCGCCCCCTCGCGCCCGGACATAATGCGCTCCGCCCGCACATCCGCCTGCGGCGAAAACCCATAGGTAACCACGCGATGATCCGAAAGTGCCGGAATCATCTGCTGCACCGCCGGATGGTCGATGCACAGCACCGCAAAGCCATAAAACGGAATATTCCCGACAAACTGCCGATACCCCGCCTCCATCGCCTCCTTCGTGCCCCAATGGTCCAAATGTTCCGGGTCCATATTGGTCACGATGGTAATCACCGGCGGCAGCCGGAGGAAAGAACCATCCGACTCATCCGCCTCCACCACCATCCAATCCCCGGCGCCTAACCGCGTGTTACTGCCATACGCATTGATGATCCCTCCATTGATCACCGTCGGGTCATACCCCGCCCCCTCCAGCACCGCCGCGACCAGGCTGGTCGTCGTGGTCTTGCCATGCGTTCCCCCAATCGCAATCGACCACTTTAACCGCATCAACTCCGCCAGCATTTCCGCGCGCCGCACCACCGGAATCAGCTTCGCCCTTGCGGCCACCACCTCCGGATTCTCGCGCGGCACCGCGGTCGAAACCACCACCACCTGCGCCTGCCCCAGATTCGCCGCCGCATGCCCAACCGCAATCGGAATCCCAATTTTTCGCAGCCGCGCCACATTCCCGCTTTCGGAAATATCGCTCCCCTGCACGGAATATCCCAACACATGCAGCACCTCCGCGATGCCGGACATCCCGATCCCGCCGATCCCCACAAAATGGATCGTCCCGATCGAAAGCGGCAGCGCCCTCAAAACACCATCTCCCGCTCCACCAGATCCGCCAATTTTTCTGCCGCATCCACAATCCCCATCCGCGCCGCCCCCGCCGCCATCTCGACCAATGTCTTCGGCGACATCAACAACTCTTCCAACACGCGCGCCAACGCCGCCGCCCCTTCGCCCTGTTCCACCACCACCGCCCCGCCCGCCTGCGCCAGCGCCGCCGCATTGGCCCGCTGGTCCGCGTTAATCGTCAGCGGAATCAGCACCGCCGGCCTTCCCACCACCGCCAGTTCCGCCACGGTTGACCCACCCGAGCGCGCCACCACCAAATGCGCCTCTTTCAGCAATTCAGCCACATTTTCAAAGAACGGCGCCAGCACCGCGGGCACCCCGCCTCCCGTCAGCGCCGCCCGCGCCGCCTCCAACACGCCGGCCGGACATTGCATCGTCAAATCAATTTTTTCCCTCAACACCACTGGCAGCAACGCCAACGCCTCCGGCATCAGCGTCGCAAAAATCTTGGCCCCCAGCGATCCACCCAAAACCAAAAGCCTGATCCGCTCCACCGGCGCCTCATAGGGTGCCGGCAAAATCCCTCCCCGCACCGGGTTCCCGGTCAACAACGTTTTCAATTCCGCCGGCACGCCGCCGGTCTGCGCAAAACTCGTCGCCACAACATCCGCGAACCGCGACAGAAACCGGTTCGCCTTGCCAAGCACCGCGTTCTGGTCATGCAAAATCAAAACCGGCCGTCTCCGCAACAACCGCCCCGCCAACACCGGCGCCACCGCGGGATACCCCCCGAACCCGACCACCACCGAAGCATCCAACCGCTTCAAAATCGACCGTGCCGCCGCCACGCCCCGCGCAATCGCCAAAGCCCCCTTTGCCGCGCGAAAAAGAGTCCGGCCCGCAATCCCCGCCCCGGCCACCACAAAAACCTCCGCGAATACCTCAGACTTCGCTGCCGAAGACCGCGCATCCGTCAGCAACACCACCCGCCTTCCACGCGCGGCGAGAACCGAAGCCAGCGCCTGCGCCGGAAAAAAATGCCCCCCCGTCCCGCCGGCTGCAATCACCACCGGCCGCTCCACCGGCGCCCTCACGAAAAATCCCCCTGGTGCCGCTTGCGCGTCAGCGCCAGCAAAAATCCCATCTGAATCGAAATCGCCAGCACCGAGCTGCCGCCATACGAAATGAACGGCAGCGTCATCCCCTTGGTCGGGATCAGCGACAGCGACGACGCCATATTCACGAACGCCTGCAGCCCAAACCCCACAATCAGCCCGCCGGCCGCCAGCACCACAAACAGATTCGGCTCGCCCAGCAACCGCATCGTCGCCCGCAGCACCACGGCCGCAAACACCAGAATGATAAACCCGCAGAAAAACAGACCGAATTCTTCTCCCGCCACGGCAAACACAAAATCCGCCCGCGCATCCGGCAGAAAATGTTTCACCTCGCCCTCGCCCGGCCCCAACCCAAACATGCCGCCATTGCCAAACGCCGAAAGTGCCGTGATGGCCTGGTACGCGTTGGTCTTGTTCGGATGCAAAAACAACTCCACCCGTGTATGCACGTGGGCAATAAACAAAAACGCCAACCCCAGCGCCAATGCCACCGCCCCGAGCGCCACAAAAACCCATTTCAATTCCATGCCGTCCAGATAGAACTGCGCGAACACCACCATCGTAAACAAAAACGTCATCCCAATATCAGGCTGCATTTTCAGCAAAACCGCCGTCGCCAAAAACAGCCCCAGCGCCGCCCGCCTGCCCGGAAATCCCGGCGTCCGATGCGATTCCGCAATCAACCAGCCACTCACGATAATGAACGCCGGCCTTAAAAACTCACTCGGCTGAATCGTAAAACCGGGTAGCGAAATCCAGCGATGCGCGCCATCCACCTCCACCCCATGCAGCAGCGTGAACCCGGTCAAGCAAAAAAACAAAATCCCCAGCCCCAAAGCCGCCAGTTTCACCTGCCGGAGAGACAGCATGGACATCCCCAGCATCGTCACGCCGCCAAAACCCAGAAAAAGAATCTGCTTGATCATCGCCATCGTGTGCGGGTCCGACACATGCATCGAAATCCCCGGCGTCGCCGCCAGCGCCAGCACATACCCAATCCCGATCAGCACCGCCAGCGCCAGCAGCGTCACGCGGTCCACGCTCCACCACCACCTGCCGATCACCGAGGTATCCGCGCGCGAGACCGAAGGCATTATGCCACTCCCCTCGCCAGCGCGGCAAATCGCTTGCCCCGCTCTTCAAAATTCGCGAACTGGTCAAAACTGGCCGCGGCCGGCGAAAATAACACCACTTCCGCCCCCACGCTGCGGGCAAAATCAAATGCCGCCGGCACCGCCCGCTCCAGCGTCTCCACCACCTCACACGCCACGCCATGCGCATCCAGCACCGCCGCGAACGCCGCCGCGTCCCGCCCAATCAAATAGGCTTTTGCCACGCGCGAAAACAACGGCGCCAGTGGTGAAATGCCACCCGCCTTCGCCATCCCCCCGGCGATCCAAACAAAGTTCTCATAACACCCCATCGCGCGCGCCGCCGCATCCGCATTCGTCGCCTTGCTGTCATTCACAAAGCGCACGCCGGCCACATTCGCCACCTCCTCCTGCCGATGCGGCAACCCGGGATAGGTCTTTATCCCCTCAAAAATCGCCGCCTCCGCCACCCCCAGCGCGCGCGCCATCGCCACCGCCGCCGCCGCATTTTGCGCATTATGCGCCCCCGGCAGCGCCCGCGCCCCCGTCACATCAAACGCCGCGCCAGAAATTTTAACAGCCCGTCCGCCCAGCTCAGTCGCCATGGCCCTGCCGAACTCATCATCCACCCCCACCACCGCCGCGCACGAAGAATCCTGCCGATCAAACACATGCCGCTTCGCCGCGAAATACCCCGCCATATCCCCATGCCGGTCCAAATGGTCCGCCGAAAGATTCAAAAACGCCGCCACATCAAACCGCAGCGTCACCAGCCGTTCCAGCATATAGCTGGACATTTCCAGCACATACACGCCGTCATCCGGCAGCCTCGGCAGCGCCAGCGCCGCCGGCCCCAAATTCGCCCCCGCCGCGCACGGCACGCCGGCCACGTCCAGAATATGCGCCAGCAACGCCGTCGTCGTGGACTTTCCGTTCGTCCCGGTAATCCCCACAAACTTCGCCCTACTCCCCGCCGCCCGCACCGCCTGGTACAAAAGCTCCGCATCCGTCAAAATCGGCACGCCGTGCGCCAGCGCCCAAGCCGCCTCCGGATGCGGTTTTGGCAACGCATGAGGTATCCCCGGCGACAACACCAACCCATCCAGCCGCCCAGCAACTTCCGAAGGCCTCGCCTTCACAAAATCCGCCGGGACAGAAAAATCATCCCAAACAAACACCTCCGCCCCCATCTCACGCAACGCCATCGCCGCCGGCAGCCCAGCCTTCCCCAGCCCCAGCACCGCATACCGCCTGCCTCGAAAAACCGGAGGAAAACTCATCGTATTTTCAGGGTCGCCAGCCCCGCCAACGCCAGAATCATCGCGATAATCCAGAACCGAATCACAATCGTCGGCTCCGCCCAGCCCTTCTTCTCAAAATGGTGGTGCAGCGGCGCCATCAAAAACACCCGCCGCCCGGTCCGCTTAAACCAAAACACCTGCACGATCACGGAAACCGTCTCCACCACAAACAGCCCCCCCACAATCGCCAGCACAATCTCATTTTTCGTCGCCACCGCCACCGCCCCCAGCGCCCCGCCCAGCGACAAACTCCCCGTATCGCCCATAAACACCGCCGCCGGCGGCGCGTTGAACCACAAAAATCCCATCCCCGCGCCGATCAACGCCGACAAAAACACCGCCAGCTCGCCCGCCCCGGAAATGAAATTGATCTGCAAATACCCCGCAAAAATCCGGTTCCCCACCAGATACGCAATCAGCGCAAACACCCCCGCCGCGATCATCGTCGGCACAATCGCCAGCCCATCCAGCCCATCCGTCAAATTCACCGAATTGGACGCGCCCATCATCACGAACATCGCCACCAGCGGAAACAAAAACCCAAACGGGATCAGCAAACTCTTGAACAGCGGCACCGCCAGCTCACTCCCCAGCCCATCAGGCATCAGCGCCAGAATCCAGATCGCCGCAAGCAGCCCGATCCCCGCCTGAAACACCAGCTTTATCCGCCCCGGCACCCCCTTGGTATTGCGCCTGGTCAGCTTCAAAAAATCATCCGCGAACCCAATCCCGCCATACCCCAGAGTCACAAATAGCGTCGCCCACACATACCCATTATCCAAATCCGCCCATAACAGCGTGGAAATCCCCAACGCCAGCAGTATCAGCACGCCCCCCATCGTCGGCGTGCCCTTCTTCTCGATCAGATGCCGCTCCGGCCCATCCAGCCGTATCGGCTGCCCGTGCCGCTGCACGGATTTCAGCATGCGTATCAATTTCGGGCCCAGCCAAAAACTCACAATCAGCGCCGTCAAGCACGCCCCGCCCGCCCGGAACGTGATATATTTGAACAAGTTAAAAACATGCACGTCGCCCGAAAGCGGCAGCAGCAATCCATAAAGCATCAGCCGTCACCTTCAAGAACAGCCACCACATCCCGCATCCGTGTGGAAAAACTGCCCTTCACCAGCACCGCGTCCCCCGGCCGCAGCGCCGCCTTCACCATTGGCGCCAGCGCCGCCGCATCCGCCGCCACGCCGCCGCACAACTCCGCCGGCAGCGTGTCAAACAGCACGCTCATCATCTCGCCGGCGCAAAACACCAGGTCCGCGGCTTCGCAAACAGCATCGCGCAAGCCCAGATGCTCGTCCTCCGCCTCATCGCCCAGTTCCAGCATATCCCCCAGCACCGCCAACCGGCGCCCCGGCTGCAAAGCCAGCACCGCCAGCGCCGCCCGCATCGAAGCACCGGAGGCGTTATAGCTCTCATCCAGCAATACCGCCTCGCCGATCGCCCGGCGCGCCCCACGCCCCGCCAACGGTTCAAATGCCTCCAGCGCCTGCGCCGCAACTTCAACGTCCAGCCCCAGCGCCTGGACCACGGCGAACACCGCCACCGCGTTCATCGCCATATGCGTCCCGGCCGCCCGCAGCCGGCACCGCACCACTTTGCCCGCCACATTCGCCACCACATCGCACCCCTCGGCGTCACTCTCCGCCGCCACCAACCGCGCCTCCGCCAGCGCGCCAGTGCCAAAACCTATCCGCCCCACACCCGCCGGCACGCCGCGCGAAAGCCTTGCCAAAAACGCCGAATCGCGCGGCAGCACCGCCGTTCCGCCCGCCAGAACCCCTGAAAAAATCGTCGCCTTTTCCTCGGCGATTGCCTCTTCGCTGCCCATCAAGCCCACATGCGCGCGTCCCACATTCGTCACCACCGCCACATGCGGCCGCACCAGCCGCGCCAACGGCGCAATCTCCCCGGGATGATTCATCCCGATTTCGACCACGCAAAACTCCGCATCCCGCGGCAGCCGCGCCAGCGTCAACGGCACGCCGATATGATTGTTAAAAGATGCCGCCGCCGCATGAACCTTGCCAAACACCCGCAGCGCGCAAAAAATCATCTCCTTCGTCGTCGTCTTCCCCACGCTCCCCGTCACCGCCACAACCTTCGCCGCCGCCCGCGCGCGCGAAAACTCACCCAGCCGCGTCAGCGCCGCCAACGTATCATCCACCCGCAATAACGGTCCCGCTGCACTCACATTGCGCGAAACCATCGCCCCCGCCGCGCCTTTGGCAAATGCCTCCGCCACAAAATCATGCCCGTCGCGCGCATCCTTCAGCGCGACAAACAAATCGCCAGGCCGTAACGTTCTGGTATCAATCGAAACGCCGTCCGCGGCAAATCCCGCCGAAGCACTGCCCGCCGCCACCGCCAGTTCATGCGCCTCCCACAGGCTCATGCCGCCAGCTCGCGAATCACGGAAACATCGTCAAACGGCAACACCGTTCCCCCCACAATCTGCCCCTGCTCATGCCCCTTGCCCGCCACCACCAGCACATCGCCGGCCGCCAGCATGTCCAGCCCCGCCGCAATCGCCTCCCGCCGGCCGGCAATCTCCACCGCCCCCGGGCACCCCGCCAGCACCGCCGCCCGTATCGCCCCAGGCGGCTCTTCGCGCGGATTATCGTCCGTGACAATCACCACATCGGCCAAATAGGCCGCCGCCGCCCCCATCAGCGGCCGCTTCCCCGCATCCCGGTCGCCGCCCGCGCCCAACACAATCACCAGTTTGCCGGCCGAATGCGGCCGCAGCGCCTGCAGCACCCGCTCAATCGCATCCGGCGTATGCGCGTAATCCACATACGCCGCCGCGCCATTCTCCAACACCACCGCCCGCTCCAGCCGCCCGCGCACGCCCACCAGATGCGGCAGATGCGCCAGCGCATCGGTCACCCCCATCGCCGCCGCCAGCCCCGCCGCCAGCACCGCGTTATCGGCCTGAAATCTTCCCGGCAGCGCCAGCATTTCCCGCCGCCGCGTCCCGGAAAAATTCGCCACCACCTCCTGCCCGCTCGGCCGGGCAAAACTCTCCGCCACGCCCACCACCCGCAAATCCAGCCCGCGCCGCACCGCGACCCCGCGCAGCGCCGCGAACGTCTCGCGCTCCAAATCCGCCATCACCACCGCCGGCGCGCCCCGCGGCAGCAGCGCCTCAAACAGCCGCATTTTAGCCGCCCGGTACGCCGGCATATCGCCGTGATAATCCAAATGGTCGCGCGTCAGATTCGTAAACCCGCCCGCCGCCAGCGTCAGCCCATCCAGCCGGCACTGCTCCAGTCCATGCGACGACGCCTCCAGCGCCACATGGGTCACCCCCGCCGCGGCCAATTCCCCCAGGGTGCGCGCCATCGTCACCGCATCCGGCGTCGTCAGCGTCTCCCCCGCCGCCACGCCCTCCGCGATCACCCCCAGCGTCCCCACCGAGGCCGCCCGCCGCCCGGCGCGGCCCAAAATCTGCCGCAAAAAATCGACCGTACTGGTCTTCCCATTCGTCCCCGTTACCGCCGCTATGGTTTTCGGCAACGGCCCATAAAATTCCGCCGCCATTTTTGCCAGCCGCGCGCGCGGTGAAGAATCCGTCAGCAACGGCCGCTCCGGTACGCCCTCCGGCCACACCGTTCCCTCCGGCGCCAGCACCGCCGCCGCCCCGCGTGCCACCGCCTCGCCGATAAACGCCCGCCCATCCGCCTTCACGCCCGGCAGCGCCGCGAACAAGTACCCCGGCTTTACCGCCCGGCTATCCGCCGTCACCCCGGCAATTTTCACGCCCATCACCTCAAAGTTCCGCATCGCACATGGTCATATGCGGGTGATTCGCTCCAGGCGCGCGGGGAAGTCGCAAGTAAGCAAGAACTTCTTTTTTAAAAAAAAGAAGCAAAAAACTTTTGATTCCTTCGGTCCCCGGCCGTTGCAACAGCCCGGCGCAAAATAAAACAAAAGGTTTTTGCTTCTTTTTTTAAAAAAGAAGNNAAAAAGAAGTGCTTGCTTTCTTTTCCTATCCTCACTCCATCGCCCTCCCGCTGCTCCGCCCCAGCGCAATCCCCGTCCGCGCCCGTTTCGCCGCCCCGCCCGGCGGCTTCTCCCCCAGCAGCGCATACGCAAACCCATTCGCCCCCGCCGGCAGCGGCCGTCCCGGCCCCAACGCAACCACGCCCGGCGGCGCCACCGGCTGCAGCGGCACGGTCAGGCTCGCCTCCAGCGCCGCCAGCTCATCCCCATCCGCCGGCAGCACCCCCAGCATCGGCCCGATCCGCGCGATAATTCGCCCCACCGCCGGCGCCGCAATATACCCGCCGGTGGTAAACCCATGCGTCGTCGCATCCGCCTTCGGCTGCAGCACGAGCACATAGATCACATATTGCGGGTCATTCATCGGAAACGCCGCCATGAACGAGGCGTTGTTGGTGTGCAACAGGTACTTCCCGTACGGCCCCACCACCTGCGCCGTCCCGGTCTTGCCCCCCACCACATAGCCAGGCACCTGCGCCTGAGTCCCTGTCCCGTAAAGCACGACATTCGTCATCATCTTGCGCATCAGGTCAGAAGTCGCCTGGCTCATCACCCGCACACCTTCCGGCTGCGGCCCGGAAGAATCAACCGCCAGCAGCGTCGGCTGATACCGCACCCCGCCATTCACGATCGGCAGCACCCCCGTCACCAGATGCAGCGGCGAGACCGCGATGCCGTTCCCAAACGCCACCGTCATGGTGGTCGAAAGCCCCCAATTATGCAGCGAGGGCGTCAGCGGCGGCTGCGCCTCCGGCAACTGCACCGGCAGCTTCGCAAAAAACCCCTGTTTTCTGTACCAATCCTGCTCAATCTTCGGTCCCAGGATCGTCGCGATCCGCGACGCCCCGATATTCGACGAAACATTGAGAATCTCCGGCACCGCCATCCACGTATCCACCGGCTCAAAATCCGTAATCGTGAATCGCCCCACATGCAGCGGGTGCGTCGTGTCAAAATAATCCCAGTAATGGATCAGCCCGCTATCCAGCGCCATCGCGATCGTCTGCAGCTTGAACACGCTGCCCGGCTCATAATTCCCGGTCACGCAGCGATTGAACCGGTCATTCGCCGGCGCGTTGCCCAGATCCGCCGCGTCATAATCCGGAAGCGACACCATCGCCAGAATCTCGCCGGTATGCGCGTTCATCACGATCGCGCAGCCCCCCGGCGACCGAAACTCCTTGACCGCCGCCGCCAATTCATCATGCACGATGCCCTCGACCCCGATATCGATGGACAATTTCAGCGGCGCCGGATCGCTGGTCAGCCGCCGCTCAAAATATTCCTCAACCCCCGCGATCCCCACCCCGCCCACCGTCACCCCGCCCAGAATATGCGCTCCGATATCCCCCTCCGGATAATGCCGCTTATCCGCGTTCTCAAAATACACCCCCGGAATCCCCAGCTGATTCACGGCAAGCTCCTCCGGCGGCGTCAGCTTGCGGTCCAGATAGACAAAATTCTTGCCCGAACTCAGCTTTTTCGCCGTCGCCGCCTCATCCAACCCCGGCAGCACCGCCGCCAGTTTTGCCGCATCACCCACCGGGTCGGTCACCTGCAGCGGGTCCGCATAAAGCTGCGCCCCCGGCAGCGAGACCGCCAGAATCGTGCCATTCCGGTCCAAAATTTCCGCCCGCCCCGGTGGCGGCGGCGTTTCGTCCAGCTGCGGCTGCATCGCGGCGAGCACCGCCGCGGCCGGCCGCACCGGGTGGATCACGGTGGCATAGGCCAGCCGCAGCGCCAGCGTCACGTACAGCCCGCCGAACACCAGCGCCGCGATCACCATGCGCCGGTGCGCCTTCTCGATCTGCCCGCGCCGCGCCAGGTCCCGCCCCGTCACCCGCACCTGCTCCACGCGCAGCGTGGCGCCACGCTCCGGCGCGCCCGGCCGCCGCATCGGCGGCGGCGGCACCGGGCGCAGCGTCAAGGTCAATTGCTGGCCCCAGCCAGCGGCTGCGGCGGCGCCAGATCCGCCGCCATCCCCAGCAGCGAGCCGCCCTGCCCACCCGCCTCATCCGCCGCCGCATTCGCCGCCACGATTTTCGCCCCCACCACCTCCGCGCCGGCCAGCGGCCGCGCCGCCGGCAGGTTCGCGACCAGGTTCTCAGCCAGTTCCGACGCCTCAAAATGCGATCTTCGTGCAACCGTCCGCAGCGAGACCCGCGCGACCCGTTTGCGCGGCGCCGTCACCTCCGCGCTCGCCAGCATCACCCCCGCCATCACGGGCGCCGGCGGCGGCGGCAACGGCAGCGCATCCGCGGCCGCGGGCGCCGCCGCGGGCGCCGCATCCGCCATCTCCGTCGGCGCCGCACTCTCGGCCGTCACCGCCGGAATCACGTCCGCCGGCGCTACCGGATTATCCTCGGGCGCCGCACTGCCCGCCGGCGGCAACGCGCGGGAAAGTTCCGCCAGCGTCACCAGTTGCGACGGCTTCATCGCCGCCAGCCCCGAAAACTTCTGCGTCAGCGACTGCAGCCGGTTATGATCAATCTCCAGCGACCACTGCGCCTGCAGCACCGAGATCCGCTGGTCATCCAGCCGGGACGCCTGCGTCACCGCCGCCAACTGGTCATCCAGCACCTGCGCCCGGTGCTTCACGCCAAACAGATACGCCCCCGAAAGGGCCGCCATCATCATCGTCACCAACGTCACCGGCCGGATCATGGACCAAAAATCCTTTCCATCGCGCGCAACTTCGCGGACCGCGCCCGCGCATTTTTCGCCACCTCCGCGGCGCCCGGCGTTACCGGCTTGGCGGTCAGCAGCCGGAATTTCGCCGTCTCCCGCGCCGCAGCCGAAGCCGGCGCATGGCGCGAAACCCCCGGCGCCCGTCCCGCCGCCTTCGCAAAGAAATTCTTCACAATCCGATCCTCTAACGAATGAAAACTCACCACCACCAGCCGCCCGCCCTCGGTCAGCAGCGAAGCAGCCTGTTCCAGCGCCGCCTCGATTTCCAAAAGCTCCTCATTCACGGCGAGCCGCAGCGCCAAAAATGTTCTCGTGGCGGGATCGATCCCGGATTTATCAGGCCTCACTACGCTCCGTATCACGCCAGCCAGATCCGACGTCGTTGCAAATTTTTGCTGCGCCCGCCTCGCAACAATCGCGGCGGCGACGCGGCGCGAAGCTTTTTCTTCGCCAAGTTGAAAAAACATATCAGCCAGTTCGGATTCGGCCATAAAATTCACCAGATCGGCGGCGGTTTTTTCACCCTGTCCCATCCGCATATCCAGCTTCCCGTCATGCCGAAAACTGAATCCCCTGGCCGGATCATCAATCTGATAAGATGACACCCCCAGATCAAACACCGCCCCATCCAGCGCGCCGATCCGCGCCGCACCCAGCAGCACCAAAATTTCGCTGATCCGCCCTTCAACAACCCGCAACCGCCCCGCCATGGTTTCCGCCATATCCGCGCCGCGTGCCACCGCCGCCGGATCACGATCGATCGCGAACACCTGGCAATCCGCCGCCTCGAGAATCTTGCGCGCATACCCGCCGCCGCCAAACGTGCCATCCAGATAAATTTTGCCCGGCAACGGATTCAAATAGGAAACCGCTTCATCCGCCAGCACCGGCACATGCGAAAACGCGTTCACGCCGCCACCCCCGCGGGCGTGCCGGCCATCGCCTGCCGCCGCCGCAATCTTGCCGCCTCCAGATGCTTCGCCCCCGCCGCCGGCTCCCAAATCTCGAACGTCTTGCCCTTGCCGATAAACGCCACCGACCCATTCAGGTGCGCGTACGCCACAAACGCCGCCGGCAGCACCACCCGCCCCTCGCCATCAGGCTCCGCGCGGAACGCCTCGCCATACAGCGACGTCGCGAGATCGCTATATTCCTGCGAGAACGGATTCATCTCCGCCAGCCGCTCCTCCAGCCCCACAAACGCCGGCGCCGGCCAAACCTCGACACACGGATCGCTCGCCGACGGCAAAAAAAACAACGCCACACTCCCGTCAGGCTGCTTGAGCGAAACGCGGAACGGCGCCGGCACGGAAACCCGCCCCTTCGCGTCCAGCTTACTCAAATGCGTGCCGATAAACTGAGACATGGGGGCGCAAAGATGTCCTGGCGGGTTAAAATTGGGCAATCATGGGATAGCATGGGAATTCATGGGCCGGCAAGGAGAATCACGCCGAGTCGCCCCCCAAAACTTCCGAATCTTGCGCGTCAGCGCTTCGGCTTTTTGAAGGCGCCGTTCCTTGTTTGTTCTTGCAACAGGAAGAAAGCAGTTACTTTTTTGAAAAAAAGTAACCAAAAAACTTCTGATTCCCCCGGCCTTTGAGCGGNNGGCCACAGTATGGCCGCTCAAAATCCGGGGAAATCAGAAGTTTTTTGCGGAGCTTTTTTTTAAAAAAGCGACCGCTTTCTTAACTTTATCTGCGCCGTCTGTCCCGCTAACCTCGCGCCATGACTCAGCAGGAAACCACCCTCACCGCCCTCATCGACCACCTCGAATCGCAGGTGAAACAAGCCCGCAAAGCCGCCGACATCGACCCGCTGCTTACGCTAACCGCCGCCGCCATGGACCAACTGGAACAAGCCGCGAACGATCCGGCAACCGCCGCCGCCGACCGCGAGCGCGCCCAAAAATCCGCCAAAAAACTAGGCTACAACGCCGCCGCCGACGTCTGGCCCTTCTGGGACAACCCCCCACCCGCGCGCACCCAGCAACAACTCCGCGCCGCCCGCGCCATCGCCGTCCGCGTCGCCGACCTCAGCGCTGTCCTGCCGCAAACCCCCACCCAGGCCGGCAACGCCCCCTGGCTGATCGGCGCCTTCGACCTCGCGCTCGGCGATCTGCCCTCCGCCCAATCCCATTTTTCCGCCGCCCGCAGCCATTTCGAACCCGTCCCCGAAATGAAACTACTGGCCGAAGGCTACCAGGCCCTCGCCGGCGACCCCGCCGCCTCACCCCTCGAAACCACCATCCAAACCCTGACCACCTCCGCCCTCCCCCACGCCAAAGACCTCGCCGAGCAACTCCTCACCGCCGCCGCGTCAATCCAAGCACTCACCGCGTCATTGCGAGCGCAGCGAAGCAATCCATCTTTTCAACGCCCATGACTTTGAAGAAGCGAAAGTAAGCAGCGCTTTTTTGGAAAAAAGCGCGCAAAAAACTTTTTCAATTAAGCGGATTTTGAGCGGCCAAACTGTGGCCACTCAAACGCCACGGCTTGCGGCGAAAGAATCCAGACGGTCTATAAGCCGGGTTCTGTCCATGCCTCGCGGCACTGGACGGCCATTCCTCTGCGACGCGTCTCGCAACGCGCCTGACGCGACCAACCCGGGCGACGGGCCGAAAACACCCCCGCGGCCTTGCCCAAAGACAAGCCGCCGGCCGCCCCTATTCGGTCTTGCTCCCGGTGGGGTTTACCATGCCGGTCTTGTTACCAAGCCCGCGGTGCGCTCTTACCGCCCCGTTTCACCCTTACCGCCGGCAAACCGGCGGCGGTCTGTTTTCTGTGGCACTATCCCTGGGGTCACCCCCGCCGGCCATTAACCGGCACCGTGTTTCCGTGGAGCCCGGACTTTCCTCCAGCAGCGCGCAAGCCGCGCCACCAGCGGCCGTCCAACCGTCTGGAACCTCGCACCTGCCCCCTCCCACCCTATCCGTCAAGCAACTTCCTCACCGCCGCCGCTCGTTCGGCGGTCAGATCATCCGCATCCCCCGTCACCCACTCCGGTACAAAATGCCGCTGAAACGCCGTGATCACTTTCCCCGCCGGCAGCCGCGTATCATACCCAATCGCCGCCAAATCCCCCATCAAATCCCGGCTGGCCATCATATCGTCGGTCCAAAGCCCAACTCCGTTTTCCGCCAGCCATTTCCAAGGAAACAACTCCCCCGGATCCTGCTTCCTGTCCGGCGCCACATCCGAATGCCCCACCACATTCCGCGCCGGCACCTCATGCCGCCCGAGAATCCCAAGGCAAAGCTGCAACACCGACCGCATCTGCACGTCCGGAAACCCCCGATACCCAAACTCGTGCCCCGGATTCACGATCTCAATCCCAACGGAACAATCGTTCAGCCCCGAAATCCCGCGCCAATAACTAACCCCCGCATGCCAGGCCCTAAAACCCTCGTCCACCAGCGAAAAGACCGTCCCATCCTCCTCCACCACGTAATGCGACGACACTTTCGCCGCCGGATCGCACAGCCTTGCCAGCGCCGCCGCCCCGCTCCGCATCCCGGTATAATGCAGCACCAGACACCAAACCGCAGCACCCCGCTCCTCAAAATTCGGCGACGGCAAAATAATCAAGGCTTTGACCAGGCCATGGCGCAATCAGACATATCAAATTTTCACAATGTCAATCAAACCATCCAGCAAACTCTTACCACGCTTCATGTAACAAAAGCCCGGCACGACACCCGCAACGCGCCCGCCCACAATGTCCACATCCGCCTCGTAGCGCAGCGGAAAAACCTCTGCTGCGGACTTCCCAAGCGTCCCAAGCAGCTCGCCGATCTGCGCCGCCGTGGGGGCAAAAATGCCAAAGTAAAACCCGACATGCCCGCGCTCCGTAATCATCGCCGGCTGGTGATTCGAAATGTCGCCCGCGAGCATTGGCGGCGGCGGCGACACAATCCCGGTCGCCTGCGTCCCATCCGCGAGCCAGAATTTTGCCCGCACCACCAGCATCCCGTCGCCCGGATCAACCGGAATTGTCAGGTAGGGGCGAACCGTCGCCTCATCCTGACCCTCAAAACCTACTTCATCCAGCGCGAATTCCCATGCCGGAAACGTATTTAGGTCAGCGGCCGTCAGCTCAAAAACCTGCCGCCGAAGATTCGCCGGCCCATGTTCCGCCACGCTGGTCTCCTGATGCCAAAAACTGCCCGCCAGGTTATGGCAACGCCCGCACCCGCGCCAGACTCAAAGCCTGCGCTCCCGCTTGATCACATCATACGCCGCATTGATCCGCGCCACCCTGGCGCTCGCCGCCGCGATGAACGCCGGCGGCACGCCCTTCGACGCCAGCGAATCCGGATGATTCTCCCGCATCAGATTCTTCCACCGCGTCCGTATCTCGTCATTCGAGGCCGAGCGCGCCACGCCCAGCACCCCGTAAGCGTCCGCATCCGGTGCCGCCGCCGCGCGTCCCTGCCGCGCCCGCTCGGATGCCGCCACGTCCAGCCCAAACGCCCGCGCCACCGCCGCCAAATAGGCCGCCTCCGCCGCGTTCACCGGCCCATCCGCCCGCGCGATCTGGTGCAGCCCCGCAAACACCTGCTCCAGCAGCCCGCGATTATCGGAAAACGCCTCGCCCAACTGCCGCGCGTAGCCCTCAAACCCTTCCGTGGAATCCCGCGCCTCGTCAAAAATCCGCCCAATCTCCCGCACATTCTGCTCCGGGATTTTGAAACTCGCCTTGAACGCGTCGATTTCCTTGCGGCTCACCGGCCCGTCGCATTTCGCCAGCTTGGCCGCCAGCACCGTCACCCCGATCGCAAAAAGCTGTTCGCGGCGCCCCAGAAGTGCCGCGATCCGCGCCGATTCAAACGGCAACGCCCGCCCGCCAAAGCTCGGCAGCGACCCGGTATCCGCCGCGTGCCCCAGGGCCGCGCCAAACAGCAGCCCCATCGGCCCGCCCATCGCGAACCCGGCCATACCGCCCAGCACCTTACCCCAGTAGCTCATTCGTCACCCTAACACGCCCGCACCCTTGAACCGAAACCCACAATCATACATCAACCGCCATCATTTTGGCGGCGGGCGCATGGGCTGGCATTTCTGGATCGATCGCGGCGGCACATTCACCGATATCGTCGCGCGCGATCCGTCCGGCAACTTCTGCACCAAAAAACTCCTCTCCGAGAACCCGGATTTCTATCAGGACGCCGCCCTCGCCGGCATCGCCGCCCTGGCGGGAGATGAGCCCGTCACCTCCGTCAAAATGGGCACGACCGTCGCCACCAACGCCCTGCTGGAGCGCAAGGGCGCCAAAACCCTGCTCCTGATCAACCGCGGTTTTCGGGACCTGCTGCGCATCGGCAACCAGGCCCGCCCAAAACTATTTGATCTCGACATCAAACTGCCCTCGATGCTCTACCACAGCGTCGCCGAAATTTCTGGCCGCCTCGACGTCCAAGGCCACGAAATCGAGCTTCTCGACGAACAAGCCGCCCTCGCCACCCTAAAAACCGCGAAATCCGAAGGCATTGATGCCGTCGCCGTCGCCCTTATCCACGCCTGGAAATTTCCAGCCCATGAACAACGCCTGGGCGAACTCGCCGCACAAGCCGGGTTCAGCCAGATCTCCCTCAGCCACCAGGCCAGCCCGCTGCTCCGCCTGGTCCCCCGCGCCGACACCACGGTGGCGGACGCCTACCTCACCCCCATCCTGCGCCGCTACATCGACCAGGTCGCCGCCGGACTCGACGCAACCACAAAGCTCTACTTCATGCAGTCCCACGGCGGCCTCGCGGAGAAAAATTCTTTCTCGGGCAAGGACGCGATTCTCTCCGGCCCGGCCGGCGGCATCGTCGGCGCCGCCCGCACCGCCGCGCAGGCCGGTTTTTCCCGCGTCATCGGCTTCGACATGGGCGGCACCTCCACCGACGTGGCACTCTACGACAACGAATTCGAGCGCACCTTCGAGACCGAAATCGCCGGCGTGCGCCTGCGCGCCCCTATGCTCGCCATCAACACCGTCGCCGCCGGCGGCGGCTCCATCCTCAGCTTCGACGGCGCCAAACTTGCCGCCGGCCCCGCCAGCGCCGGCGCCCACCCCGGCCCGGCCAGCTACCGCAAAGGCGGACCCTTAACCGTTACCGACGCCAATGTTTTGCTCGGTAAAATCCACCCCGCCCACTTCCCCGCCATCTTCGGCCCACACGCCGACGAACCCCTCGACGCCGAAATCGTGGCCGCAAAATTCGCCACGCTCACCAACGACATAAACGCCGCCACCGGGAGCCAAAACACGCCGCAGAACGTCGCGGAGGGATATATCACCATCGCGGTCGCCAACATGGCCCACGCCATCCGCCAAATCTCCATCCAGAAAGGCCGCAACCCCGCCGATTTCGTCCTCACCTGCTTCGGCGGCGCCGGCGGCCAGCACGCCTGCCTGGTCGCCGACGAACTCGGCATGGACACCATTTTCATCCACCCCTTCGCCGGCATTTTGTCCGCCTACGGCATGGGCCTCGCCGATGTCTCGCAACTCCGCGAACAAGCCGCCGAAATTGCTTTCTCCGCCGAAGCCATCCCCGAACTCGAACGTATCGCCGAACACCTCGCCGCCGACGCCACCGAATCCCTGATAACCCAAGCCATCCCCACGAAAAACATCACCACCGGAGCAAAGATCCTGCTCCGCTACGCCGGCACGGACACGGCTCTGCCCATCCCCCTCACCACCCACGCCAAAATGGCGCAAAATTTTGAGGCCGCCCATAAAAAACTCTTCGGCTTCATCACCCCGGAAAAACCCCTGATCGCCGAAACCGTCGCCGTCGAAGCTTTTTCACCCGGCGACCCCATCTCCGAACCCACGATAAAAACCCGTACCATCGGCGCCCCCACCCAAATCGACACCGTCAAAATCTTCACCGCCGGCGCCAGCCACGAAACCCCGGTTTTCGACCGCGAGACCCTGCTCGCCGCCGACACCATCCAAGGCCCCGCCCTCATCCGCGAAGCCAACGCCACCACCATCGTCGAACCCGGCTGGCAGGCCGAAGTCACGCCAAAAAACCACCTCATCCTCCGCCGCACGAAACCCCGCCAAAGCGCCGCCATCGCCGACCCCTCGAAACCCGACCCCATTCTCCTCGAACTCTTCAACAACCTCTTCATGGCCGCCGCCGAGCAAGCCGGCGCAGTGCTCAAAAACACCGCGCAGAGCGTCAACATCAAGGAGCGCCTGGATTTTTCCTGCGCCATTTTCGATGGCGGCGGCGCCCTCATCGCCAACGCCCCCCACGTCCCGGTCCATCTCGGCGCCATGGGCGAAAGTGTCCGCACCGTGATTCTGCGCCGCGGCCAAACCCTGAAACCAGGCGACGCCGTCGCCCTCAACAACCCGTTTTCCGGCGGCACCCATCTCCCGGACATCACCCTCATCACCCCGATTTTTGACGAGCAAGGTGAAACAATAAAATTTTTCGCCGCCAGCCGCGCCCACCACGCCGACATCGGCGGCCAAACCCCCGGCTCCACCCCCCCGTTCTCAAAAACCCTGGAAGACGAAGGCGTCGTCATCGACAATTTTCTCCTCCTCTCCGAAGGCCAATTCCAGGAAGCCGCCTTCCGGACCATTCTGGCCGGCGCCAAATACCCCGCCCGCAACCCGGACCAGAACGTCGCCGACATAAAGGCCCAGGTCGCCGCCAACGCGACCGCCGCGAGCGCGCTGGCCGCCGTCATCGCCCGCTACGGCTGGGACGTCACGGCCGCCTACATGGCGCACGTCAAAGCCAACGCCGAAGCCGCCATCCGCGCCGTCATCGCCACCCTCGCCGACGGCGAATTCGACTACACCATGGACGATGGCAGTCCCCTCAAGGTGAAGGTCACGATCAACCAAACCGACAAATCCGCCACCATCGACTTTTCCGGCACCGGCCCGGCGCGAAAAAACAATTTTAATGCCCCCCGCGCCGTCACCACCGCCGCCGTCCTTTACGCTTTCCGGTGCCTCGTCGGCACGCCCATTCCGCTTAACGAAGGCTGCCTGGCACCCCTCACCATCATCATCCCAAAAGGCAGTTTTCTGGACCCGCCCAAAAACTCCGCGGTCGTGGCCGGCAACACCGAGGTCAGCCAGGCCGTCACCGCCGCCCTCCTCGGCGCCCTCAACGCCTGCGCCAGCGCGCATGCCACCATGAACAATTTTCTGTTCGGCGACGCCACCCGGCAATACTACGAAACCATCTGCGGCGGCGCCGGCGCCGGCAAAACCTTCCACGGCGCCTCGGCCGTCCACACCCACATGACCAACACCCGCATCACCGACCCCGAAATTCTGGAACTCCGCTACCCCGTCCGCGTCGAGGAGTTTTCGATCCGCCAAAACTCCGGCGGCGCCGGCCACCACCACGGCGGCGACGGCGCGGTCCGAAAAATCCGGTTTCTGGAGCCGATGACCGCCACCATCGTCGCCTCCCGCCGCACCCAAAAACCCTTCGGCCTCGCCGGCGGCAACCCCGGCGCCAGCGGCGAGCAGTCCATCGAGCGCGCCAACGGGACCATCGAAAAACTCCCCGGCAGCGCCCAGGCCGCCCTGGAATCCGGCGACGTCTTCGTCATCGCAACCCCAGGCGGCGGCGGCTACGGCGCGTGAACAAAAGGCATTTTCTTTGGCTCATCCCAGCCGGCGTCATTCTCGCCTTCCTCGTCTTCCTCGCCATCCTCCCCAGCCTGATCTCCTCCACCGCCCACCGCGCCACCATCGAGGCGCTCGCTTACCACCTGACCGGCCGCCCGGTCACCATCAACGGCAACCTCTCGCTCAACCTGTTCCCCGAACCCCAGCTCATCGCCCAGAACATTTCTATCGGCGGCCCCGACCACGAAACCATCACCGCCCAATCGCTCACCCTGGACGTCTCCCTTATCGCCCTCCTGCGCGGCCATCTCAGCGCCAAGAATCTCTCGCTGCAATCGCCGGACATAAATTTCCCCTGGCCGCTGCCCGGCGGTGCCGCCGCCATCGCCCCGCCGCCCTGGCTCACCACCCTGCACGCGCAAATCGCGGACGGCACCATCAGCGTCGGCGCCGTCACCTTCAACGCCGTCAACGCCGACATCTTTACCGGCGCGGGCGGCGCGCTCTCCGTCTCCGGCACCGGCGCCGTGCAAAACATCCCCGTCACCATCAGCCTGGCCGTCGCCGCCCTCGATGCCGTTGGCGCCGCCCCCGTCTCCATCGACGCCGCGGCCGGCCCCGCCTCGCTCCACCTCTCCGGCACCTTTGACGCCGCCAGCGCGCTCGCCGGTACCATCACCTTCACCTCCGCCCCGCTGCCCGGCCTCGGCCAGCCCAACCAGTCCATCGAGGCCACGGCGCAAGTCCAGGCCGACCCGGAACAAATCGCCCTGACCAAAATCGCCGCGACCCAGGGCGACGCCACGCTCTCCGGCACCGCCACCCTGGCCCTGCAAAACCCCATCCTCAGCCTGGCCTTTTCGGGCGCCAACCTGGCTCTGCCGGGTCTGGACGAGCTCGCGGCCGCCGCCGCCGCCACGGCCATCCCGATCGACCTTGACCTCACCGCCGCCAGCGCCTCCCTGGCCGGCCTGCCCATCCCCCACCTCTTCACCCGCATAAAATTTTCCGCCGCCGGCGTCGACATCAGCGCCCTCAACGCCACCCTGCCCGGCAACACGACCGTCGCACTCTCCGGCGCCCTGGACCCCGCCGGCGGCATTTCCGGCCATCTCAGCCTCAACACTAACGACTTTTCCGCCCTGCTCGCCGCGGGCGGCGCAACAATCGCCGCCCCGGATGCCTGGCGCCAGACCAGCCTCACCACCCGCATCGCCGGCACCGTCACCCAAATGCAATTTCAGCGCCTTTCCGGCGCCATCGGCCCCGGCGCCGTAACCGGCAACCTGGTCCTCGACCGCTCGCAGCCCATCCCCCGCCTCGCCGGCGCCCTGCATTTCGACAGCTTCGACCTCTCGCCCCTCACCACCGTCCCGTCCGCCCTCAGCGGCAGCTTCGACGCCGACATCGAAATCACCGCCGACCGCGCCCTCTACCAGAATCTCCACCTCACCCGCCTGCTGATCGACGCGGATTTCAGCCAAACCCTCACCATCCGCCGCTGCACCGCGGCACTCGACGGCGGCCTCGCCGCCGCCAGTTTTTCCACCGCCCCCAACGGTGATATCGCCGCCGCCCGCGCCGTCATCGCGCTGCCCTCCGCCGCCCCGCTCGCCGCCCTCATCCCGGCCGCCTACCAACCCCCACCCGCCATCATGAAGGCCCCGCTCGCCGCCGGCGTTCTGGCCGCCGGCCCGCCGCGCGCCATGCGCACCAGCGCCACCCTGTCCCTCGGCGATTTTTCCGCCACCGCCGCCCCCACCATCGACCTCGCCGCCGGCACCGCCACCGGCCCGCTCACCCTGCGCCATCCCAGCGCCATCGCCATGCTGAAACTCTTCGGCCAGAACGCCGACCTCAACTGGCCCGGCGCCGGCTCGTTTTCGCTGCGCGCCGACATCGCCATCACCCCCACCCAGACCGGCCTTTCGGATTTCGCGCTCTCCTTCGGCGACCTCACCGCCACCGGCCGCCTCCTGAAAAACACCGCCACCGGCATCGACGCCGACATCACCGCCGACACTTTGGCGCTCCCCCCCTGGCCCGCCGACGCCACCCCGCTCTGGTCCGCCCGCGCCGGCCAATCCGGCAAAATTCTGCTCACCGCCAGCCGCGTCCTGCTGGACGGCATGCAAATCCTCGGCCCCACCACTGCCAGCTTGGCGCTGCAGCCCAGCGCCGACGCCCTGGACATCGCCAGCGCCGCGCTCGCCGGCGGCAACCTCACCGCCACCCTCACCGCCACCACCGCGCCCGCCGCGCCGCCCAGCCTGGCCGTCAAATTCGCCCTCACCGCCGCCAACGCCGCGGAAATCGCCCCCGGTTTCGCCTTCCCGCTCACACTGCCCAGCGGCACCATCGCCCTCTCCGGCACCCTCACCGCCACCGGCTACGGCCCCAAAACCTGGGAAGCCACCCTCGCCGGCCCGGAGAATCTTTCCGCCAAATCCGGCACGCTCACCGGCTGCAACCTCCCCGCCATCATCACCGCGCTCGCCGCCATGCCCCGAGAGCCCGCTTTGCGCACCGCCCTCCTCAGCGGCGCCTCCCCCTTCGACACCCTCTCCCTCGCCGGCGCCTTCAGCCACGGCCTCTACACCATCACCGCCGCCAGCCTGCAAAGCCCCGCCGGCTCAGCCACCGCCACCGGCAGCATCGACCTCCCCGACCAGGACATTTTTCTCACCCTCGCTTTGCACCCCGCCGTCGCCGCTCCGCCCGCCATCGCCCTCACCCTCGACGGCCCCTGGCAATCCCCCCAAAAAATCCCCACCCTCCGCGAAGCCCTGGCCTGGACCGCGACACAATGAGCCGGCCCATGGCCCGCAGGATGCGTAGAGCGCTTGCGAAACCCATCACCCACGCCCAAAACCTTGGCGTGACCATCGCCTGCCCCCGCAACGGCCGGAACCTCGGAAAGTTAATTTAAGCCTCCTTGCAGCGCGTCGAACACCGCCCTAACCAGGAAAGCGGGAGCCACTTCGCGAAGGGAGCATTGAGCATGAGCGGCGATATCTACGTCTCGTCGGGCCATACGGTCAACAGCAAAACCATCAAGGACGAAAGCCTCTACGTGCTCAAAGGCGGCCACGCCATCGACACCAAAGTCGATTCCGCCGGCAACGTCTATGTCAGCTCCGGCGGCGCCATCAGCGGCACCCAGGTTTTCAGCGGCGGCTACGTGACCGTCTCGGCCGGCGGCAAGGCGATCGGCACGGTAATGGACAGCACCATTTCAGGGACTGCCGTCGGCATGGAAATTTATGGCACCGCCAGCAACACCCGTGTCGGCTCCGGCTGGGCGGACTATGTTTTTTCCCACGGCCTCGCCGTGGGCACCACCATCACCGATGGCAGCACCGAATACATCTTCCACGGCGGCAAAAGCCTCGACGCCGTAGTCAGCGCCGGCGGCGCCGAAGGCGGTTCCGGCACGCAAATCAGCACCACCGTCAGCGCCAACGGCCAGCAATTTCTCTATTCCGGCGGCGTCTCCAGCGACACGCGTATCTTAGCGGGCGGCCAGGAACAGATGTTCAAGGGCGGCAAATCCAGCGCCACCACGGTCTTCGCCGGCGGCTATGAATACGTCTATACCGGCGCCACCGCCAAAAACACCGTCATCAGCGGTGGCACCCTCACCCTGTTCAAAGGCGCCAAAACCGCCGGCGACATCAAATTCGCCGCCTCCGGCAGCGAACTCGTCATCTCCGGCACCAAGATGCCCACGGCCACCATCTCCGGCTTCGCCCCCGGCGACGAAATCGAGCTCGCCAACGTCAAATACAATAAAAACGAATCCGTCACCGTCACCACCGGCCAGGTCACCATCAACGACGGTACCAAGCACTACACCCTCAAAATCGCCGGCGCTGAAGCCGGCGTGACCAACTTCGTCTTCGGCAAAGACTCCATCCTCACCGAAACCGCCGCGACCGCCATGGCATTCCTGCCCCCTACCCAAACCGCCGCGGCGACCCCGCTCCCCGCCGCCGTCACCTTCCCCGCCCCGCCGGCCGTCACCGCGCTCACCTCATCCACCCCATCGGCCATCCTCACGCACGACCTCTTCAAACCCGCCGAGGACCTGAAAATGCTCGTCCTCTCGGGCCATGCCTGGTGGTAACAGAGTAAGTAAGCAAGCAGCGCTTTTTTGAAA
>PLFB01000105.1:45983-50616 GCA_003137135.1 Acetobacteraceae bacterium
TTACTTTTTTTTCAAAAAAGTAACTACTTACTCAACCTCTTCTTATTCGCCCTAACCTTGCTCCGATAATGTCTGACCACCTTCCGCGCCCCCAAATCCTGCTGCCCGCCTAGCGCCGCCATCACCACCATCCGCCCCGCCTCAGCCGCGGAGTTCATCTTTTCGCTTACCATCAATTCCGCCTCGCGCTGCACGTCGGGCCCGCCCATCGCCATTTTCATCAGCCGCATCGCGATCACCTGCTGCGACTCAATCGCCAGCAGCGTTCCCTGCACCGCCATGCTCCATGGTCCCGCCGCCGAAAATAAATTTTTTGCTCTATACATGAAAACCTCTCTTATTTCCTTCGCGTAAATGGGCCTTCTTGCGCCCGCCGCCAATGTAATTCTCGCCTAGTCGCCAAATTTCCCATTTTTCGGAAATCCATTCGGCGGCATCCGCCCCGCCTGCCCGCGCGCGCCCAGCCAATCCGCCAATTTCGTCTCCGTGCGCGTATTCGCGCCCAGCCGCCATGTCAGCCCCTGCGCCAGCGCAAACACCTTTACATCCTTCATCCCGCCATCCTTATACCTTTGCAGCGCCACGCCGGCGCCTTTCTGCATCTCCGGCAATTCATCAAGCGGAAACACCAAGAGTTTCCGATTCTCACCGATCACCGCCACGTGATCGCCCACCGCCTTCACGCAATGCGACAACTCCTCGCCCGGCCGCAGCGTAAGGACTTGCTTCCCCGCCTTCCGCTCGGAATTAAGTTCCGATCCCGGAATAATAAAGCCCCGCCCCGCGGACGCCGCGATCAAATACTTTCCCGCCGCATCGGGCAAAAACAAAGCCACCACCCCATCATCATTGCCCAGCTCGATCAACAGCCTGATCGCCTGCCCATCCCCTCTGCCGCGGGGAAGGTCCGCCACCTTCACCGTATAAACCCGCCCATTCGTCGCCAGCAGCGCCAGCCGGTCCGTCGATTCGCACCGCCGCAGAATCGCCAGCTTATCGCCCTCCTTGAACTTCAGCTCCGCGTCCTCCGGCAGATGCCCTTTTTGCGCGCGTATCCAGCCTTTCTGCGACAAGATCACCGTCATCGGCTCGCGCTCCACCAGCGCCTCGGCGACGATTTCCACCACCGGCGCCGCATTGCTGATCAACGTCCGCCGATCCCCCAACGTCCCCGAGCCGAATTTTTTGCGAACCTCCTCAATCTCTTCCTGAATTTTCCCCCATCTTTTGCCTTCATCCTTCAGAAGCGCCTGCAAACCCTTCTGCTCCCCCGATAATTTTTTGTGCTCCTGCCGGATCTCCTGCTCCTCCAGCCGCCGCAGCGACCGCAGCCGCATATTCAAAATCGCATCCGCCTGCGCGTCACTCAGCGAAAACGCCGCCACCAGCGCCGGCTTCGGCTCATCCTCATTGCGGATAATCCGGATCACCTCATCCAGATTCAAATAGACCGAGAGATAGCCTTCCAGAATCTCCAGCCTGCGCGCGATCGCCTGCAGCCGGTTATTGGTCCGCCGGACCAGCACCTCCTGCCGATGATCCAGCCAGGCGCGCAGCAGGTCCCGCAGCCCCATCACCCGCGGCGTGCGGGACGCATCCAGCACGTTCATATTCATGGCAAACCGCGTCTCCAGCGCGGTCGCCCGGAACATCGACGCCATCAGCATATCCGCATCCACCGTCCGCGACTTCGGCTCCAGCACCAGCCGGATCTTCTCGTCCGACTCATCGCGAATATCCGCCAGCAGCGGCAGCTTTTTTTCCTCCAGCAGTTGCGCCACCTGCTCGATCAGCCGGTTTTTCTGCACCTGGTACGGAATCTCGGTGACGATAATCACCCACGTCCCATTCTTCTGCGGCTCCTTCGCCCAGCGCGCCCTGGTCCGCAGCGACCCCCTGCCCGTTTCGTAAGCAGAAAGAATCGTCGCCTCATCCTCGACCAGTTCCCCACCGGTCGGAAAATCCGGCCCCTTCACAAATCCCAGCAACTCCCGCGTCGTCGCCTGCGGATTCTGGATCAAATGCACCGCCGCCGCGCAAATTTCTCCGGCATTATGCGGCGGGATCGACGTCGCCATCCCCACCGCGATCCCCGCCGCGCCGTTCGCCAGCAGATTCGGAAACGCCCCCGGCAGCAACACCGGCTCGCTCTCCTCGCCATCATAGGTCGGCCGGAAATCCACCGCATCTTCATCAATCCCGCGCAGCAGAAACTCCGCGATCTCGGTCAGCCGCGACTCCGTGTAGCGCATCGCCGCCGGGTTATCGCCATCGACATTGCCAAAATTCCCCTGCCCCTCGATCAGCGGATATCTGGCCGAAAAATCCTGCGCCAGCCGCACCAGCGCGTCATAGATCGAAGAATCCCCATGCGGATGGTATTTGCCCATCACGTCGCCCACCACCCGCGCGCATTTCTTAAACCCCGAGCGCGGATCGAGCTTTAACTGATGCATCGCATAGATCAGCCGGCGATGCACCGGCTTCAGCCCATCGCGCGCATCCGGCAGCGAGCGCGCCATGATGGTGGACAGCGCATAGGCCAGATAACGTTCTGACAGCGCCCCCGCCAGCTTGGTGTCTTCAATATTCCCCGATAAAAAATCGTCCGGCAATCTTCTACGCCTCCAAAGCCCGATCAGAAATCAGGTCATAGAGCCGCGCCCGCGCCGCCGGAAGGGGCAGGTTGCGCCCCCCAAAAACATCCCGCGCCAAAAAATGCCCCGTCAGCTTCATCCCGTCGAGCACATCCGCCCAATCCGGATCGCTCCCGTCCAGCAAAAACGCCGGCAATTTCAGCAACCGTCCCGCCCACTCGCCCGCCCCCGACAGCGAAACCGCGCGCCCCGTGCGCGGCGAGACAAACGCCAGCCGGTCATTATCCCCCGCCACCGCCGAGCCCGAAAAATCCATCCCGAACCCCAACTCGCGCAACAACTCGACTTCCCACAGCACCAACCCCGGCGCCGCCGCGCCCTCCACATTGATCCCCGCCAAAACCTTCACCAGCCCGGCGAATGCTGCGGGATGCGCCTCGCGTTCCGGCAGCGCCCCCGCCGCCACCGCGCAAGCCGCCTCCAGCACCGCCAGGCTCACCCTATCCTCCATCGCCAGCGCCGCCCCCGGATGCACGAGCTCCCCCGTCAGCACCCCCAATTGCTCCGCGTGCCGTCCCACCCACCGCGCCGTCAGCAAATTCCCGCGCTGCCAAATCGCGGTTTTTTTCCGGGAATTCCCCCCTTTCGCCAACCCTCGCCAAGCCCCCAGCCCCGCCGTCAACACCGTAACCAGCGCATCCCCCTCACCATACGGCGCCACCTCCAAAACCGCCGCCGGCTCCTCCCATTCCACCTATGTTGACACGTCATGGCCGGGCTCGACCCGGCCATCCACGCCTTCCCGGCCGCAAAACGTGCCCCAACTCACCCCAAAGCCGCCTTCGCCACCGCCGCCAAATACCCCGCCGCCACCGGCAAAATCGCATCATTATAATCATATTTTTCGTTATGCAGCCCAGCCGAATCCCCATTCCCAATCCAGGCATAAGACCCCGGAATCTCCAGCAAAAACCGCCCAAAATCCTCCGCCCCCATCGTCGGCTTCATATCCCGCCGCACCGTCAGCCCCAGCCCCTTCGCCACCTGCGCCCCCAACTCCGCCTCCGCCCTGTGGTTCCTCGTCGGCGGCAAATACTGCGAAAATTTCACCTCCACCTCGAGCCCAGACATCGCCGCCACCCCATCGGCCGCGGCCCGCATCCGCGCCTCCAAAAACCCCATCGTCCCCTCATCATGCGCCCGGAAAGTCCCGCCAATCGAGGCGACCTCCGGTATCTGGTTATTCGCCTCCCCGCCCCTCATCTTTGTCACCGAAATTACCGCCGTATCCAACGGATCCACCTGCCGCGCCACGATCCCATTCAGCGCCAGGATCAACTGCGCCGCCCCGTGCACCGGGTCCCGCCCCAGATGCGGCATCGCCGCATGGCAAGCCTGCCCACGGACCAAAAACTCAAAATTCCCCGCCGCCGCCATCAACGGCCCGTCATGCAGCATCACCGTTCCCGCCGCCAACCCCGGCCAATTATGGTACCCAAATATCCTTTCCATCGGAAATCTTTGCAGCAGCCCATCCCGCAGCATCGCCGCCGCCCCGCCAAACCCCTCTTCCGCCGGCTGAAACACCAGATGCACCACCCCCGACCACGACTCATCCTCCATCAGCAATTTTGCCGCCCCCAGCAGCGACGCGGTATGCCCATCATGCCCGCAAGCATGCATCACCCCCGCATTCCGCGACGCATACTCAGCCCCCGTAGACTCCATAATCGGCAACGCATCCATATCGGCCCTTAGCCCCACGGCGCGATTCGAAGCCCCCCGCGAAATCGTCCCCACCACCCCATGCCCGCCAATGCCGGACGCAAACGTCACCCCCAGCTTCGTCAATTCCCCACAAACAAACGCCGCCGTCTCCGACTCCCGCAGCGACAACTCCGGATTCGCATGCAAATGATGCCGCCAGCCCCGCAACGTCTCGGCAAAATCAAGTGGCATGGTGTCAATCCCCTAATACGAGGAAGAAAGTAGTTCTTTTTTGAAAAAAAGAACCAAAAAACTTTTGGTTCGCTTCG
>PLFB01000261.1 GCA_003137135.1 Acetobacteraceae bacterium
GGCAGCGGCCGGCGCGGCAGCGGTCCGGGCGGTTGCGATATTGGCGGCGGGGGCGGCCGCGGCGCTGGCGAGGCGGGGGGCGTCGGCCTCCGCGAGCTCATGCCCGAAACCTTGGTCGAGCATGGCGGTCATCTGGTCGTAGGTGGTGCCCCAGGAGGGTTCGTGCAGGACGACGCCGATGAGGGTGTGGCCGCCGCGTTCGGCGCTGGTGATGAGGTTGTGTTTGGCGAGCGTGGTGTAGCCGGTTTTGAGGCCGGTGGCGCCGGCGTAATGTTTCAGCATCTGGTTGTTGCTGTAGATGGTGCGGCCGTTGAGGTTGAACTGGGTTTGCTCGAAAAATCCCTGGAATTGCGGGTAGCTGACGACGATGTCGCGCGCCAGGATAGCGAGGTCGCGGGCGGTGGTGACCTGGTTGGGGTTGGGCAGGCCGGAGGCGTTGTCGAAATGGGTTTGCGCCATGCCGAGGTTTTNNGCGGTGGCGGCGTCGTTGGCGGACATGGTGGTCATCGAAAGGATGGCCTGTTCGACGGTGAGCGTGTCGCCGGGGCGCAGGCCGAGTTTGACGGGCTGCACCGAGGCGGCGTGCCAGGAGACGGGGATCTGCGTGTCCAGGCTGAGGCGATTGTCGCGCAGGGCCTGGAAGGTGAGGTCCAGCACCATGAGTTTGGTGAGGCTGGCGGGGTAGCGCGGCACGTCCGCGCCGGATTCGGAAAGCACCTGGCCGGTGGCGGCGTCGATGAGGATGGCGGAAAAGCCGGGCGCAGTGGGGCCGAGGTTGGCGTTTTCGGGCGCGCCGGGCGAGGGTGGCGGGAGCGTGATTTGGTGATGGTGGCGGGTATGGGCGGCGGCGGGGAGCGCGAGGACGAGGCCGGCCAGCATAGCCGCGGCGGCCAGCGCCGGGCGGGTGCGGGGGCGCGGATTATGGCCAAAACCCTGCATCATGCTGGAACCCTTTTGGAGCAATAATTTGGTGTAAACGGCGGCGGGCGTCACTGTCTAGCCAAAAAATGAAAAAGACGTAAAAAGCCAATAGGTTAACGGTGAAATCTTAACATTTTCAGAACGAGTTGACGGGGGCCTGGGCCAGTCCGGCGCCGGGCCATGGGCATCGAAACCGGCGCGGTGCGGAGGAATTCAACGTTTTTTGCGCGCCCCTCGCTGACGCCATTTGTTCTCGAGCGATTGACCGCCGGCCACCATGTTTTTTGTGCGCCGCAACATTTTTAGTTGACGGAGGGTGTTTATTAGCCTAAATGACTTTTGCTGCACTGCGGTAAACGCCGTATTTCGCTCGCCGAGTTGGGGCTGTGCAGTTAATTTTTATGTCCTAACAGGAGTTTGCCAAAATGAGCAGCACAAAATCAAAGGCCGCGGCCGCCGTGGTGGAATCCACCGCCGAGACCATCAAAGAGACCAGCGAAGCCGCCACCAAGGGTTTTGATAAGACCCTTTCGACGGTGAAGGAAGGCATGGAGAAGGCCGCGAAGGGCTTTGAGACCAGCCAAGTGAAAATGAAGGAAAGCGTGGAGAAGGCTATGAAGACCGCGGAAGAAATGGTGTCGTTCTCGCAGGGCAACATGGAAGCGCTGCTGAAGGCGTCGCAGATTTTCGCGACCGGCCTGCAGGACATTTCGAAGCACGTCGCCGCTTCCACCAAGCACAGCTCGGAAGAATATGTCGCGTTCACCAAGTCCCTGATGGGTGTGAAGTCCGTCAAGGAAGCAGTTGATCTGCAGTCCGGCTTTGCCAAGGCGTCCGTCGAAAAGGCGGTTGCCGAGACCTCGAAGATCACCGACGCGTCGGTGAAGTTGGCCGAACAGGCGATTGCGCCACTGACCGCGCGGATGACCCTCGCGGTCGAAAAATTCGGCAAGATCGCCTAAAAAATCAGTTTCTTTTTGGCAGGTGCTACCGGAAGCTAGTGGGTAGCGGCGGCTGAACGGAATTTTTGGTTGAGAAAAATGAGGCTCGGACCGCAGGTCTGGGCCTCTTTTTCGTTGGGGTGGGTCTGGAGTTGTCAGGCGGGCGAAAAAGATGTCAGATTTAGGCGCGCAAAGCGGTAGGATGGAAGGAAGAAGGCGCCCCGCCCAGGGCGACCAAAAAACTTTATGACTCCCCCGGCCAATGAGCGGCCAAACGATGGTCGTTCAACAGCCGGGATAACAAAAGTTTTTTGCGCGCTTTTTTTCAAAAAAGTGCTACTTTCTTCCGCTTTACTGACTCGTTTTCTTGATGACGCGCGGGCGCGGTTGACCTAACCTGGATGGACCATCGAAGGACATGACCGATTTTTTGATGATGAGTGATAACGATAAGCGGCGTGAGGGAGACGGGCCGGTGACCGGCGTGGTGGTGAAGCCGCGGCCGAAGACTCGCAAGCCGACGATGTACAAGGTGTTGATGTTGAACGACGACTACACGCCGATGGAGTTTGTTGTTCACGTTTTGGAACGGTTTTTCCAGAAATCGCGAGAGCAGGCGACGCAGATCATGCTGCACGTGCACCGCCGCGGAGTCGGGGTGTGCGGGGTTTATACCTATGAGGTGGCGGAGACGAAGGTAACGCAGGTGATGGATTTGGCGCGGCAGAACCAGCACCCGCTGCAATGCACGATTGAGAAAGAATGATTTTTGACCTCCTTGGCAGGTTTATGGGGGCACCCCACCTTATTTTATTGCAGCCCGACCGAATCTGTCTGTAGTCTCACGAGCGGAGCAAGAAACGGAGCGGGCTTCGAATAGACGGTGAGCCGGCTGGGCAGGCTACGTGATCGCCCAAGCATCAGAGCGCCGCGAGTCGGCGTGAGGGAATAGGTTAAAAAAATGCTTTCTAGGAATCTTGAACAGACACTGCACCGGGCGCTCTCGCTGGCGGCGGACCGCAAGCATGAGTATGCGACGCTGGAGCATTTGCTGCTGGGGCTGATCGATGATGCCGACGCGGTGACGGTGCTGCGGGCCTGCGGGGTGGATATTGATAAGATCAAGAAAGACTTGACCGAATTTTTAGACAAGGATTTGGCCGGGCTGGCGACGGACCGGGCGGGCGACCCGAAGCCGACGGCGGGGTTTCAGCGCGTGGTGCAGCGGGCGGCCATCCATGTGCAGTCTTCCGGGCGCGACGAGGTGACGGGGGCGAATGTGCTGGTGGCCTTGTTCTCCGAGCGGGAGAGCCATGCGGTTTACTTTCTGCAACTGCAGGACATGACGCGGCTGGATGCAGTTAATTTTATTTCGCATGGGATTGCGAAGTCGCCCGGCAAGTCCGCGCCGCGGACGCCTACGGGGGCCGCGGAGGCGCCGGAGGGTGAGCGCGAGGAGAAGACGGCGCGGAAGGGGCAGGATGCGCTGTCCACCTATTGCATCAATTTGAACAAGAAGGCGATTTCCGGAAAGATTGATCCGCTGATCGGGCGTGAGCACGAGATTGAGCGGACGATCCAGATACTGTGCCGGCGGACGAAGAATAATCCGCTTTATGTCGGCGATCCAGGGGTGGGCAAAACCGCCATCGCCGAGGGGCTGGCGAAGCGGATCGTGGACGGGGATGTGCCGGAGGTGCTTCTGAAAAGCACGATTTTCGCGCTGGATATGGGGGCGCTGCTGGCCGGGACGCGGTATCGCGGCGATTTTGAGGAGCGGCTGAAAGCGGTGGTGACCGAAATGGAAGCGGCACCTGGGGCGATTTTGTTTATCGACGAGATCCATACGGTGATCGGGGCCGGGGCGACTTCGGGCGGGGCGATGGATGCGTCCAACCTTCTGAAGCCGGCGCTGGCGCAGGGAACGCTGCGGTGCATCGGGTCCACGACGTATAAGGAGTTCCGGAATTATTTTGAGAAGGACCGGGCGCTGGTGCGGCGGTTCCAGAAAATTGATGTGAATGAGCCTTCGGTTGAGGATGCGATCAAGATTCTGCGGGGGCTGAAGTCGGCCTACGAGAAGCATCACAAGGTGCGTTATACCGATGATGCGATTCGCGGGGCGGTGGAGTTGGCGGCCAAGTATATCAATGACCGGAAGCTGCCGGATAAGGCGATCGACGTGATCGATGAGGCCGGCGCGGCGCGGATGCTGCAGCCGGAGGGCAAGCGGCGGAAAACCGTCACGTTGAAGGACGTGGAGGATATGGTTTCCAAGATCGCGCGGATACCGCCCAAATCGGTTTCCGCGGACGATAAGGAGGTTCTGCGGACGCTGGAGCGCGATCTGAAATCCATGGTGTTTGGGCAGAATGAGGCGATTGAGGCGCTGTCGGCGGCCATAAAACTTTCGCGGGCCGGGCTGCGGGATCCCGAAAAACCGATTGGGAACTATTTGTTCTCCGGGCCGACCGGGGTAGGCAAGACCGAGGTGGCGCGGCAGTTGGCGTCCACGCTGGGGATTGAGCTGACGCGGTTTGATATGAGCGAGTATATGGAGCGGCATTCGGTCTCACGGCTGATCGGTGCGCCGCCGGGCTATGTCGGGTTTGATCAGGGCGGGCTGTTGACCGACGCGATTGATCAGCATCCGCATTGCGTGCTGCTGCTGGATGAGATCGAGAAGGCGCATCCTGATCTGTACAATATACTTTTGCAGATCATGGATCATGGGAAGCTGACGGATCATAACGGGAAAAAAATTGATTTCCGGAATGTGATCTTGATCATGACGACGAATGCCGGCGCCGCGGATATGGCGAAGGCGGGGATCGGGTTCGGGCGGGAGGTGCGCGTGGGCGAGGATCAGGAGGCGATCAAGCGCATGTTCACGCCGGAGTTCCGGAACCGGCTGGATGCGATTATTCCGTTTGCGTCTTTGACCACCGAAATTGTGGGACGGGTGGTTGAGAAGTTTGTGATGCAGCTGGAGGCGCAGCTGGCGGACCGGAATGTGACGATTGAGCTTTCGTCCGCCGCCAAGGAGTTCTTGGCGGAGCGGGGGTATGAGCCGCTTTATGGGGCGCGGCCGCTGGCGCGGGTGATCCAGGAGTTGATCAAGAAGCCGCTGGCTGAGGAACTGCTGTTTGGCAAGCTGGTGAAGGGCGGGGCTGTGAAGGTGACGGTGAAGGATGGGAAACTGGCCTTTGACGTGACGGAGGCGGCGTTGCCGGCGCTGCCAAGGCCGGAAAGCGAGGGGGATGATCCTTCTGGCGAACGGTTGCCGGAGGAAGTGCAGTAGGTTGGGCGCCGGGGTGGTTGTTCTCCGCCCCGCCCTGCCACCAGCCTGCCGCCGTGCTCGACATTGTCAAGTACGCTTCGCGCCGCTGCGCGGTGGCCGCTGAAGAAGCGGCCATCCCTGACAATGTCTGCGCGCGGCGGCACTCTGGTGGCAGGCCGTGGCGGAGGAACAGGCGTGTTTTAGCCGAACAAAGGAACTGGGGTTTCATAATGGTTCTGGCTAAACGCCGGAAATGGCCGGACGGAGCGAACACATTACGCGTCGAAGCTTCCAACTTGTCTTACCTCTCCTGCCTTGGCTAACTTGAAGGCGGTGATCCTGGGAATTGGGGGATATCGTGGGGGAAAAAGGCAGCAAAGGCGAAGACTTGGACGTGCCCGGGGAGGAGTGGGACCAGAAGGCTCGGGCACCCTACACGATCCGGCCGCTTGGCGCATCGACCTGGGACGCGTTTGCCGAACTGGTGCAGCGCAACAATGGTATCTACGGCGGCTGCTGGTGCGTCGTGAACCATTCCGAATATCAACGGGGCGTCAGTGACCCCCGCACATTGAAGGAGCAATTGGTGCGTGCAAGTCGCGCGCATGCCGCGCTGGTATTCGACGAACACGGTCTTGCCCAGGGCTGGTGCCAGTATGGCAGCCCCGATGATCTCAAGATCAAACACACGCGGGCGTACCAGCAGGAATTACCGCCCCGCGCGCGGTGGCGAATAGCCTGCATCTTCGTTGACAAGCGCCATCGCGGCCAGGGAATTGCCCGGGCGGCGCTCGAGGGCGCGCTCGCGCTGATTTCCGCCGCGGGCGGCGGGCTGGTCGAAGCAATCAGCGAGACCGTCACGGGCCGGGAGGCTCAGGGAAGGTTTCTGTTCAGCGCGACAGTCGAACTATTCGAACAATACGGCTTCAAGCGCGGACGCCAGGTCGGCACGCACGCCTGGATCGTGAGTCGAGAGGTCGGCATTAACTAGCGGTGTCGATGAAGGCTTGATCCTCCTTGTCGTGGGGGCTGGCGGCTATGGCGGCGGATTGGCGGTGGGGTTCGGCGGCGAATTCTGGGGAGTTTACGCTTGGAACCCCCATGTGGCTGGGTTCATCTTCGGATGGAAGCAGGCGATTGTGCCGCACCTTGCGTTGCGGCCGCTTTGGATTTTGAGCGTTGATCATGGAAATCTCCGCATAGCTTGACGTTGACAAATAACGGAAAACCTTAATTTCTGGCGCGTTTGCGAAGGTCGTGCCCCGCAAAAGATGGATTGCTTCGCAAGGGCTCGCCATGACGAGGTTGGGCCGATGGCCTACGCCCGCCGCGAAGGTGCAGAAGATTTTGCCTCTTTTTTCAAAAAAGAAACGCTTGCTTTGCTTTGCCTGCTGGGCCGGATAGAAGCGGCGTATGGCAGATATTAATTTGTGCCCTTGCGGCAGTGGGCTGAGGCGCATTCGGTGTTGTGGGCTGGATTTTGGGAGTTTGAGCCCGGCGGAGGCGACGGCGCCGTTGTTGCCGCTGGTGGAACAGGCGGAGCAAAAGTTCAAGGCGGGGGATGCGGCGGGGGCCGAGGCCGGCATAAGACAGTTTTTGGAGTTGGCGCCAGGGCGGGAAGAGGGGCTGGTGTTTTTTTACCGGCTACTGCGGCATCAGCAAAAGATGCAGCCGGCGGAGGCGGTAATACGGCGGGTGGTGACGCTGAACCCGAATAATTTTTGGGCCACCAATGAGTTGACGCTCATGCTTTTGAATCGAGGGGCGCTGGGGGAGGCGGAGGTCCATGCGCGCAACGCGATTCGCATCGCGCCGCAGAATGCGCAGGCGCATAATCTGATGGGGCTGGTGCTGACGGAGGCGAATCGGCCGCTGGTGGGGGAATATCACTACCGGCGGGTGCTGGAATTGGCGGAGCCGGACGAGCCGATTACCCTGGCAAATCTGGCTTGGAATCTGAAGAATCAGGGGCGGATGGAGGAGGCGAGGGGGCTGTACGAAAAATCCATGCGGCTGAAGCCGGGCGTGATCCAGACCGTGCTGGGCTTCGCCAAAATGGAGGAGGCGGACCGGAAATTTGCTTCGGCGCTAAAACTGCTGGATGAGGCGGATAAGATATTTCCAGATAATCCGAGCGTGTCGTTGACGCGGGCGACGGTGCTGGCGCGGCAGAAGAAGCACGAGGCGGCGCTGGAAATACTGCACGAGCCCGAGGAGGTGGAGGGCAAGCCGCGGTTGAAGCTGGGGCCGGCGGAGCTTTCCGAGAAGGGGCGGCTGCTGGACCAGCTGGGGCGGTATGACGAGGCGTTCGAGGCGTTTGACGCGGCGAAGAAGCGGGCGGTGGAGTTTGGCGCGCGGACCTATCTGGCGGACGCGGCGGCGGATTTGGCGAACCGGCTAAAAGGGTTTTTTGTGGAGCGGCGGCTGAAAACACTGCCGCTGGCGCAGACCAGGCGGGATATGCCGCAGCCGGTGTTTATCGTCGGGTTTCCGCGCTCGGGGACCACGCTGATCGAACAGACGATCACCGTGCATCCGATGATCTCGGCGGGGGATGAACTGCCTTATATTAATGACATCACGCAGATCATGCCGCGGCTGCTGGCGAGCCCGCTGGGGTATCCGGAGGCGCTGGCGGAGCTTTGGATGGGCGATCAGCGCGATGGGTTGAATGAGTTGCGGGATTATTATCTGAACCGGTCGGCCAAGAGCGGGATTTTTCGGGAAGGGGCAAAATTTTTTACGGATAAGATGCCGCTGAACGAGACGCATCTGGGGCTGATCTCGCTGCTGTTTCCGGAGTCGCCGATTATTCACGTGATCCGGCATCCGCTGGATATTTTGTTGAGCGTGTATTCGAACCATTTGACGCATGGGTTTTTTTGCGCGGCGCAAATGGAGACGATCGCGCAGCATTATGTGCTGATCGCGGATCTGATCGCGCATTACAAGGCGCATGTGAAGATGAAGTATCTGCCGGTGCGCTACGAGGAAATGGTGGTGGACCAGGAAGCCAATGTGCGGAAGATTTTGGATTTTATCGGCGTGGAGTTTGAGCCGAAATGTTTGAGATTTGAGGAAAATACGCGGTATGCCCGGACGGCGAGTTACGCGCAGGTGACTGAGAAACTTTATGACCGGTCGCGGTATCGGTATCGGCCTTATCTGAAGCATCTTGAGCCGGTGCTGGAACGGCTCTCGCCGGTTATTGAGCGGTTAGGGTATAAGATTGAAGGGTAGGAGAAAGTAAGCAGTTACTTTTTTGAAAAAAAGTAACCAAAAAACTTTTGGTAATTTGGACCGTGCTGGTGAAACAGCCTGCGGCCCAGATTAACAAAAGTTTTTTGCTTCTCTTTTTCAAAAAAGAAGTTCTTGCTTACTAACATTTTAAGGAGGCGACCATGTTCCGGAATCCGTTTGTGTTGGCCGTGCTGTTGACGGTGGCGGGGGTGGTGCCGTTTTTGGGGGCGGGAGTGGCGGTGCTGCTGGACCCGGTGGATACGCCGGTCGCGGTCCAGGTGCTGATTTCATATGGCGCGGTGATTTTGTCGTTTGTGGGGGCCGTGCATTGGGGGTTTGCGTTGCGGGATACGGCGCATCCGCTGCCGGGGGCGTTGACGCCGCAGATGCTGGGATATGAGCGGCAGTTGCTGCTGTTTGGGATCGCGCCGGCGATACTGGGGTGGGCGGCGCTGCTGGCGATGATCCATTTTGATTTGCCGGCGCTGTCGTTGTTTTTGCTGCTGGCGGGGTTCTTTTTGGCGATCGTGGTGGAGACGATCGGGAAGGGAAGGGGCGTGGTGGCGGGGAATTATCTGATTCTGCGCTGGCTGGTTTCGATTGTGGTGCTGTTGGTGCTGTTGTTGGTGTTGTTTGTGGTGCTGTCGGGGACGCGGCTGGCTTAGAAGGCGGTGATGTGGCGGGAAAGATGGATTGCGTCGCTGCGCCGCGCCGCGGAGGCTCGTAATGACGCCGAAGGGCCGATGGGCTAGGTCGTGACTGGGGCGGTTGCGTACGATGATACGCCGGCGGGGCCGGTGGCGGGGGGGTGGAAGGTCGGGGTGAATGTGCCTTGGACCGTATCATGGACCGGAGAACAGCATTTTGATCTCGGGCTTTCCCAGGATTTTCCTGGGCTGGTGGATTTGGTGCAGACGGACAGCGCGGGGGTGGGAGCGCCGCGGTTTCGGGCGATGCATGTGAGCCGGCATCGGGCGGGGATGGCGAAGTTGCTGTGCCATGTGTGCGGCAGGCCGACGGAGAAGCGGGATCGGTTTTTATTTCCAGTACGGTCAGGGGGTATGGCGATCATGCCCGATGAGAGTCTTAGGTATGCCGGGAATGTGCCGCCGGTGCATCGTGATTGCGCGGGGGTGGCGGCGGGGGCATGCCCGCATCTGCGGGCCGCGGGGGCGGAGGCCGTGGCGTGGCCGGCGGAGCCGAGCCGGCTGATGCCGCGGACGGATGTGATTCCGGGGATGGAAAAACTGGCGCAAACGCTGCCGGGGAATTTGCGGATTGTGTTTAGCTGTTATCGGCTGTTCGGGCCGAAATTTTCGGCGGTGGCTGAAAAAATGCGACGTCAAGCAGGAGTGGATTAGGCGGCTTGCACTTCGAAGCCGGCGGACTGGATGGCTTCCATCAACTCGTGGGCTTCGGGGTGGTCGGTGCCGATGACGACGAGTTTGGTCGCCAGGTCGGCTGAGACGTGGGCATCAGAATCCAGTTTGTGGACGGCGGCTTCGATGGATTGGATGCAGGATGCGCAGTCCATGTTGGGGACTTTGAACTGGACCGGGGTGGATTTGGGCATGGGAAGCTCCTCTAGGTTGGGGGAATAAGGGTTGCGGCGGGGGGAAGGTCAAGGGTTGAAGTTCCCATGATGGGAAGCTTATGTGTGGTCGATGGATCAGATCGTGGCGGACCAAAAATTTGAGCTGGCGATTGGCGGGATGACTTGCGCCAGTTGCGTGGCGCGGGTGGAGAAGAATCTGCTGAAAGTGCCGGGGGTGAGGGTGGCTTCGGTGAACCTGGCGACCGAGACGGCGCATGTGGAGGGGGTGACCGGGTTCTCGGACCTGGTAACGGCCGTGGAGCGGGCGGGGTATTCGGCGGTGCGGCGGCCGGCGGTGACGGCGGTGAAGGGACGGAGGGAGTTTTACGAGCTTTGCGCGGCGTTTTTGTTGTCGGCGCCGTTGCTGGCAGGGATGGTGCTGCGCCTGCCGGGTTGGGTGGAACTGGCACTGGCGACGCCAGTGCAGTTTTGGCTGGGGGCGCGGTTTTATGTCGCCGGGTTTCGGGCGCTGCGGGCCGGGTCGGGGAATATGGACCTGCTTGTGGCGTTGGGGACGAGTGCGGCTTTTGGGTTGTCCGTGGTGGATTTTTTTTCCGGCGGACCGCTGTATTTCGAGAGTTCCGCGGTGGTGATCACCCTGGTCCGGCTGGGGAAGTTTTTGGAAGGGCGGGCGAAGCGGGAGGCTGTGGCGGCGGTGACGGGACTTTCGGCACTGCGGCCGGCGGTGGCGCATCGGGGGGGGAAGGACGTGGCTA
>PLFB01000179.1 GCA_003137135.1 Acetobacteraceae bacterium
GGGGGCGAAGCCCCCTTGGCCTTTCCAACCACAGCCCCGGTCTTGACCGTGCGGTGTTGCGGTGCGACATCGGGCGGGAACGGACGGCCCCTTTGGGATTTAGGAGACCTGCTTTGCAGCCCATTCTCTCGTCGTATTTTCCGATCTTGGTTTTTGTGGCGATTGCGGGGCTGATTGGGGTGGCGTTTGTGTTCGGGTCGCTGTTTGTTGCGCATCAGAAACCTTATGCCGCGAAGGTGGCGGCTTATGAATGCGGGTTTGAGGCGTTTGATGACGCGCGGCGCAAGTTTGATGTGCGTTTCTATTTGGTTGCAATTTTATTTATTATTTTTGACGTCGAGGTCGCGTTTTTGTTTCCGTGGGCGGTGAGTCTGTCGCGGATCGGGCTGCTGGGGTTTTTCTCGATGCTGGTATTCCTTGGCGTTTTGACCATCGGGTTTATCTACGAGTGGAACAAGGGCGCCCTGGATTGGGAATAGGAGAGAGCGCATGAGTGGCTCGGAGAGTTTGGCGTGGAACCGGGGGACGCTGCCGCCGGGGCCGGAGCAGGAGGCGGTGATCCAGGGGATTACCGGGGAGATTGCCGGCAAGGGGTTTGTGGTGGCGAATTTGGATAAGGTGGTGAACTGGGCAAGGACGGGGTCGCTTTGGCCGATGACGTTCGGGCTGGCGTGCTGCGCGGTGGAGATGATCCATGCGTATATGCCAAGGTGGGATTTGGATCGGTTTGGGGTGATTCCCAGGGCTTCGCCGCGGCAGAGTGATGTGATGATCGTGGCGGGCACGCTGACCAATAAAATGGCGCCGGCGCTGCGGCGGGTGTACGACCAGATGCCGGAGCCGCGCTGGGTGATTTCCATGGGGTCCTGCGCGAATGGGGGGGGGTATTACCACTATTCGTATTCGGTGGTGCGGGGGTGCGACAGGGTGGTGCCGGTGGATATTTATGTGCCGGGATGCCCGCCGACGGCCGAGGCGCTGGTGTACGGGATTTTGCAATTGCAGAAGAAGATACGGCGGACGGGGACGATTCTTCGTGGCTGAGGAAGCGGCGGTGAGCGCGCCGGAGGTGCCGGTTGATGCGGAGATGGAGGTTTTGGCGCGGCTGCCGGGCGTGCTGAATGTGACGCGGGAGCATGGGCAGGTGGTGGCGCGGGTTGAGGCTTCCGCGCTTCTGGCGTTGTGTGTGACGTTGCGCGAAAAATTTGGGTTCGCGCAGGTGATGGATATTTGCGGGGTGGACTGGCCGGAGCGGGCGGCGCGGTTTGAGGTGGTTTATAATTTGCTGTCGGTGACGCGGAATGCGCGGCTGCGGGTGATTGTGGGCGTGGCGGAGGGCGTGGCGGTGCCTTCGGTTTCAGGCATTTGGAAGGCGGCGACGTGGTGGGAGAGAGAGGTTTGGGATTTGTTTGGCGTGGCGTTTGATGGGCTCGCGGATCACCGGCGGATTGTGACGGATTACGGGTTCGAGGGGCATCCGTTGAGGAAGGATTTTCCGCTGACGGGGTATGTGGAGGTGCGCTATGACGAGGAGCGCAAGCAGGTGGTTTATGAAAATGTCAGGCTGACGCAGGAGTTTCGGAATTTTGACTTCTTGTCGCCTTGGGAGGGGATGACGACGCTGCCGGGGGATGAGAAAGCCCATGGATGAGGTTGTTGCCACTGCAAAACAGGTTTTGGAGATTGATAGCCATACGATCAATTTCGGGCCGCAGCATCCGGCGGCGCATGGGGTGTTGCGGCTGATTTTGGAGATGGATGGCGAGGTGATCGAGCGGGCGGACCCGCATATTGGGTTGTTGCATCGCGGCACCGAGAAGCTGATTGAGTATAAGAGCTATATGCAGGCGGTGCCGTATTTTGACCGGCTGGATTATGTCTCCCCGATGGCTTGCGAGCATGCATTTGCGCTGGCGACGGAAAAGTTGCTGGGGATTGAGGCGCCGGAGCGGGCGCAGTGGATTCGGGTTATGTTTGCGGAATTGACTCGGGTGTTGAACCATTTGTTGTCGGTGGGGTCTTTTGCGTTGGATTGCGGGGCGCTGACGCCGGGGCTGTGGGGGTATGAGGAGCGGGAAAAACTGCTGACATTTCATGAGGCGGCGAGCGGGGCGCGGTTTCATTCGAATTATTTTCGGCCGGGCGGGGTCGCGAAGGATTTGCCGGCGGGGATGGAGGGGGAAATTGCTGAGTGGTGCGAGACGTTTCCGGATTTTGTGGACAGGGTGGAGAGACTGCTGACGGGGAATAGGATTTGGAAGCAGCGGGTGGTGGATATCGGGATAGTTTCGGCGGCGGATGCTTTGAGCTGGGGGTTTTCCGGGCCGAATTTGCGGGCTTCCGGCGTGGCCTGGGACCTGCGGCGGGCGCAGCCTTATGATAAGTACGCGGAGGTGGAGTTTGATGTGGCGATTGGCAAGCATGGGGATTGCTATGACCGGTATCTGGTGCGCATTGCGGAGATGCGGGAGAGTGTGAAAATCGTCAAGCAGGCGCTGGGGAAAATGAAACCGGGGCCGGTCAAAGTGCAGGACCCGAAATTCTCGCCGCCGAAGCGGGCGCTGATGAAGCATTCTATGGAGGCGCTGATTCATCACTTTAAGCTTTATACCGAGGGGTATCATGTGCCCGCCGGCGCGACCTATACGGTGGTGGAGGCGCCGAAGGGGGAGTTTGGGGTTTATCTGGTGGCGGATGGGACGAACCGGCCTTACCGGTGCAAGATACGGCCGACGGGGTTTGCGAATTTGCAGGCGCTGAGCGAGATGGCGAAGGGGCATATGCTGGCGGATGCGGTGGCGATTTTGGGCTCGATTGACGTGGTGTTTGGCGAGATTGACCGGTGAGCGAAACGTTTAAGTTTGACGAGATTTCGGAAGCCGCGGTGGCGAAGGCCATTGCGAATTATCCGGTGGGGAAGCAGGCGAGTGCCGTGATGCCGCTGCTGGATATTGTGCAGCGGCAGATTGGCAGGTTGACCGGGAGCGCGTGGGTGCCGGTGGCGGGGATGGATGAGGTGGCCAGGCGGCTGGGGATGCCGCCGGTGCGAGTTTATGAGGTCGCGACGTTTTATTTGATGTTCAATACGAAGCCGGTGGGGCGGTGGCATTTGCAGGTTTGCACGACGACGCCTTGTTGGCTGCGGGGGTCGGATGAGATTGTGGCGGCTTGCAAGAAGGTTTCGGGGATTTCGGCGTTTGGCGAGAGCAGCGAGGATGGGCTGTTTACGCTTTCGGAGGTGGAATGTTTGGGCGCGTGCGTGAATGCGCCGATGTTGCAGATTAATGATGATTATTATGAGGATTTGAACGCGGAACGGTGCGAGGCGCTGCTGGCGGGGCTGAAGTCGGGGGGTGATTTGCCGCCGGCGGGTTCGACGACGGGGCGGCATAATAGCGAGCCGGAGACGGGGCGGACGACGTTGTTGGAGGTGGAAGGATGAAGCAAGCAAGAAGTTCTTTTTTGAAAAAAAGAACCAAAAAACTTTTGTTAATCTGGGCAAGCGGTGGTTTCACCAGCGCGGTCCAGATTAACAAGAGTTTTTTTGCTTCTTTTTTTGCAAAAAAAGAAGTTCTTCCTTCCTTCTGGAGCCTTGTTTGATGCTGAAAGACGAAGATCGGATCTACAAGAACCTGTATGGCCAGCATGACTGGCGGCTGGCGGGGGCGCGGGCGCGGGGGGATTGGGAGGGGACCGCGGAGATCCTCGCCAAGGGGCGGGATGCGGTGGTGGAGGAGGTGAAGTCTTGCGGGATGCGGGGTCGTGGGGGGGCGGGGTTTCCGACTGGGTTGAAATGGTCGTTTATGCCGAAGACGAGTGATGGGCGGCCTTCGTATCTGGTGGTGAATGCGGATGAGAGCGAGCCGGGGACCTGTAAAGATCGTGATATTATAAGGCATGAACCGCATAAGCTGATTGAGGGGTGTTTGGTCGCCGGGTTCTGCATGGGGGCGCATACGGGATATATTTATATTCGGGGGGAATATTATAACGAGTATTTGCATCTGATGGCGGCGATTGAAGAGGCTTACTCGGCCGGATTGTTAGGGCAAAATGCGGCGGGGACGGGGTGGGATTTTGATTTGCGGGTGCATCGGGGGGCGGGGGCTTATATTTGCGGGGAAGAGAGCGCGCTGCTGGAGTCTCTGGAGGGGAAGAAGGGGATGCCGCGGATGAAGCCGCCGTTTCCGGCGGCGATGGGCGTGTATGGGTGCCCGACCACCGTGAATAATGTGGAGACGATTGCGGGGATACCGACGATTCTTAGGCGCGGCGCCTCGTGGTTTGCGAATTTGGGGCGGCCGAAGAATTCCGGGACGAAGATTTTTTGTATTTCGGGGCATGTGAATCATCCTTGCAATGTCGAGGAGGAATTGGGCGTGCCGATGAAGGATTTGATTGAGAAGCATGCGGGGGGTGTTAGAGGCGGGTGGGATAATTTGCAGGCGGTGATACCGGGAGGGGCTTCGATGCCGATATTGCCTAAGAGTGTTTGTGATACGATTCTCATGGATTTTGATAGTTTGAAGGATGCGCGAAGCGGGCTGGGGAGTGGCGCGGTGATTGTGATGGATAAGTCCGCGGATGTTATTAAGGCTATCTGGCGGTTGGCGAAGTTTTTTAAGCATGAGAGCTGCGGGCAGTGCACGCCGTGCCGGGAGGGGACGGGGTGGATGATGCGGATGATGGCGAAAATGGTTGATGGGAGCGCGGAGATTTCGGACATCGATCTGATGGAGACGATTACGCGGCAGGTGGAGGGGCATACGATTTGCGCGTTTGGGGACGCGGCGGCGTGGCCGATCCAGGGGCTGCTGCGGCATTTCAGGCCGCTGGTGGAGCAGCGGATTATGGACCGGAAGAACGGCGCGATGCCGTTGGCGGCGGAGTAGGCGCGATGGCGAAGGTGACGGTTGACGGCATCGAGGTTGAGGTGGCGAATGGGTCTTCCGTGATCCAGGCGTGCGAGGCGGCGGGGCGGGAGATACCGCGGTTTTGTTATCATGAGCGGCTGTCGATTGCGGGCAATTGCCGGATGTGCCTCGTGGAGGTCGAGAAGATGCCTAAGCCCGTGGCGAGCTGCGGGCAGCCGGTGGCGGACGGGATGGTGGTGAAGACGGATACCGAGGTGGTGCGCAAGGCCAGGCGGGGGGTGATGGAGTTTTTGCTGATCAATCATCCGCTGGATTGCCCGATTTGCGACCAGGGGGGTGAATGCGATTTGCAGGATGAGGCGGTGGGGTATGGGCGCGGGTATTCGCGGTATGATGAGCATAAAAGGGCGGTGGGGCAGCCGGATTGGGGGCCGTTAGTTAAGACAACAATGACGCGGTGCATTCATTGCACGCGGTGCATAAGGTTTTCGACGGAGGTGGCGGGGGTGGCGGAGTTGGGGGCGACCGCGCGGGGCGAGAACATGCAGGTCGGGACCTATGTGCAGAAGGCGCTGTCTTCGGAATTGTCGGGGAATATTATTGATCTTTGTCCGGTGGGGGCGTTGACGTCAAAACCTTATGCGTATTCGGCGCGGCCATGGGAGTTGCGGAAGACGGATAGCGTGGATGTGCTGGATGCGGTGGGCGCGAGTATTCGGGTGGATGCGCGGGGGGCGGAGGTGCTGCGGATATTGCCGCGGGTGAATGATGAGGTGAATGAGGAGTGGCTGGGGGATAAGAGCCGGTTTGCTGTGGATGGGCTGAAGCGGCGGCGGTTGGACAGGCCGTGGATTCGGGAAAAGGGCAGGCTGCGGGCGGCGAGTTGGGAAGAGGCGTTTGCGGCGATTGCGGCGCGGGTGAAGGGGGTGGCGGGAGAGAAGATCGGCGCGGTGACGGGGGATTTGTGTGATGCGGAGGCTATGCTGGCGCTGAAGCACATGATGGCGGGGCTGGGGAGCGGGAATTTAGACTGCCGGCAAGATGGGGCGGCTTTGGATGGGTCCAGGCGGGAGTTTTATCTTTTTAATACGACGATTGCCGGGATTGATGAGGCGGATGCGGTGCTGTTTGTGGGGACGAACCCGCGACGGGAGGCGCCGGTGTTGAATGCGCGGGTGCGCAAACGGTGGTTGCAGGGTGGGTTTTCGGCGGGGCTGATTGGGGAAGCGGCTGATATTACCTATGGGTATGATCATGTGGGGGATGGACCGGCGTCGATTGGCGCGCTGCTGGAGGGGACTCAGGGTTTTGCGGAAGTGCTGGATGCCGCGAAAAAGCCGATGATTGTGGTGGGGATGGGGGCGCTGCGGCGGGGGCCGGCGGTGTTGGCGGCGTGCTGGGAGATGGCGAAGAAGTTCGGCGGGCTGACGGCGGATTGGCATGGGTTCAACGTGCTGCATACGGCGGCGGCGCGGGTGGGGGCGATGGATTTGGGNNTCCCGCATTGGGGCTGAGACGTTTGTGATTTACCAGGGGCATCATGGGGATGCGGGGGCGGCGCGGGCGGATGTGATTTTGCCGGGGGCGGCGTATACGGAGAAGGCGGGGACCTACTTGAATTTGGAGGGGCGGGTGCAGAGCGGGTTTCAGGCCGCGACGCCGCCGGGTGAGGCGCGGGAGGATTGGAGGATTTTGCGGGCGGTTTCTGCATATTTAGGGCATCCGTTGCCGTATGATACGCTGGGTGAGGTGCGGGAAGCGCTGGTGAAGGAGAATGAGGTGTTTGG
>PLFB01000095.1 GCA_003137135.1 Acetobacteraceae bacterium
AATTTACCTACGCCCTCGTCGCCTGCGCCCGGTGGGAGACGGACTGCATTCTGGAGTGGATCGCGTATCATCGCGCGATCGGGTTTACGCATCTGTTCTTGTATTGCAACGACGATGATCCGGCCGAGCTGTTCGATAAGGTGTTGCCCTATGTTTGCGGGCCGGAGCCGTTTGTTACGTTCAAGCATTGCGCGCTGCCGGGGCAGCAGAAGGCGATGTATCTGGATTTTCTTGATCACCATAAGGACGAGACCGAATGGTTCATCTTTTTGGACATTGATGAATTCATTCGTCTGCCGGTTCATAAGACGATTGATGCGTTCGCCAAGGATCTCGGCGCCGGCGTGGACGCGGTGTATTTGCACTGGTGTTTTTTTGGCAATATGGGGTTTGAGGACCGGCCGGCGGGGAGCGTGTTGCTGAATTATACGCGGCGGGCGGGAATTGCGTATCGGGAGATGACCAAGGTTTTTACGCGCGCCGCCGCGATCGACGCGGCGCGGCTCGTGCTGGGGCCGGTGAGCGATTTTTTTCATTATTGGAATTCGCTGGAGAATTTTGAGTCGCTGCGGGTCATCAATGTTTTGGGTGAGCCGATGGGGCGGTACTTTGAGGACCTGGACACATCGTTCGCGTGGCTGCGGCGGCCCGAGGTTTATGAGAGAATTATTTCGACGGCGGTAATTAATCATTACGCTTTTAAATCCAGAAAGGATTTTTTGCTGCGCACGAGGCGCGGCCTGGACGGGCAGTTTCGTGATCAGGGGGAGTATGAGGGGCACTACCATAGCGGGCATGTGGATGACGTGATGGCGGTGCTGAACGTGGTGGATGATTTTTTTCTGCGCGATGTTTGGGCGGACATGCTGCCGCGGTTGAATCTGGCAGAGGATTTTGCGCCGCGTGATGTTGTGGATGGCGCGAGGCCGGCGTGGCAAACGCTGTTTGAAAAATCCGCGTGGCCTAACATTTCGCGCGGCCGGCCGGCGCGGCAGAGTTCGGTTTATCAGCATGGCGCGGGGCGATGGAAACCGGATCATGCCAGCGCGGCGGCGAGCGGGAGGATCGACGGGACCGCGAAATTCCATACCGAATATGAGGATTTCCCGTGGTGGGAGGTGGATTTGCAGCGGCTTTCGCGGGTGCGGGAAATCCATGTCTATAACGTCTGGGAACCGGCGGGCCCGCGTTGCCGGAATTTGGACATCAGCGTCTCGTTCGACGGCATGACGTGGATGAAACTGGTGCAAAAAACCGATGACGCAGTGGTCGGCGGACTGCGTGGGGAGCGCTTCGTGTGGCGGGGGGAGGCGGTGGCGGCGCGGTTCGTGCGGGTGACGCTGCTGGCGCGGGATTATTTTCACCTGGATCAGGTGGAGGTGTTTGGCGACTAGAAGGCGGACAAGGCGGATTGACGGCGGGTTGAGAATGCTATGTTATAGCATCCTGTTTCCGAGGGACGCGCCCATGAAATGGCTGGTTTTCGCGCTGCTAGGGGTTGGCGTGCCGCTTGCCGGCCAGGCGGCGCAGATCGCGGCGGTCGGCGTCGAAAATCAGTACGCGGACGTAATCGCGCAGATCGGCGGGCCCTACGTGCAGGTCACCGCCATCGAAACGGACCCCAATACGGACCCGCATTCGTTCGAGATTTCGCCGCGGATTGCCGAGCAAATCGCCGGCTGCGGGCTCATCGTGGAAAACGGCCTTGGCTATGACGATTGGGCAGACAAAATGCTGGCCGCGGCGCCGGACCCGAGCCGGAAAGTGATCAATGTGCAGGCGCTGCTGGGTCTGCCGGACGACACCCCGAACCCGCATCTGTGGTACGACCCGAAGACGATGCCGGTGGTGGCAAAGGCCGTCGCTGCCGGCCTGGCGGCGCTGGATCCGTCTAATGCGCGGTATTTCATGGCGCATGCGGCGGCTTTCGATGCCGCGCTGAAACCGTGGTTTTTTGCGATAAAATCATTCAAGGCCGGATTTCCCGGCACGCCGGTCGCGGTGACCGAGCCGGTCGGCGACGATATGCTGCAGGCCGCCGGGACGGACATCAAAACCCCGTTCACCCTGCAGGCCGCCATCATGAACGGGACCGACCCTTCGCCGCAGGACGTCACCACCCAGAACGCACTGTTCACCGGCCATGCGGTGAAAATTTTCGTGTATAACCAGCAGGTTACGGACCCGCTGACGCAGTCCTTTCTCGCGCTGGCGCAGGCGCAAAGCATCCCGGTGGTCGGCGTGGATGAAACCATGCCGGCCGGATACCAGTATCAGTCCTGGATGCTGGCGGAGGTGAACGCGCTGCGGGCGGCGCTGGTCAGCGGCAAATCGACGCGGTCGCTGCCATAAAATGCTGACCGCTCCGGCCCTCGCGGTTAACAATCTCTCGGTCTCGCTCGGCGGGCGGGAGGTACTGCGGGACATTTCGTTTGCGCTGGCGCCCGGTGAATTCTGCGGGCTGATCGGCGCCAATGGCAGCGGCAAGACGACGCTGCTGCGCACCATACTGGGTTTCGAGGCGCCTTCCGCCGGCACGATTTCCGGGCAGGGCAGGGGCTTTGCCGGCTACGTGCCGCAGAAATTCTCGCCCGACCCGGACATGCCGCTGCGGGCGCGGGATTTTGTGGAACTCGGCCTGACCGGCAGCAAGCTGGGCCTGCCGCTGCCCAACAAGGCGCGCAAGGCCGCGGTGGAGGCCATGCTGGCGGCGGTAGATGCGACGGGCTATGCCGACCAACGGATCGGCAGCCTGTCCGGCGGTCAGTTGCAGCGGGTTTTGATTGCGCATGCGCTGATCCGGCGCCCCAAATTGCTGTTTTTGGACGAGCCGCTGGCGAGCCTGGATTTGCGTGCGATCGCGGAGGTGGTGGATTTGCTGCGCCGGCTGGCGCGGGAGCAAAAGATCGCCATCCTGATCTCGGCGCATGACATGAACCCGCTGCTGGGGGTGATGGATCAGATCGTGTATCTGGCGCATGGCCGCGCCGCGACCGGCGCGACGAGTGACGTGGTGCGCACCGAGGTGCTGAGCCGGCTTTATGGCTATCATATCGACGTGATTCGCGTGCATGGCCGGATACTGGTCGTGGCGGCGGGCGAGCATGACCACGGACGGCCGCATGTCGAGGCGATACCGTGAAACCTTTATCTCCCCCGTCGGTTGAGTGGCCAAACCGTGGCCGCCCAAACGCCGCGGGAAATAAAAGTTTTTTGCGCGCTTTTTTTTAAAAAAGCGCTGCTTCCTTGCTTGGTTTTTTCACCTCCTCCCCCGTCCAAACCGCCCTCGCCGTCTCCGCAGGCGCGGCGATTGTCAGCGCCGTTATCGGCGTGTTCACTATCATTCGCGGCCAGAGTTTTGCCGGGCATGCGCTGGCTGATATCAGCAGCGCGGGCGGGGCGGCGGCGTATCTTGTGGGTGTCTCGCCGATGCTGGGGTTTTTGGGTGTTGCCGTGATTGGCGCCGGGGCGCTGGAGGTTTTGGGGGTTAAGCGGGCCGCGGAGCGCGATCTGGTGACCGGGATCGTGCTGGGGGCGGGGCTGGGTTTGACCGCGTTGCTGCTGTATTTCGACGTGACGGCGCGCAGCACCACCGGCGCGGCGGTGAGCGTGATGTTCGGCTCGATGTTCGCGATTCCACCGGCGATTGTGGTGCCGGCGCTGCTGATCGGGGCGGGGGCGGTTGGCGCCACCGGCCTGATTTACCGGCCGCTGCTGCTATGCGCCGCGGCGCCGGAGCTGGCCGCGGTTGCCGGCGTCAGCCCGCGGTTGATCGGGTTTCTGCACCTGCTGATTCTGGCGCTGGCGGTCACGCTGTCCGCGATGACGGTTGGCGCCATTCTGTCCACGGCGCTGCTGATCGGGCCGGCGGCGGCGGCGTTGCGGCTGACCAGGCAAGCGGGGGCGGCGATTGCGCTGGCGGCGGGGATCGGGCTGGTTTCGGCGTGGGGCGGCATCGCGCTGGCCTATGAGAGCTATGGCTGGACGCCGGGGCGGACCTGGCCGGTGAGCTTTTTCATCGTCACTATTGTATTTGCGTTTTATCTGCTCTCCGGCCTCCGAGCGCGGGCGGCGTAGCAAAAATGTTTTCCGCGTTCATGGTCAATACCTGGCTGGCGGCGTCCATGGTCGCGGTGGCGGCTGGGCTGGCGGGGTTTTTTGTGGTGCTGCGCGGGTCCACCTTCGCGGCGCACGCGCTGCCGTTGGGCACGTTTCCCGGCGCCGCGGCGGCCGGGCTGGTGGGGGTTGATCCGTTCTGGGGGCTGTTCGGCTTCGCGGCGCTCGGCGTGCTGCTGCTCTCCCGCCTGGCGCGGCGGCAGCGCAACGATGTCGCGACCGCGCTGACGCTGATTTTTCTGCTCGGGCTGGGGACACTGTTTCTCAGCCTCTCGGGGCAGTACGCGGCCTCGGTGTTTTCGCTGCTGTTTGGCGAAGTGCTGGGGATTTCCTCCGCCGACCTCATCCCGCTGGCCGCCGCCACCGCCGGCGTGATGTTTTTGACGGCGGCGCTGTTCCGGCCGCTGCTGCTCAGCGCCGCCTCGGCGGACCTGGCGGGCGTGCAGAAACTGGATAACGGCGTGCTTGAAATTCTGTTTCTGGGCATCATCGCGCTGGCGACCGCGATGGCGCTGCCGATTGTCGGTGCGTTACTGGTGTTCAGCCTGATGGCCGGCCCGCCGGCCGCGGCGCGGGCGCTGACGGCGCGGCCGCTGGCGGCGATGGTGCTGTCGGGGGCGCTGGCGCTGGTGACGGTGTGGGCGGCGATCGCGCTGTCGTTCGTGACGAACTGGCCGGTGGGGTTTTTTGTGGGGATGCTGGCGGCGGTGTGTTACGCTGTAGGAAGGAGTAAGAAGTTACTTTTTTTGAA
>PLFB01000248.1 GCA_003137135.1 Acetobacteraceae bacterium
GTGCAGGTGCTGGCGGATGGGACAGTATATAAGCCTGGGAATTTCGAGGATAGTTTCCAGGGGCCGATACCGATCTATCATGCGCTGGAACAGTCGCTGAACCTGGCGACGCTGAACCTGGCGCGCGAAATCGGGCTGTCGAACATCGCGAAGAATTTCACCGGCTTCGGCATCGTGGATACCATGCCGCTGTATTATCCGTCGGCGATCGGGGCGCTGGATACGACGCTGTGGCGGATGGTGACCGGCTACGCGGCGCTGGACGAGTATGGCCGGCAGGTGACGCCNNGCCGGCGGCGATCCCGGCCAGATGCCGGTGGTGACGTATTCGGGCGCGCAGTTGGCGGACGCGGATAGCGTGTTTCAGGTCATCACCATGATGAAGGGCGTGGTGCAGCGCGGCACCGGCGCGCCGGCGGTGGTGGGGATCACGCAGCCGGTGGCGGGCAAAACCGGGACGACGAATAATTCCAACGATGCCTGGTTCATCGGGTTCACGCCGGGGCTGCTGGCGGGCTGCTGGATGGGGTATGACAGGCCGCAATCACTGGGCCAGAAGGAAACCGGCGGGCATTTGTGCGGGCCGATCTGGAACCAGTTCATGAAGGTCGCACTTGCGGACCAGCCGCCGGTGGATTTTGCCGTGCCGGCGGGGATGAGTTTGCAGCAGACCGGCGGCGTGACCGAGGCGTTCAAGCCGGGTCAGGCGCCAGGGGCGCAGACTGACGACAGCCTGCTGGCGGGCGGGAATGCGCTGGGGATTCCGGATGCGTCCAGCAGCTCCGCGACGAGCGGCGGGACGCCGGCGCCGGCGGTGGCGAATGATCCGGCTTCGAAGGGGCTTTATTAGCGGGGAAGAAAGCAGCGCTTTTTTGAAAAAAAGCGCGCAAAAAACTTTTGCGTGGGGGCGTGGCAACTCCGGTGTCTCTTTAGCGCCCCCGGCGGGGGCGCTAAAGAGACACCGGACTTGCCCCAACCTGCCCGCAAAAGTTTTTTTGCCGCGGTCGCGGGCGACTTACTTTTTTTTCAAAAAAAGTAACTTCTTTCTCCCTTCTAGTCTTTCTCGCCTTCGCTGAGTATATTCTTGCGAAGGAGTATTTTTGATGTCGGCTGAATCAGACCAATTGAACCAACAGATTACACAGTCGGTGGCCTTGCTGCGGAGGCATCTTTGACTGGGATTCGGCGCTTATTCGGCTGAGCGAGCTCGACGCGCGGGCGGAGGATCCATCGCTTTGGAATGACGCGGCGGCGGCGCAGGAGGTGATGCGCGAGCGCGGGCGAATTTCCGGACTGGTGGAGAGCGTTTATGCGCTGGAGCGGCAGACCAGGGACGCGCTGGAGCTGATTGAACTGGCTGAGGCGGAGGGCGATGACGGCGTGCTGAAGGATGCTCTCGCGCAGCTGCAGGCCCTGGCCGAGGAAGCCAAGACGCGGGAGATTGAAAGCCTGCTCTCCGGCGAGGCGGATGGGCGGGATGCGTTCATGGAAATCAACGCCGGCTCGGGCGGGACGGAGGCGCAGGATTGGGCGGCGATGCTGATGCGGATGTATACGCGCTGGGCGGAGCAGCGGAAGTTCAAGGTTGAAATTCTGGATGAGTCTGAGGGGGAACAGGCGGGGATCAAGTCTGTCACCATGCAGATTTCGGGGCCGAATGCCTATGGGTGGCTGAAGACGGAATCCGGCGTGCATCGGCTGGTGCGGATTTCGCCTTTTGATTCGGCGGCGCGAAGGCATACCAGTTTTTCGTCGGTGTGGGTGTATCCGGTGGTGGATGATTCGATTGAGATTGAGATCAATCCGGCGGATCTGAAGGTGGATACGTTTCGGGCGTCCGGCGCCGGCGGGCAGCATGTCAACAAGACGGAATCGGCGATCCGGATCACGCATGTGCCGACGGGGATCATCGTGGCGTGCCAGACGGATCGCAGCCAGCATAGAAACCGGGCGACCGCGATGAATATGCTGAAGGCGCGGATGTATGAGATGGAGTTGCAGAAGCGCGAGGCGGCATCCGCCGCGACCGAGGCGGCGAAGACGGATATCGGGTGGGGGCACCAGATCCGCTCTTACGTGCTGGCGCCGTACCAGTTGGTGAAGGATCTACGGACCAACCATGAGACAGGCAATCCGGCTTCGGTGCTGGATGGCAATTTGGACCCCTTCATGGCGGCATCGCTTGCGGCGCGGGTGGGGGCGACGAGGTCGGATGCTTCGGCGATGGCGGAGTAGTTTTTCAGCAAGTCCGCGTTTTGCGGCCCCGGCTTTAACGGCTTGAGTTCGGCTTGCGGACGGCCTTGGTCAGCATGTCCGCGGTGTTGGTTGGCGGTACGGCGGGACGGACGGCGCGCAGGACGTCGTTGATGGAGCGGACGCCGTACATGACCGTATTATCGGCTGATTCCTCGTAGGTGGAGGCGAGGCGCCGGGTCCAGCTGAAAACCTTCATTTTTTCGAGCCGCTTTTTGAAACCATCATCGCTCATAGATCACCTCGTCGAAAAGGCCGTTGTCCTGCAGCCAGGACAGGGCGGGCGCCAAGTCATCTATATCAGATTCGTCGATGTAAAGGCCAGGGATAATCGAGACCGTGGCGTCCGGCGGGAGGGTGCGGTTCTGGATGATGTAGAGGACCGCTTTTTCGGCGGGTGGGGCGTCCGCGAGGAGCCGGTCGATGGCGTGCTCTGGCGTGGCGATGGCGGGCTTGCCGATCGGGTTGCCGCATGCCCTGAAGATGGCGTCCCGGTCGATCCTGAGCGCCAGCAGGCCGGCCGGCAGGGCCCAGAGCGGGGCCGCGGAATCCTGGCCGCAGGCGCTCATGGCGCCGTGCAAGGCGAGCCGGCTCCAGTCCAGCAGAGAGAGGTTTTGCAGGTCCGGGCGGAGCAGGGTGCTGGGGAGAAAGCCGGCCGCGTGGATCGCCATATCTTCGAAATGTGGGGTGGGCGGGACAAAGGCGGAGGGTAAGCGGAGGTAGGTGGTGACATGGGTCAGCCAGCGATCCCAGGCCTCTTTGATGAATAGCTTGGGCTGTTCGTTTGGATGGGGCGCGATTTTGCCGCGCCATTCGTGGATGGAGCGGCGCCATTCGACCATGCCGTCGGCGGACCGGAAATCGCCGGCCAGTGGTTTGCGGGCGCCGGGGCGAGTTTCCAGCACGTCCTTCAGCGTGTTGACGAGGGCCAGGCGCTGGCTGTCGTCGCCGGCGGTCATGGCGTTCCAGTTCGCGCCGAGCTGGTGGGCGAGCGGCGAGATGTCGCAGCCGAGCCGGGGCGGCGGGTTGGGCGCCGCGGGGTTTGGCGGCGGCCGGGTTTGCTCGGCAATGGCGACGCCGAGCTGGAGGCTGAGGGCGAGAGGTTCGGCGCGCTGCTGCACAGCGTTCTGGCAGCTGGTGAGAATCTCGCACTCGGCGGCCATGTCGAAATAGCCCTGCTTTTGCCTGAGCGCGTCTACTAAATTGTTTTTGAACCGAACAACCTCCGCCCATGGCAGGTTGGGCGGCAAGGCGCCGGCGCGGACCAGATATTCGAGGCCGATTTCGAGCTCAGACAACGTGCCGACGAAGGCCTGGATATACACGTACACCTCGGTCGCGACCTGGTCCGCAAAAGGGGTGAGCGGTTCACCGGGTTTCATGCCGTCGCGGCTGGCGATGCTGGTGCCGAACTCATCATAAAGAAAGCGGAATTTGTTATCGCCCAAATCCTTCAGCAAAGCGGGGGCAGGCATGGATTGGACGATTCTCAACAGCGTTTTTTCCGCCTCCGGCAGGCTGGCGAGGGCAGTTTGCAGCGCGGAAAAATCACATAGCAGCCGGGCGAGTGTTTGCACGGCGTTCACCAGCGAGTCCTGGCGGTCTTTGCTGACATTGAAGTCCTGCAGGGTTTCGGCGTGGGCCTCCGCCTCGCCGGGCCGATCGCGCACTATCTCNNGAGATAGTGCGCGATCGGCCCGGAATTGAGGTTGAGCGTGCCGTCCGAATCCATTTTCCACCGGCGCGAGATCAGGTAGAGCGCGTCGGCGGTGAGTTGTGAAAAACTTTGATCGCTGGCCATGCCTGTAAGCAGCGCGCTGTCGCGCCAGACATGTTCGATCGCGAGCTGGATGACGGCATGCCATTGGTCCTGTAGCCGCGGGCTGGATGGCGGGGGCGGCAGCGGCGGGGGCGGGATTGTGTCGGCGCCGGGCGGTGGCGGCGGCAGGCTGGCGTTGAGGAGTCGGGTAAAATCAATGAAATTCAGCTCGGAGCGGTGCATGAGCTGGCTGACGAAGATGGCCTGCTCCAGTTTCTCCGGGTCATCCTGCGGCCATTGCAAGAGCTCCTCCGCGTAGCGGCGGAAATCCCGCGGCTGGTAGCTGACCAGTAGGCGATGGCTGAAATGGGTGTGTTCGCGCGCATAGCCGTTGGCGCTGGCGCGGCGGCGGACCGATTCGTAGTAGTTACGGTCCGTGAGGAAGCAGAAAAATCCGTGATCGGTCGTCAGGAGCTTGAGGCGATCGATCAGCTTGGCCATCACGTCGTCGCGCTCGCGGCCGGGGGCGATTTTGTCGAGTTCGTCGATGACGAAGACCGGGGCGAGGCCGGCCTGACGCAGGCGGCGGATGACCTGCGGCAGGTCGCGGTCGAGGGTTTCGAGCGACATGTCGGGCAAAAATTCATAGGCGGTCGAGCGGGTGCTGGCGAGGCTGCGCCGGCCTGCGAGTTTGAGCCCAAAGGCTGTGATGAGGCCGGCGGCGAGGCCGGCCAGCGCGGCGAGCGCGGTGGACTGGGTAGCGTAGGCCGCGGTGCCGGCGGCGGCGCCGGCGCCCAGAGCGAATAATTTATCGGAAATATCCTTCAGGCCGTCGCTGGGTTTGGGCTCGACGCTCGACTCGACGCTGGCTTCGCGCTTGGCGCCATCGCTGGCGGATTTTTTCAGTTTGAGCTCGCCGGCGCAGACCTGGAAGGCCTGCGCGGCGGTGGCCAGTGCCACGATTTCGGCAGCACCCTGGCCGGGGCCGCGGGCGCTGGCAATGGCGGCGGGCCAGAGAATGCCGGGACCAAGGCGGCCAAAGCGGCGCCAGTATTCGCGCAGGCGGGCGGGCTCCGCGCCCATGTCGAGATCGAGCCGGAGCTGGGCGGCGAGCTCCATCATGCCGGGCTGACGGGGGGCTGGCAGGTTCGGGACATGGTTGGTGAAGGCGTCGCAATATTCCTCCGCGGCGGCGCGGAACAGCGCAATCATCACCTGGGCCATGCCCTTGGCGGCGAGTTCGCGGGCGGTTTCATGGTCACCATCCTTGGGCGGGGCGAGCAGGCTGGGGCCGTGGACTTGCACGAGCAGCGGGCGCTGCAGGTTGGATAAGGTTTTTGGTTTTTGCCCCGATATGATCGCAAGGCCGGCGGTGGCGAAGATTTGCAGATGCGCGCATTCGACCGTGTTGCGGACCAGAAAGGTTTTGCCGGCGCCGCGATGGCCAGCGATGAGGAAGGAACGGCCGCGAACCAGATCATTCAAATAGCGGTCCAGTTCATCGGTCAGGATGGTGTTGGCATCGGACACCGCGAAAGGCTGGCGGTCGACGACTGGCCATTTGGCGGCGAACTGGCGGTGGTCTGGGTTGGGACGGCGTTTGAGCGTCACGGCGGGGAGGTTTTTGGCGGGGCGGTGGCGGTGCCGCCGGTATCGGGCGCGGGGGCTTTGGTGGCGGCGATGGCGAGCATGGCGAGGACGGCGAGGAGCATGATGAGGCTGAGCGCGGCGGGGCGGGAGAGGCTCCAGCCGCCGAGGCCGCCGCCGAGGCCGCCCCAGTGGCTGTTGAGCTCGATGGATTCGTCGGTCTGGTCGTCGATCAGCATCAGGACGGCGCTGGCGCCGGCACCGGCGGCGGTGAGGGCGAGCGGGGCGAGCAGCGCGGCCTGCGGCATCGAGAGTTTTTGGAAACTGATCGCCAGCACGGCGCCGATGGCGATCACCACCGCGATGGCGGCGAGGACGGCGAGGTGCAAGGCGAGTCGGTCATTTTGCATGTGGCGCGCTTCCATCGGAATCCCGTAACTTCGTTACGGGATGCCGATGGATTAGGCCAGATGGGATTTCAAAGAGAAGAAGTTACTTTTTTTGAAAAAAAAGTAACCAAAAAAACTTCTGGTCCTGGGGGCGTTGGCACCGGGATTGCCGTTAATCGCCTCCGGCGGAGGCGATTAACGGCAATCCCGGTCCCAGCGCCCCCAGGAGCAAANNTTTCTTCAGAAAAAGAAGTGCTTTCTTCGGGCGCAGAAAATACTTGCGCTAACGAAACTTTACCACATCTGCGAGGCGGGATTCGGCGGATTGGATTTGGGCTGGGGTGAGCAGGGTTTGCCAGCGGCCTGAGGTGCCGGTGCGGCCGGCGTGGTGGGTGTGCCAGTGGGTTTCGGGGTCCAATAGGTCGCCGGTCGTGCGTTCCTGCAGCACGCCGGGTTTGGTGGGGAGCGAGGCGATGTAGGTTTCGATGGTTTCGCGGCGGGAGTTTGCAAAAATTTGGGCGAGAGTTTGTGGCGGGGTTTGCAAGGCCAAAAAATCGTTGAAGGCGGTCAGGGTTTTGGGGTCGTCGAAGAATGCCGTTTCGTAATGCAAGACTTTGGCGCGCCGGTCTGGGGCGAAGCGGACGCAAAGGGCAGTGGCCTTGTGGACGTAGTCCAAAGCGCGGGGAAAATCGTAGTTGTGGTATTGCATCAGCGAGGCGATGGCGTCGCGCGGGTCGCGCAGGGTGACGAGGATGTGGGTGGCGTTTGCGGTGAGCCAGGCGAGGGCAGCCTGGTTCTCGACTTCGTGGGATTTGATGAGGTGGGTGGTGTTTGGCGCGGCGAGGCTGGGCGGCGAGAAGCTGGTGGAGAGGAAATGGGTTTTTACCGGACCTTGCGCGGCGGCCATTTCGCGCAGCACGTTGAACGCCCAGGTGGAGGCGCTGGCGTAGAGGCCGAGGCACCACACGATACGGGTCATGAATGGCCGCCAAAAGCGTAGTCGAGCAGGTCGGGGGCGACGGTGAGCAGGCCGATGACCAGGTTGATGCCGAGCACGATGAGGATGGCGCGTAAAAAACTGGTCTGCAGGCCGGCGCGCACGGTGAACCAGTGATACCAGAAGAAGTACAGGCCGATGAGGCAGAGCATGGCGTCGAAGGCGGGGGCGAAGGGCAGGCCGGCCTGGGTGAGCAGGCCAGTAAAGATGCCGGCCAGGAGGCCGAGGGGGAGCAGCAGCCAGATCGACCAGTTGAGCGCGGTGGCGGTGCGCAGCCACAGGTTTTCGCGCCCCAGCCAGGCGGCGCCGGTGTGGGTGCCGACGGAGATGGTCAGCACGGCGCAGAGATTCATCAGCAGGAAGAGCAGGGCGACGCGCCAGAAACCTTGCAGGGCGGCCAGAGCGGTGGCGACGAGCAGGAAGGCGAGCAGCGGGGCGAGCGAGGCGGCGAGCGCGTCGGCGGAGTTGCCGAACTCGGTGATGCCGGCGGCTTTGCCGCGCGCCAGCAGCAGCAGGCCCTTGATGACGTTGCTGCCGAACATCAGGCGCAAAAGCTTGTGATGAAGGTCTGGTAGATGGTGGCGAGGCGGCGGAGTTCCTCGACGGGGACGCATTCATCCGCCTGGTGCATGGTGGCGCCGACGAGGCCGAATTCGGCGACCGGGCAGTGGCGGGCGATGAAGCGGGCGTCGGAGGTGCCGCCGGAGGTTTCCTGCGCCGGGGTGAGGCCGGTGACCTGCTTGATGGCGGCGGTGAGGCGGGCGGTGGCGGGGCCGGGTTCGGTCAAAAAGGCTTCGCCGGAGCAGGCTATGTCGAGCCGGGCCTCGGCGGCGTGGGCGGCCAGGGATTCGGTGAGCCAGTCGGACAGGCTGGCCTGGGTGTGCAGGTTGTTGAAACGGATGTTGAGCAGGGCGGTGGCCTGGGCGGGGATGACGTTGCGGGCCGGGTTGCCGACATCGACGCTGGTGAGTTGCAGGCTGGAGGGCTGGAACCAGGCCGTGCCGTCGTCCAGTTTTTCCGCCAGCAGCGCGGCCAAAGCGGGGATCAGGCGGTGCAGGGGATTGTCGGCCAGATGCGGATAGGCGACGTGGCCCTGGCGGCCGGGCACGGTGATGGCGGCGGACAGGCTGCCGCGGCGGCCGATTTTGATCACGTCGCCGAGCACGGCGCGGCTGGTTGGTTCGCCGACCAGGCAGAAATCGGGGATTTTTTTTGCCGCCGCCATCCAGTCCAAAACCTTCGCGGTGCCGTCGAGGGCTTCGCCTTCCTCGTCGCCTGTGATGAGCAGGGAGATTTTGGCGCCCCGCGTGCCGGCGCCGGCGGCCGCGGCGGCGAAGGCGGCGATGGCGCCCTTCATGTCGCAGGCGCCACGGCCGTACAAAAGCCCTTTTTCGACTTCGCCGCCAAACGGGTCGTGGCGCCATTCCGGGCCGGGGGGCACGACGTCGGTGTGGCCGGCGAAGCAGAGATGGGGTGTTTCGCCGCCGCGCTCGGCGTAAAGGTTGTGGATGTTCCCGAAGGGCAGGCGCGTCACGGTAAAGCCGGCGGCTTCGAGGTGCTCGGCGAGAACGCCCTGAGCGCCGGCATCCTGCGGCGTGACCGAGGCGCGGCGGAGCAGCGCCTGCGCCAGCGGCAGCGGATCCATCATGCGCGCAAAAGCTCGTTGATCGAGGTTTTGGCGCGGGTCTGCGCGTCAACGCGCTTGACGATGACGGCGCAGGCCAGGCTGGGGCCGGCGCCGCCGTCCGGCAAGGCTTTGCCGGGCAGCGCGCCGGGCACCACCACCGAATAGGCCGGGACTCGGCCGTAAAAAATCTCGCCGGTGGCGCGGTCGATGATTTTCGTCGAGGCGCCCAAAAACACGCCCATCGCCAGCACCGCGCCCTGCTCCACGATCACGCCCTCCGCCACCTCCGACCGCGCGCCGATAAAACAGTCATCCTCGATGATGACGGGGTTGGCCTGCAGCGGCTCCAGCACGCCGCCGAGACCGACGCCGCCGCTGATGTGGCAGTTGGCGCCGACCTGGGCGCAGGAGCCGACGGTGGACCAGGTGTCGATCATGCTCCCCTGCCCTACCCGCGCGCCGACATTGACGAAGCACGGCATCAGCACGGCGCCGGAGGCGATGTAGGCGGAACGGCGCACGATCGCGCCGGGCACGGCGCGGATGCCGGATTCGGCGAAACGGTTTTCGCCCCACGCGGAAAACTTCATCGGCACTTTGTCGAACACCGGGGCACCGCCGGCGCCGGCCATCGGCGCGTTGGGGTACAGGCGGAAGGACAGCAGCACCGCCTGTTTGAGCCATTGGTGCACATGCCAGCCGGACTCCCCTGGCTCCGCAACCCGTGCCGAGCCGGAATCCAGCAGCTCCAGCGCCGCCTCCACCGCGTCGCGGTCCACCCCGGCGCTTGCGGGCGAGAGCGAGGCGCGACGGTCCCACGCGGCCTCGATGGCGGATTGCAGGCCGGTATGCGGGGCAGTGCTCTTCATGAAACATCCATTTCTCTGGCGGCCGGACCATGCTCAAGGCGCCAGCTTCCTGTCAACGCGGGCCGTGCAGCGGGCCGTTACCTTAAGAGTCTATTTACTTATTGGTTATACGGCTCACTCAGGCTAGCTTCACCGCGGCGTGGCGCGATTATGTCAGATTAAGGGGTTTCATTGAGCCAACTTACCACCACCACCTCGGATTGGCTGAGCGTCGCGGCCTTGCTGGGCGACGCCGCGTTCGAGCTCGACCCAAAACTCCGCTTCTCGGCGTTCGGGCCCAATACCGTATTCGGCCACCAGACCCGCGACCTGCTCGGCAAACCCGCCGGCGCGCTGCTGGACGCGCCCGATGACGCGCTGGCCGGCATCCTGGCCACCGTGCGCGACGAACTGGTGATCTGGCACGGCCAGATCAGCGTCACCGATAACCACCACGTGCAGCACGTGTGCCGGCTGGCGCTGGCGCCGAAACTGAACCGGGACGGCAAGGCGCTGGGGCTGTACGGCCTGCTGATCGACCTGACCGCGCCCGAACTGAACGAAACCCTGGCAACCGGCGAGTCCAACTGGAACCGCGCGCTCGACCCGGAAACCGGGCTGTGGAGCGCCACCAGCTTTATCGAACAAGTCGCCCGGCGGTTCGACCGGCTGGATGTGGAATGCCAGTCCGGCACGCTGCTGTTTCTGGGCTTCGGCCGCGCCAAGGCCAGCCAGCAGACCCCGACCGCGATGCGCCTGGCCGACGAATTGCGCGAAATCATACGTCCGACCGACCTGCTGGGGCGGGTGAACCGCACCACCATCGGGCTGTGGTGCGATAATATGGACCACCTGACCGGCGCCGAACGCGCCGCGAAATTCTGCCAGCACATGCCGGCCTCGCTGCCGGACCAGGCGGTCATCGCGGTCGGGCTGGCGACGCGCTGGCCCAATAGCGGCGATGATTCCGGCACCATCCTGGACCGCGCCGGCATGGCCTTGAAAGACGCCTACGCCGCCACCGCGCGGGACGGCAACGGGTCGTGGCGGGTGTGGCAGGCCGTGGCACCGCTGTGATCTCACTTGTTTCACGGCGCCGCATCACCTAATTTCAAGGCATGACCAAAGAACAAGACGTGCCTGAACAACCCGAAGCCGCGGAGCCCGCCGCGCCCGCCGAAACCGCGCCCGAGCTCGACGATGCCGCCCGAATCGCCGCGCTGGAGGCCGAACTGCAGGACACCAAGGATAAATGGCTGCGCGCGCAAGCCGAAATGGCCAATTTGCGCGCCCGCACCAAACGCGAGGTCGAGGAAGCCCGGCTCTACGCCGTGCAGAAATTCGCGCGCGACGTGGTGGAGGCCGCGGAAAACCTGCGGCGCGGCATCGACAGCCTGCCGAAACGCACCGACTCCGAACCCGAGATCATCACCAAACTGCGCGACGGATTTGAGGGCATCGAACGCTCCTTCGTCAGCCTGCTGGAGCGCAACGGCATCGCCCGCTTGGACCCGACCGGCGCCGCCTTCGACGCCAACTTCCACCAGGCCATGGCCGAACAACCCTCCACCGAACACCCGCCGGGCACGATCCTGACCGCCTGGAGCCAGACCTGGACCCTGAACGGCCGCCTGCTGCGGCCGGCCATGGTCGTGGTCGCGAAAACGCCGGCGGAGGCTGAGGCGGCGAAGTAAGAACGCCAGCCGCGGTTTCCTTGCGAGGGCGTTCGGGCCCCACTTAGCCGTCCCGCCGCACATGGCGGCGTAGGCCGCGGCGTGCGGCGCCGTGCCTCGCCGCCTGTTTCGCCAGCACGCCGGTGGCAGGATGCCTTGCTGACTGATACACCTTCGGACGGATAATACCTGATAAACCGTTTATGAGGGGGAGCGCGATGGCCGGTGCGGATCGGGCGGGTAAAGGCCCCGCTTTTGCGGGCATGACGTTGAACCTGTTGGCGATGATGCTGTTTGTTGCCGCGCTGGTTTGTTCGAGCGTGGCGCGGGCGGATGAGGGCATGTGGACGTTTGACAATTTTCCCGCCGCGAAAATGCGGGCGGCCTATGGGTGGGCGCCGGATCAGGCGTGGCTGACGCATGTGCGGCTTTCGAGTTTGATGATCCCGGGGGATTGTTCGGCGAGCTTTGTCTCCGGCGACGGGCTGGTCATGACGAACCATCATTGCGTGCGCGATTGCATTCAGGCGCAGTCCGACAGCCGGCATGACTATATCGCGAACGGGTTTTATGCAGCGGCGCTGCGCGATGAGCGGCGCTGCCCGGGGTTCGAGGTGGATGGGCTGATGTCGATCGCCGATGTGACCGCGCGGATCGAAGCGGCGACGCAGGGCAGGACGGGCAAGGGCTTTGAGGATGCGCAGCGCGCGGCGATCGCGCGGGTGCAAGATGCTTGCGCGACGAGTGCCGCGGTGACGTGCCAGGTGGTCACGCTTTATCATGGCGGAATCTACGACCTTTACAAATACCGGCGATATGCCGATGTGCGGCTGGTGTTTGCGGTGGAGGATGGCGCGGCGAATTTTGGCGGCGACCCGGATAATTTCGAGTTTCCGCGCTATGATGTCGATCTGGCGTTTTTGCGCGTTTATGAGGATAACAAGCCGTTCCATCCGGCTGATCATTTCCGGTTTGCAGCGGCGCCGGTGAAGGCGGGGGAGGCGGTGGTGACCTCCGGCATGCCGGAGGGAACGCAACGCGATGATACGGTGGCGCAACTGCAATTTATCCGGGATTATAGACATCCGATCCAGCTGCAGTTTGTTTCGGAACAAGTCGGCATGCTCTGGGAAATGCAGCGCGAGGGGGCGGCGTTGCAAAGGGAGTCATCGAGCGATTATTTCTTCGCGATGAATGATCTAAAGGCCCTGCAAGGCGAGCAGGCGGCGCTGGTGAGTGGCTCGCTGCTGACGCAAAAGCAGGCGGCGGAGGATGCGTTGCGCAGACGGGTGGCGGCGGACCCGGAACTGGCGGCGGCGGCATGCGCGTGGGACAGGATTGCGGCGGCGCAGACGTATCAGCGCGGGATTTATCTGCGCTTTGTGCTGCTGGAGGCGTTTCCGGACGATGTGATGCCGGATGATGTACGCCAGGCGAAGGAATTGCTGCGCTATGCGGCGGAAATCGGCAAGCCGGACGGAGCGAGACTGCCGGACGACCAGAATGCCAATTTGCCGGACACGAAGGCGGATATCCTGGCGGCGGGGGTGGACTACGCGAACCTCGATCGGGAGTATTGGGCCTGGTGGCTGACGGATATGCGGTTTTACCTGGGCGCCGATGATTTTGATGTAAGGGCGATTCTGGGCAAGGAATCGCCGGAGCAGATCGCCGATGAGATCGTTGGCGGAACCAGGCTCGGGGATGCCGGGGTGCGGGCCAAGCTGCTGGCGGGCGGGCCGGCGGCGATCGCGGCGTCTGATGATCCGCTCTTGGTGTTCATGCGGCGGCTGGATGGGCCGGCCCGTAAGGTATTGGCCGATGAGGAAGACCATGTGGCTGCGGTGGAGACGCAGAATGCGGGGCTGATCGCGCAGGCGAAATTCAAGCTCTATGGGACGGATGTCGCGCCGGACGGGACGCAGACGCCGCGGCTCTCCTATGGGGCGGTGCAAGGCTATGAGCAGGACGGGCAGTTTGTGGCGCCGTTCACGAATTTTGCGGGGGCGTTTGGCAGGGCGACCGGGGCGGAGCCGTTCAAGCTGCCGGCGAGCTGGGTCAAAGCACGACAGGCCGGGCTGGATATGGCAACACCGCTCGATATGGCGACCACCAATGACATCGTGGGGGGCAATTCCGGGTCGCCGGTGATTGACCGGCGAGGCGATATGGTGGGGCTGGTTTTTGATACGGATATTCAAGGGCTGGGAGGGGCGTTTGGATATGATCCGGCCGTGAACAGGACGGTGTCCGTGGATGCGACGGCGCTGCAGGCGGCGCTGACGACGATTTATCATGCTGACAGGCTGGTGCGGGAGATGGCGCAGTAACGCGCGATGAGCCGACTGGGCGAGTGGCCGGCGGGACGGCTGCCATGCGCCGCACCGCCGAGCGCGTTATTTGGTTCGTTACGCTGACGTCGAGTTGTGGATCGCGCCCGAGCTCGAAAAGATGCCCGTGGCTCATGGCATTTCCGCCGCGCCGGACTGGCCAAGCGCTTGTAAGGGAACATTTAGCAATGTAGAGTGCTTGCGCATTGTAATCAAGCTAACGATGGGCAGGTTTCGCGTGGAAAGCCGGTTGGGCGCCGCTAACCGGCGGGGCACCGCCCGATTTTTTTGGGAGGTACGAGATGAATGCGGATGAAAGCAATGCGCAGCTGAGCCCCTTCACCGAGGAAGAGGAGATGTACCGCCGCACGGTGCGCGCCTTTTTCGATCGTGAACTCGACCCGCATGCCGACAAGTTCATCGGCGACCTCGATTACGATCGGGCGTTCTGGCGCAAGGCCGGTGCTGCGGGTATTCTGGGGGCGACGATCCCGGAAGCCTATGGCGGACCGGAAGCGTCCGGCATCTGCGGCGTCGTGCTATCGCAGGAGCTCGGCCGTTCGGTCGGTGGTGCCACGGTCGGCAGTTCGCTGGGCGCCGATATCGCCACGCATATACTGTTCGCCGGCGGTTCCGACGTGCAGAAGCGGAAATGGGCGCCCGGCATCCTGTCGGGCGAGGTCACACAATGCATGCCGCTGACCGAAGCCGACGCCGGCTCCGACGCGACCGCGATCCGCGCCACGGCGATCCGCGATGGCGAGCATTATGTCATCAACGGTTCGAAGATCTATGTCAGCAACGGCAACAAGGCCCATCTGCTCTATGTCGTCGCCAAGACCGATCCGACCAAGCGCGGCGCCGGCATGAGCATGTTCCTGGTCGAAGCGGACACGCCAGGCGTCAGCCGCAGCCGCATGACGCCGATGGGATACCCGGCTTATGACCTCGCCGCATTCCACTTCCACGATGTCCGTGTGCCCGCCGACAGCCTGTTCCTCGGCGAAGGCAAGGCGCTCGGCATCCTGATGACGACCTTCGCGCTCGACCGGCTCGAAATCGCCGCACGGGCGCTCGGCGAGGCCGAACTCGCCTTCCAGCTGGCGCTGGATTTCGTCAAGGTGCGCAAGGTGTTCGGGCAGCCGGTCTTCGATTTTCAGAACACCCAGTTCAAGCTGGCGGAAATGAAGACCGATATCGAGGTCGGCCGCGCCTTCCTGCATGATGCGATCCGGAAATATCGCGCCGGCGCATTCTCGATCGCGGATGCCGCCATGACCAAGTTGTGGATTCCGGAAATGTCCGATCGCGTGATCGACAATGCGCTGCAGATGTTCGGCGGCTCGGGTTTCATGGAGGAGATGCCGATCAGCAAGCTCTATCGCGCCAACCGGCTGCACCGGCTCTATGCCGGGACGTCGGAAATCCAGAAGATCGCCATCGCCAGGGCGTTGTGACCACGGGTTAGAGCGAGATTGGTCGAATGCGAGTCAGAAGGGAAGCAAGCAGTTACTTTTTTGAAAAAAAGTAACCAAAAAACTTTTGATTCCCCCGTCCCTTGAGCGGCCACAGTATGGC
>PLFB01000247.1:0-12869 GCA_003137135.1 Acetobacteraceae bacterium
AACCCGCTGCAATGCGTCGCCCTGGGCACCGGCCGCGCCCTGGAAGAAATCAAGCGCCTGCGGTCAGTGCTGTCGTCGATGTATTAGTGGCCGAGATGTGACCGGAGCAGAGGACAACCCCCTGAAAGGAGACCTTGCGGCTCTTAGGGCTCAGCTTAACCGGCCGAGCCTGTCGCCTCCGACGCTTAGCGGCTCGGTTCTGCCTGACAATGTGACGCCCGTGACGCTGGATATCGACGGCCTGGTCATTTCGGTACTTGTCCCTACCTCCGCCACACACAGTAAGGCAGACTTTCAAGGAACTGGCCCGCCGAGAAAAACGGCGAGCCGCGGACGCCGGCAACGCCGCCAACACGGGATTGTTGGTTTGTGGCAGCATCGGCGCGCCGCTTGCAACAAGCGGCATCGTCGCCCTGGCGACGTCCTCCAGTCATTGGGCGGTCGCGGACATTGTCGTAACAGGTTTTGGTGGATTAATCGCTCTTGCTGGGCTAATTTGGAGCCGTAGGATGAATAACAAGAAATTCACCCACGAAGAGCGTCTTGAGCGGTACCTGGAAGTGATCGAGGACATGAAATGATGACTGACGGATGGCTCCCAACAGCGCTGCTTCTCGGCGCAGCCGTTGCTGGCAGCGTCTTCGCGTTCATCTATTTGAGAGTTTTATCCAACGAGGTTGAGCGCAATTTTCGTGCGAGTGATCGCGATCAGGCCGAACTGTTTGAATACCTGCGGCAAGCCAAGATCATATTCACCGAATATTTTGCCAAACAACAAAAGGAAGACGCTTAGTCACCCGACAACTCCGAGAAAACCGCTCGTTTTCAGGTAACCAACCCCCGCAGCGCCTGCGCCGGCGGCCGCGCGCCGATCTGGCTGATCGCCAGCGCCGCCGCCTTCGCCCCCAGTTGCCCCGCCTCCTTCACCGTTTTCCCCTGCGCATACGCCGTCATAAACCCTGCGGCATAAGCATCCCCCGCGCCGGTCGTATCCACCACCTCCGTCGCCACCGCGCGGATCCCCGTCACGCTCAGCCCCTGCACGATCACGCTGCCTTTTTCGCTCTTGGTCAGCACCGCCAGCCGCACATCCCCCGCCGCCGCCTGCGCCGCGGCGGTAAAATCATCCATCTGGTACAGGCTGCAAATCTCCGCCTCATTCGCGAACAAAATATCAATCCCGCCCGCGATCAGCCGCCGAAACCCATCCCGATGCCGGTCCACGCAAAACGGGTCGGAGAGCGAGAGCGCCGTCAGCCGCCCCGCCGCCCGCGCCATCTTCGCCGCCTCGGCAAACGCCGCCTGCGCCGCCGGCGGATCAAACAAATACCCCTCCAGATACGTNNGGCGCCTCCAGCGGCGCCGTCGGAAAATGCACCCCCATCGCCGCGATCTCGCGCGCAAACGCCGCGCCCAATTCGTCCTTCGCCACCTTGCCCAAAAACGCCACCTTCGCCCCCAGCGCCGCCGCCACCGCGCAGGAATTGGCCACCGACCCGCCGGACGCTGTCATCCCCCCCGCCATCGCCGCCGTCAGCCGCGCCGCGGTATCCGCGTCGATCAGCGTCATCGCGCCCTTGCGCATGTCGTGCCGCGACAAAAACGCGTCATCCGTCGGCACCAGCAGATCGACAATCGCGTTGCCAATCCCGCAAATATCGAAAAATGGCTCGGACATGACCAACTCCTCAGAATGCAGCCTCAAGCGTTACCATCGCGCCAGAAAAAGTCCTAGCCCGGCATTGCTGCGCCGCGTAACCGCGTGCTAGCGACGATGTGATTTTCACGATTCGCTAACAGCAGGGAGGTCGCGTGTTCAACCGCCGCAAGCCCGAAGAGGCCAAATCCGAAGAGCCAGCGTTTTCGCCGCCGCCGGCCGCCCCCCCCAGCCCGCCGGATTTCCTTGGCTCCAACCCGCCGCCCGACTTTCTCTCCCAGCCGGCCGAACCGGACGACGACACACTGGGCGTGCCGCCCTACCGCCCGACCGGCCTCGCTTCCTACCAGCTCGCTTCCCTCAAGGAGAATTCCATGGCCCGTTCCCCCTTCGCCCCGCCCTTACCGCCCGTGCCCAGCGGCGGCGGCCTGCGCCAGGCGCCCGAGCGTTCCCTAGCCCCCCGTGAAGACGGCCAGCGCCGCACCCTCGTCGTCGGCCGCGGCATCAGCGTGCAGGGCACCGTGCAGGATGCCGAACGCCTGGTCGTGGAAGGCACCATGGAAGCCACCATGATCAACGGCCTCACCGAACTTTCCATCACCCATGGCGGCGTCTTCAAAGGCGAGGTCGAAGTCGATGAAGCCGAAGTCGCCGGCACCATCGACGGCACGCTCACCGCCCGCAACGCGCTGATCATCCGCGCCACCGGCCGCGTGCTCGGCACCGCCCGCTGCCGCCGCCTGCAGGTGGAAGACGGCGGCCAGATCACCGGCCGCATCGAAATGCTCGGCGACACCATGCCGGCGCCGCCGCCGCCGGTGCATCTGCCGGCGTATGAAGCGAAGTAAAGCAGCGCTTTTTTAAAAAAAAGCCCCTCCGCGGGTGCGGCGCAAAAAACTTTGCTCCTGGGGGAGTGGGGAACGGGATTGCCGTTAATCGGCAACTTTGTTGCCGATTAACGGCAATCCCGTTCCCCACTCCCCCAGGAGTAAAGTTTTTTTGGTTACCCCGGGCGGGGCGCCTTTTTTTCAAAAAAAGTAACTGCTTTCCTTCAAGCAGCTTTCCTGCTCCATCGAGCCGCCTGCCCATTGATTGCGACTTCCAGCACCGCCCGCCCCGCATAGTCCGGCAGCCTGATCCGCGCCGCGCCATTCGTCCAACGGTGATCGCCCTCGATCTCATAAAACCCCTCATGCGACGCATCGCCCAGGTCGATGGGCAGCCGCCGGCCGCCGGCGATCAGCGTCAGCGCCGCGACATCCACGCCCAGCACCCGCCGGTCGGCTGGATCGGCCGACACCTCCGCCGGCACGCCGGCGCTGCTCAGCAGCGCCACGCTCGCCGCGCCCGCCGGCAGCACGAACAGCCATTCGCCATCCGCGTCGGCGGTCGGCCGGATTGGCTCGCCATTCACCACCGCCACCAGATCGACCTCGCCGGCGACGGCGAAACCGAGTGCTTCGGCCCGGTCCAGCAACCGCTGCCGCGCCGCGATCACGATCGCGCCCTCCGTCAGCAGCTGCGCGCAGGCCCGCGCGCGGCAAGCGGCCGCGAAATCCGGGTGCAGCGCCAACGGCCCGGCGCCGCTCTCGAACATTGTGCGGTTGCCGCTGTCCAGATAGCTCTCCGCCGGCAGCCCTTCCGCCAGCACGACGTCATGCCGCGCCAGCTCGATATGATGGTACGTCACGTCCCGCGTACCGGTCTCCACGATCACGGTGACGCCGTTGACCAGCGTCTTCGCCTCGATCAGATGCCCGTCGATGTAAAGCGCGTGGTCCGGCGAAAGCCGCAGGTCGCGCTGCGGCAGGCCGGGCCCGAACGCGCCGGCGCAAATCCGCACCGGCCGGACCTTTTCCGGCATCGCGTGGCGCGCGAGGTCGATGCTGCGCTGGCCGGCCCAGACGACTTCAGCCACCCCGAACCGGCCGTCCCGGCACGTGAGCACCTCGGCACCCGCCCGGATGTCCTCAACCGCGGTTTCCCCCTCCGGCGTCAGGATGCGGGTACCCGCGGCAAAGCACGGCATGTCGGTGATGACCGCGCCGATCTGGGTGAGCGAGACCGCGAAATTATCGGCCGTCACCGGGCCGGAGGCCGGCGCGATGGTGACGTGCACGGTGCCATTCGTCGTTTCGTCGTCGATGGTGAGCACACCGCCGGCATAACTCAGGCTGTAGTTGTCGCCGGGGTTTTCATCGAAATCCGGCCGCCCGATGATGATGGTATCGGTGCTGCCGAAGTCGCGGATCGGAGTGGGAACGTTGCCGCCCGGCGTGACGTCCGGGCCAAAAATATCCAGCGTGCTATGCTCGCCGTTGCCCTCCATGTCGATCGCGGTCGGCGTCGGCCCGTTGCTCAGGTCGCTCTCCAGCGGGCCGCCGACGGCCAGTTCGGCGCCGGTTCCGATGGCGATGGCCGAAATGCCGTCAAACGTTTGCGCGCCGCGCGGATCGCCGATTTGCCAATCCGCGCCGGCGCCGACCGAGACCAGCGTCCAGCCGATGTAATTGCCGGGGTTGCTCAGCGTGCCGAGGCCAATGCCGCCGAGCGTGATAAAGTCGCCCGCGCCGTGCGCCAGCGCGATGCCGTCCAGCGTCTGGCCGGGATCGAGGATCAGCGAATCCCCGCCGGCGGAGCCGGTGAAATCGATCGCATAGTCGTTGCCGTGAAACGTCGCGCCCTCGATGACGCCGGCATTGACGACGGTGCCCGACGCCAGCTCGACGCCCATCGCCTCGCCCACCCCGCCGGCGTGCTGGCTGATGATTGTTCCGGAATTTGTAACAATTCCGCTGCCCTGCACGATGACCGCGCCGCCCGCGGCGTAGTTGTTGCCGCTTTTTTCCAGCAACAACCCGGAATTGACGATCGTGGCGCTGCCCGGCTCGTTCACCCAGATCGCGCTGCCGGATTGCCCGATGATCGTCGCGGCATTGGTCAGCCAGAGCGACCCCTGGCCGTTCAGTTGCACGCCGGTATTGCCCTCGATCACCCCGGAATTCACCACCGACGCCGGCCCGTTGAACAGGACGCCCTGTTCAATCTGCCCGGATGTGCTGTCGATCAACCCGGCATTCACCAGCACGCCGCCGCCGCCGAAGTCGATCGCGCGCGCCCCGGAACTCAGGATCGCGCCGTAATTGGTGAGTGCCACCGGCGAAGGCGCGCTGACGGCGATGCCGGTGGTGGAAACCGTGTAGGACGACGCAAACGTCGTGGAAGATGCGGTGAGTGTCACCTCCGAATTACGAACCGTCATGAACCACCCTCCGGATTACAGGTTGTTGCGGACAGGCTACATCGCGTCGAGCATGCCCAACGGTTGGCCGGCGCGCGCCATCAGCGCCGGAAGGAATATTAACGTTGATTTCTCGTCAAAGCCTTGGTTAATAGCTCGAAACGAACATGATTTTCATAGCATCCGACGCGAAGTACGACAACAGTCCGGCCAGACCAAGAATGATTATTTGTTCAAGAAAAGAGATTTAACTAACTAAACGTTAATCTTCCAGGGCGAAAAACTCTTCGGCGCGAGTTGACTTTTGATCCGGCGGCCACCAACGAATTTGTCCTTTGGCTGGCTCAAAGGCGGCAACACCGTCTTTTTTTGAGAAAACAGAAGCAAAAAACCTTTGCGCCGCTCGCCGCGGCGGCGCGGCCGGCGTTTGGCCGCTCACCAGCGCACCGAACCAAAAGTTTTTTTGATTGCTTTTTTTTTAGCTGGTCAGCGCGCTTTGCTACTCGCTGCGCGCCTCGCGCTCATAGTGCCGGTAGTATTTTTCGGTCACCAGATCCGTCTGCACAACCACAGCGATATCCGTGGTGTTGAACTGCTGGTCGATCACCGCGCCGTCCCCCACGAAACCGCCCAGCCGCAAATAGCCTTTGACCAGCGGCGGCAGCCGCGCCAGGATTCTGCGCGCATCGAAGCGGTCAAGCGCGCACCTGTTCATATTCACGTAGCGATGCTCCAACGCCCGCGGCCGGATCGGCGCCGGCGCCAGATGGTGCGTGAACAGATAGGTCAGCTCCGCCGCCAGCGCGTCCGGGTCGGTGCCGTGCAGGCTGGCGCACCCGAACATCAGGTCGATGCCGTAATGGAACACATAGGCCGCGATGCCCCGCCACAGCAATTGCAGCACCGCGCGGCTGCGATACGCCGCCGCCGTGCAGCTGCGCCCCAGCTCCAGCAGCTGCCCGTCGAATTTTTCCAGGATCGAAATGTCGTACTCATCGGCGGAATAGAACCGCCCCAGCCTGGCGGCGGCGGATTGCCGGATCAGCCGGTACGTCCCCACCACATTCTCGGCACTCTCGCCCAGATCATGATCGACCACCAGCAGATGGTCCGCGATCGCGTCGAACTGGTCGCGGTCGCGCTTGCTCGCCATCGTCGCCAGGTCCGCCCGGGCACCCATTTCGCCATAGAAAACCCGGTAGCGCAGGGCCTGCACGGCATCCAACTCGGCCGCCGTCACCGCCAGCCGCACGCCCAGATTGCCCGCCCGCAATTCCGCGAAGCCCGGCGCGGCGTTGCCGATGACAAAGCGCGGCAGGACGGGCGCGACGCGGGTGTTCACGTGCCTTGTACCTCGCCGTGCAAGCGGGCCTGGCTGTCTCGCCGGTCGCCGTTCATCGCCTCCTCCGCTCCCATTTTCGCCGCCGGGCGGCGCCCGAACAGCTCGATCTTGATCAGCGCCAGGTCAAAGCCGTGTTGCCGGGCGATGTCGCGCAGCAATAATTCGGCATCGGGGGCGGCAAATTCCAGCACTTTTCCACTGTCCTGGTCCACCAGATGAAAATGATTTTTCTCGCCGCTCGGCTCGTAGCGCGCCCGCCGGCTGCCCAGGTCGCGGCGTTCCAGTATCCCCTTGGCCTCCAGCAGCCGCACGGTGCGATAGACCGTGGCCAGAGAAATCCGCTGGTCCAGCCGGTTGGCGCGCCGGTGCAGTTCATCGACATCGGGGTGGTCGGTGGATTCCGAAAGCACCCGGGCAATGACGCGCCTGGGGCCGGTCATTTTGAGGCCATTCTCTATGCACAGGCGCTCTATGCTTATATCCATTCCGGCCCTTGTGGCCCAAGTCTTTTCACCGGTCCAGCCTCACCGAGATTTGCGATATGACAACCACCCTGCCCGCGCACCACAAAGCCATCGACATCACGGCGGAAACCTGTCCGATGACGTTCGTACGCACCCGCCTGGCGTTGGACACGTTACAATCCGGTGAAATCCTCCTCATTCGCCTCACCGGCGCCGACCCGCTTGCCAACGTCCCCCGCGCCGCCGCCGACCAGGGCCACGAGCCGCTGGACCTGATCGAGCAACCCGACGGCACCTGGCTCCTGCTCATCCAGAAAGGCCCCTAACCGTCCCATCCCTGTCCTGCCCATCCCTGTCCTGCCCATCCCTGTCAACGATGCCTCCTCCACGTCATGGCGAGCACTTGCGGGCGCCATCCATCTTTTCAAAGGCAATGGCGGGGACCGCAAGTCGAGAAAACCGCGGCCTTGTTTCATATATTACACGTATGAGTAATGTTATTATTTCATCTATTCAGTATTATTCCGTATCAGCCTAAATGAAGTCCAGACGAAGCATGGAGCTTCGCCCCACCCAAAAAGGGAGTTCTTCCGATGAACAAGATCATCGCTTTCGCCATCGCGCTGTCCCTCGCCGCCCCACTGGCCGCCAACGCCGCCGCCAGCACGGCCCAGAAAGTGCAGCAAACCTACCATCTGCAGGCGCCGCCCGCGCAGACCAATCAGCAATCCAGCCAGTCCAGCGCGGACCAGACCGACGGGCCCGGTTTCTAACGCCGGCTAAGCAAGCGACGGCTTTTTGAAAAGCAGCCCGCCCGCAAATAACTTCTGTTTATCCGGGCGGTTGCAAGGCCGGACTTCGGCCTCTCAACCGCCAGGGGCCGCCGCCAGGCCGCGCGAAAGCACCACCGCATCCCCCCCATTGTTATAATAAGCCTCTCGCCGCCCCACCGCGGCAAACCCCAGCGCCTGATAAAGCCCCAGCGCCGCCGCATTCGCCGCCGCCACCTCCAAGAACATCGTCGCCGCGCCGTCAGCCCGCGCCCGCGCCATCGCCGCCGCCATCAGCCCCCGGCCGATCCCAGCACGTGGCACCGCCACGCCGATCGTGAGAATTTCCGCCTCATCCGCCGCCACCCGGAGCAAAACCACCCCACCTCGCATATCCAAAAGCCCAACCACACCCGGCTGCCCGAGCAATGCCGCAAACGCCGCCTCATCCCACGGCTCCTCCGGAAACGCCGCCCCATGCACCGCCGCCATCACCGCCGCATGGGCCGCCGCGGCCTCGACAATCACACCGGAGACGGCCGCAGCCCCCCCGCCGGCAGCTTCGCCTCGGGCGGGTCCACATAAACCGGCACCGCCTCCCGCAACCCCAGCCCCGCCGCCACCCGCGCCAGCGCCGCGCGCGCCACCCAAACCGGATCAATCGCCCGCCCGTTGGTGAGAATCACATCCCCACCCGCGGCCGCCAGATGCGCCGCCACCTCATTGGCCGCATTCCCGGCCACCGCCACCGCCGCGCGCGTGCGCGGCAAATCCGCATCCGCGAACCCCTCCGCCACCCCATCCCGGATCAGAAAAATCCTGTCCTTGCGCGCCCGCACCGCCACCCATAGCGGCCGATGCATGCTGGGAAACGCCTGCGCAAACGCCTCTTCCACCCCCACCCCCCACACCGGTACCCCCGCCGCCGCCGCGAATCCCTGCGCCAGCGCAATCGCCGTCCGCAGCCCGGTAAAACTCCCCGGCCCCACCGTCACCGCCACCGCATCCACCGGCCCCGCCTTCGCCAGCACATCGCGCATCGCCACCGGCAGCGTCTCGATCAGTCCCGGCCGCCCCGCCACAAAAATTTTTTCCACCGCGGCGCCGCCGTCAACCACCGCCACCCCCGCGCGCAAAAGCGCGGCATCTATCGCGAGGATCTTCAAGCGAACATGACCACCTCTTCAAACCCCAATTTCGGCAGCCGCGGAAACGGATGCTCCTTCACGCCATGCCCCAGATTAATCAGAAAATTGGACTTCCAGCCATTCTGCGTAAAAAACGCCCGGTCCACCTTGGCCCGGTCAAACCCGCTCATCCCCCCGCTATCAATCCCCAGCGCGCGCGCCGCCAGCATGAAATACGCCCCCTGCAGCGTCGAATTCCGGAACGCCGTCTCCTCCGCCAGATCCGGATTCCCCGAAAACCAGGCCTTTGCATCCGCATGCGGAAACAATTTCGGCAGATGCTGATAAAACAGCGGGTCCTGCGCCAAAATCACCGTCACCGGCGCCGCCATCACCTTATCCACATTCCCCGCACTCAGCGCCGGCCGCAGCTTCTGCTTGCCCTCCGCCGAGCGCACAAACACCAGCCGCGCCGGCAAACAATTCGCCGACGTCGGCCCCATGATCATCAGCTCATAAATCGCCTTCAGGTCCTCATCTCTTACCGGCTCATCGGTAAATTCCCACTTCGTCCGAGCTTCCCGAAACAACACATCCAGCGCGTGATCGTCCAACGGCATTCAAGACTCCCAAAAAAGGCAAGAAAGAAGCGCTTTTTTGAAAAAAAGCGCGCAAAAGTTTTTTTGGTTACTTTTTTTTCAAAAAAAGTAACTTCTTCCTTCTTTTAAGCAGCCTGCGTAACCGACTGCACCTCAGGAATATAGTGCTTCAGCAGATTCTCAATCCCATGCTTCAGCGTCGCGGTCGAAGACGGGCACCCCGAGCACGACCCCTGCATTTTCAGGCTCACCACGCCATCGCGAAACCCCCGGAAGATGATGTCGCCGCCGTCGCCGGCCACCGCCGGACGCACGCGCTCATCCAGCAAGGTCTTGATCTGTTCGACAATTTCGGAATCCTCCGGCCGCACATCCTCGATCTCGGCCTCCGCAAGCTGGCTCATCACCGGCCGTCCCGCCGAAAAATGCTCCATGATCACGCCGAGCACCTGCGGCTTCAGCCCCTGCCAGTCCTGCTCGCCGGTCTTGGTCACGGTGACAAAGTCACTGCCCAAAAACACCCTTGCCACGCCCGGCAGCCCAAACAGCGCATCCGCCAGCGGGCTGATCAGCGCCGCATCCGCGTCCGCGAAATCCGCCGTCCGTCCCGCCAGCACCTCCCGGCCCGGCAAAAATTTCAACGTCGCCGGATTCGGCGTGCCTTCGGTTTCGATGAACATGATCTTTCTCCATAATCAGGACGGCGGCAGTCCGGTTAGGCCCTAATTCGTGCGTTTTATCCGCCTTGGCAAGTGCCTCATCTGCCGGCTGGCGTAAATCCGGCTAAAGCGCCTAAAATCCCCCTTATGGCATTCGAACTCGACCCGCTGACCAACGCATTGGCCCGGCTGCAGGAGGGTCTGGAGGCATATCGCCAAGATCCGAGCAATACGCTGGTGCGGGACGGCGTCATCCAACGCTTCGAATTCACCTACGAGCTCGCGCACAAAACCCTGAAACGCGGCCTGGAAGCCGCCTCCGCCTCGCCTGAGCAATACGACAAAATGCCCTTCGCCGACCTCATCCGTTCGGGCAACGAGCAGGACCTGTTGCTGAGCGAATGGCCCGTCTGGAAATCATACCGGGACCTTCGCGCGAAGACGAGCCACACCTATAAAGAGGAGGCCGCTCTCGAAGTGCTGGCCGCCATCGATGATTTTGTGCAGGAGGTGATCCATCTGCGCGACCGGCTAAAAACCCGGTTCCCATGACTCTCATCCTATCGCCGGCGCATCTCGCCATCGTGCGCGAAATCCTCCAGGCGCACCTCCCGCCGGCGTCAAGAATCTGGGCTTTCGGTTCGCGCGCCGGCGGCCGGGTCAAACCCTACTCAGATCTTGACCTTCTCATCGACGCCGGCCGCCGCCTCACTTCCGCCGAATCGGTGGACCTGGCCGACGCCTTCACCGAAAGCGACCTACCCTGGAAAGTGGACGTCATCGACCGACACACCACCTCAGCCAGCTTCCTGCAGGTCATCGAGCCGCACTTGATCCCCGTTTTGCCTATCGGCCAGCCAGCCGCCTAAAACCATACTGAGACTCCAAGGTTCACTCCCATGAAAACGCTCTCCCGCCGCCATTTCGCCAATCTCGCCGCCGGCGTCTCCATTAGTCTGAGCCACGCCGCCCCGGCCCTCGCCCTCCCCTCGCTCGCCGCCGCCATCGCCTCCCCCCTGCGCACCCCCAAAAACGTCGCCCGAAACCGCTACCGCCACCCCCTGCAAATCCTGGAATTTTTCGGCCTCCGCCCCACCCAGACCGTCCTGGAAATCGACCCCGGCGCCGGCTACTGGACCGAAATTTTGGCCCCCTACCTCAGACCCGCCGGCCGCTACATCGCCGCTTTGCCCGCCGGCTCATCGCCAGAATCCGACCGCGCCTGGCGTTTCTTTCTCGCCAAACTCGCCGCCAACCCGTCCGCCTACAACGCCGTCACCGTCACCACTCTGGGCCCCACCATGGCCCCGCCCGCCAGCGTCGATCTGGTCCTGTGCATGCGCAACCTGCACGACTGGATGGCCGAAGGCAGCACGGCGGAGAACCTGGCCGCGATCCACACCGTCCTCAAACCCGGCGGCATTTTCGCCATAGAAGACCACCGCGCCGCCACCACCGCGCCGCAAGACCCCCGCGCCAAATCCGGCTACGTCCGCCAGGATTTTGCGCAAAACCTCATCGAGCAAGCCGGCTTCCGCCTCCTCGCCACCAGCAACCTCGGCGCCAACCCGCGCGACACCAAATCCTACCCCAAAGGCGTCTGGACCCTCCCCCCCACGCTCGCCCTAGGCCAAACCGACCGCGCCAAATATTTAGCCATCGGCGAAAGCGACCGCTGGACCCTAAAATTCATCAAATCGTCGCCCGCGCTCAAATAAGCAATTAAATAAGAATAACCCGTGAATGGCTCGCCGCCGCCGCCGCCAGCCTGGCATCCGTCGTCAAGAGCGGCGCGTCCAGCGCCTCCGCTAGCGCCAGATAAACAGCGTCATAGGCTGAAACATTGTGGCGCAGCGACCATACGCGCTGGAGGAACTCGTGATGCGAATAGCGCGTGAGAATGAGGTCAGACAGCCGCTCCAACGCCTCCAGACCTCGTTTCGCCGTCAGGCTGCCGTCCAACGTATGACGACGAAGCGCCTGCGTCACCTCCAGATCGAGCAAATGCGGCACGTGCAAGCTCGCACCTTCGGCAAACATCCGTTCCTCGACCAGCCAAGCTCGTGGTTTCCGCAACAACACCTCCAGCACCGCGGAGGCATCAACAACAATCAAGTCCGCTCGCGTTCCGCCCTGACCGCCCGCACCGCCTCGGCAGAGCTTTCCTCAGTCTCCACCGGCGTAAGCCGCCGCAGCCGCTCCCGCATTTCCGCCATCGTCGGCCGCTCGCCGATCTCGCGAACAATGTTGAGCAAATAATCCGATAGTGACACGCCGGCCTCCGCCGCTCGCGCCTTCAGCTTGGCGTGCAACTCTTCCGGCACATTCCGAATCTGAACCATCACCGACATGAGCCACACATAATCACATGCGCATCACATGTCGAGGACGGATCCCCTACTGCAGCGTCAGCACATGCGGCGCACTCCACCGCCCCGGCGTAATCACCTCCGCCGCCCCCACCCTTACCGAGTGCAGCCTTCCCTCAATATTCCGCGTCCAAAAATCCAAAAACTTGTGCAATTCCGGAAACCGCGGCGCCAGGTCCAAATTCTGCCACACGAAGGACTGCAGCACCGCCGGATGATCCGGCAAATGATACAGAATCTCGGCCGTCGTCAGCCGGTAGTCACGCATCTGCAAGGCAAGGCTCATGATTATAACTCCATCACAATTACCCAGCGCCGCTCCCCGAGTTCATAAATCTGCCACGCCCGGTCCCCAAATCAAGAAAAAAATCAACGCCCCCAACAACTTAGCACTCGCCCCAAAAGACTGCTGCCGCGCTTGACACACAACCCCCGCCCGCCCTATACGCTTGGCACTCTCAAACCGGGAGTGCTAGCAGCCGCGGCGCCTCGATAGGGCCGGACAGGCTGCCAGCCTCACAAAGTCAAACCCAGGAGCAGTCCGACAATGGCAAAATTCCGCCCTTTGCATGACCGCGTCGTCGTCCGCCGGCTCAATGCCGAGGAAAAGACCGCCGGCGGCATCATCATCCCCGACACCG
>PLFB01000247.1:12886-13625 GCA_003137135.1 Acetobacteraceae bacterium
TGGTCCGGCACCGAAGTCAAAATCGACGGCGAGGACCTCCTCATCATGAAGGAATCCGACATCCTCGGCATCATCGAGGCGCCCGCCGCGCCGAAGAAAAAAGCCGCCTAACAGGAAGTAAGCAAGCGGTCGCTTTTTTGAAAAAAAGCTCCGCAAAAAACTTTTACTCCCACGGCGTTTGAAACGCCCGCAGGGAATCAAAAGTTTTTTTGGTTACTTTTTTTTCAAAAAAAGTAACTGCTTCCTTCCTTCTTCCTAAACCATCAACCTAATTTCAGGAGAAAACCAATGGCCGCCAAAGACGTACGTTTTGGCCCCGACGCGCGTGACCGCATGCTCCGTGGTGTGGACACGCTCGCCAACGCCGTCAAAGTCACCCTCGGCCCCAAAGGCCGCAACGTGGTGATCGAAAAATCCTTCGGCGCCCCGCGCATCACCAAAGATGGCGTGACCGTCGCGAAGGAAATCGAGCTCGCCGACAAATTCGAAAATTTGGGCGCCCAGCTGATTCGTGAGGTGGCGTCCAAGACCAACGACCTCGCCGGCGACGGCACCACCACNNCCACCGCCACCGTGCTCGCCCAGTCCATCGTCCGCGAAGGCGTCAAGGCAGTGGCCGCCGGCCTCAACCCGATGGATCTGCGCCGCGGTATCGACAAGGCCGTTCTGGCCGTCGTCGAAGAGCTGAAAAAGAAGAGCAAGAAGATCACCACCCCGGCGGAAACCGCCCAGGTCGGCA
>PLFB01000172.1:0-206 GCA_003137135.1 Acetobacteraceae bacterium
TGGCTCGGCTGCGCGCGCCGCTCGCGGTGCAACGCGCACTCGATGGTGTGTTCAGCATCGAATCGGCGATGCCCGTGCGCGGGGTCGCGACCAGCGGCTGGCGCGGGCGCAGCTTCAGCCTCGGCATCGCCGACAGCGTCACGGTGCTGGCCGATTGCGCGGCGGCTGCCGATGCGGCCGCGACGCTGATCGCCAACGCGGTCGAC
>PLFB01000172.1:226-11898 GCA_003137135.1 Acetobacteraceae bacterium
GCCTGATCCACGCCGCGGTGCTGTGGTTGCAGGGCGCCGTGGAGTGCGTGCTGCCCGAGGCGCCGCTGTCCGCGTTGCCCTCGGCCCGTGCCGCGCTGGCCGGGGTGCCCGGATGATTGAACTGCGCCGGGTGTATACGCACGTCGAGGACATTCACCATGAATTCGGGCCGGCGGGCGCGCAACCCCTGCGGCGCGGCGCGGTCGTGGGCGTGATCCGCAATCCCTTTGCCGGTCGCTACGAGCCGCAGATCGCGCCGTTCATGGAGGAGCTCAAGCCGCTGGGTACCGAGTTGGCGGTGCGCCTGCTGGCGGCGCTCGGCGTCGGCGCCGAGGCNNCGGCGAGCTCGAGCACGGCGCGCTATGGCATGTGCCGGGCGGCTACGCGATGCGGGCAGTGCTCGGCAACGCGCTGGCCATCGTGCCCTCGACCAAGAAGGTCGCGGCCCCCGGTACCACGCTTGACGTACCGCTGACGCATCTCAACGCCTGTTACGTGCGCAGTCACCTCGACGCCATCGAGGTGCGCGTTCCGGGTGCGCCGGCAGCCGATGAGATCGCGTATATCCTCGCCATGAGTTTAGGTCCCCGTGTGCATGCGCGGCTCGGCGGCCTGCGTGTGGAGCAGATCGAGCGCTTCGATGGTCAACGTTAAGCCTCAACGCTGAAGGAGCACTGATGGCTGCCGCAATCCGCAAACTCGTGGTCCAGGTTGATNNTGAAACCCGCATCGAGATGGGCCGGCCCATCGAGCCGGCGACCCGGCGTGCGGTGGCGATGGCCGTGATCGCCAATCCCTACGCCGGCCGCTATGCGGCAGACCTCGAGGAACTCACCGCCATCGGTGAGGAACTCGGCGGCCTGCTCGGCGCCAAGTGCGTCCAGGCGCTTGGCATCCAGCCGGAACAGGCGCAGAGCTACGGCAAGGCTGCGATCGTCGGGGAGGGCGGCGAGCTGGAGCACGCTGCGGCCATACTGCATCCCCGTATGGGCGCGAGCCTGCGGCGCGCCGTGTCCAAGGGCGCAGCGCTGGTGCCCTCGGCCAAGAAGATGGGTGGCCTCGGCACGGCCATCGATGTGCCGCTGGGACACAAGGACGCGGCCTTCGTGCGCAGCCATTTCGATGCGATCGAGGCGCGCGTGGCCGACGCGCCGCGCGCGCACGAGATCCTCGTCGCCATCGCCGTGACCGACAGCGGGCGGCCCCTGGCGCGCGTCGGCGGATTGCAGCAGCATGAGATCAAGGGCGAGGACGGGCTGCGCTGAGGCGACCGGACCCACACCCGCACCCTCGTCACGACGCGAGTAAACACCCGATGGCAGCACCCGCAGTGGCATCCGACAGTGGCAGGCTCGTCATCCGTAATATCGGCCTCATGCTCTCGGGGGACATCACGCAGCCGATACTCGATGCGGACACCCTCGTCGTCGAGGCGGGGCGGATCGTGGCGATGCTGATCGAGGTGGCGGAGGTGCCGGATATTTTGCGCGCCGGCAGCGCAGATATTGAGCATGGACGCAGGCGGCTGCTGGAGGTGACGAATTTCAATCTGGCGCGGCGGACAGGGTGATGGCGGTGGATGAGACATTAGGCGAGATGCTGGCGCGGCGCGGATTTTCCCGGCGGGGGCTGCTGAAATTCGCCATCGTGATGACCTCCAGCCTGGCACTGCCGCCGGGCATGGCGGCGGCGATGGCGGAAAATCTGGCGGCGGCCCGGCGGCAATCCGTGATCTGGCTGTCTTTCCAGGAATGCACCGGGTGTTTGGAGACGTTGCTGCGCACGTCGAGCCCGACGATCGCGGCGCTGATTTTTGATTTCATTTCGCTTGATTACCAGGAGGCGCTGATGGCGGCTTCCGGCAGCGCGGCGGAACTGACATTGCGGCAGGCGGTGGCGGCGAACAAGGGCAAGTATCTGCTGGCGATCGACGGCTCGGTGCCGGTCGCCGATGGCGGCGTGTATTCGCTGACCGGCGGCAAGGCGAATGTGAGCATGCTGCAGGAATTCGCGCCAGACGCCGCGGCGATCCTCGCCATCGGCACATGCGCCGCCTATGGCGGCATCCCCAAGGCGTTTCCGAATCCGACCGGCGCCGTCGGCGTCGAGGACGTGATCTCCGACAAACCGATCGTCAACATTCCCGGCTGCCCGCCGATTCCCGAAGTCCTTAGCGGCGTGCTGGTGTATTTCGTGAGTTTCGGGCGGCTGCCGGATCTGGACGAGCGCAAACGGCCGCTGGCGTATTTTGGCACCACCATCCATGACCAGTGCTACCGGCGGCCGTTTTATGACCAGGGGAAATTCGCGAAATCATTCGATGATGAAGGCGCGCGGCAAGGCTGGTGCCTGTTTGAACTGGGGTGCAAAGGCCCGACCACGCATAACGCCTGCGCCAGTTTGAAGTGGAATGACGGTGTAAGTTTTCCGATTGAATCCGGTCATGGATGTTTGGGTTGCTCCGAGCCGGATTTTTGGGATCAGGACGGTGGGTTTTACACTTCCCTTGCCGGCGGCAAGGGCCCTGGCTGGCGCGACGCCGGCATCGCGGCGGCAGTGGGCATCACCGGCGGTGCCGCGGCGGCGTTCGGCGCGCGTCACAAAACAACGCGGCCAGACGTGGAGACACCAGAATGACGCTGCTATCGTTCGCGCGCGGGCCGGGCATGCAGGTGGCGACGCTGATCCTGATCGCTGGCATGTTCTGGCGGCTCTCCGGCATTTTGCTGCTGCGCCGGCGGGTCGCGCACGCGGCGGCGCGCAACCCGTTTGCCGTGCGTCTGCTCGGCGGCGCGGTGACGATTTTTACGCGCGCGATTCCGCGCCGGACATTCTGGCCGCGGGTCGGGGCGGGCGTGGTGCTGAACTATGTGTTTCACATCGGGCTGTTCATCGTTCTGTTCGGCGGCGCGCCGCATATTTTAATCATCCACGAGATTTTCGGCGTGGCCTGGCCGGATCTTCCGAAAGGCGTGATCGTCGTCGCCAGCGGCATCACGCTGGCGGCGCTGATACTTCTCCTGGTTCGCCGGCTGTGCCATCCCGTACTGAAAATGCTTTCGAAGCCGGATGATTATATTTCCTGGCTGATTGTTTTCATGCCGATCTTTACTGGCATTCTACTCTCCGGCGAGACGGTGGCGGGCTATGGCGCGCTACTGGCTTGGCATATTCTGTCGATCGAGGCGCTGATGATTTGGCTGCCATTCGGCAAGCTGATGCATGTGGCGCTGGTTTTTGCCGGCCGCGGGATGCTGGGCTATAATTTCTCACGCAAAGGGGCCGCGACGTGAACGACATTGCCCCGGCACCTTTTCAAAAAGCGGCGCCGGATGTCAGCAAGGCGCTGCGTGGCTTTATCGCGGATGTTGGCCCCACGGTCGCGCTGTCGCTGGAATCCTGCGTGCATTGCGGGCAATGCGCGGAGGCGTGCCAGTTCTACGTGCAGACCGGCGATCCGCGCTACACCCCGATCCACAAAATCGAGCTGTTCAAGCAGACCTATAACCGCGAAATGGGGCCGTTTTCCTTCGCCTACAAATTTTTTGGCCTGGCGCCGAAGCTGACGCAAGAGACGCTGACCGAATGGCAGGACCTGGTCTATGATTCCTGCAACATGTGCGGGCGCTGTTCGCTGATCTGCCCGATGGGAATCGACATCGCCGATCTGGTGGAGCAGACGCGCCACGGCATGTATGAGGCCGGCCTGGCGCCGTCGGATTTTTTGGGCGCCCTCGCGGAGAAAGAGCACGCGACCGGCAGCCCGTTCGGGCTGACCTCCGAGAAATTCCGCGACCTGTTGCACGAGATCGGCGCGACGCACGGCGTGACGATGCATGTCGATGAGCCGACGGCGGAAATTGTGCCGACGATCTCCTCGATCGACGTCAAAACCTACCCAGGCTCGATGGCCGCGATTGCAAAAATCTTGAACCATATCGGGAAACCATGGAGTTTCCGGACCGACGGTTTTGACGCCGATAATGTGTCGCTGACCGCCGGCGACCGCGCCGGCCAGGCCGCAATTACACAAGCCATCGTCAGCGCCGTGACGGCGTGCGGCGCGAAAATTCTGGTGATGCCGGAATGCGGCCATTCCTTTACCGAAATGCGCTGGGAGGCCGCGAACGCGCATGGCAAGGATTTGCCGTTTCGAGTGTTGCAGATTACCGAGCTGGTGGCTGAAAGCATCCAATCCGGCGCAATCCGTGTCAATAAAATTTCGCAGACCGCCACTTATCACGACGCGTGCCAGCTCTCCCGCCGCGGCGGCGCCACCGCCGCGCCGCGGGTGATTCTGGCGGCGTTGGGCGTTGACGTGCGTGAACTGGAAGATGCCGGCGACGCCAACTGGTGTTGCGGCGGCGGCGGCGGCGTGGCGCTGATCAAGCGCGCACAGCCGCTGCGCGACGCGGCATTCGCGATCAAGAAAAAGCAGATCGAGGCGAGCGGCGCCGCGATTGTCTATACCAGTTGCTCCGGCTGCCGGCAGACGCTCGACCACGGCGGCAAAGCGGCGGGATGGAATACATCCGTCGGCAGTCTGCTGGAACTCGTCGCGGATAATCTCGCTGCGCGCGCGGCCGCATGAGCCAGCGCGTCGTCGTTGATCCCATCACGCGCATCGAGGGGCATCTGCGCATCGAGGTGGACATCGACGCGCAGGGCAATGTGCTGAACGCGCTGAGCGCCGGCACGCAGGTGCGCGGGATTGAAATCATTCTGCGCGGCCGCGACCCGCGCGATGCCTGGGCGTTCGCGCAGCGCATTTGCGGCGTTTGCACACTGGTCCACGGCCTCGCCTCGGTGCGCGCGGTGGAAGACGCGCTGAACATTACGGTTCCGGAGAACGCCGAGCTCATCCGCGACCTGATGGCCGCCTCCCAGCTGATCCAGGATCACGTCATCCATTTCTACCACCTGCAAGCCCTGGACTGGGTCAATCCCATCAGCGCGCTCACCGCCGACCCGCAGAAAACCGCCGCCGCCGCGCAAACCCTCGGCTACGCCGAATGCTCGGCCGGTTATTTCGCCGCCGCTCAAACCCGTCTGCAAGATCTCGTCTCCTCAGGTCAGCTCGGCATCTTCGCCAACGGCTACTGGGACCACCCCGGCTACAGGCTTCCGCCGGAAGCCAACCTCATCGCCATCGCGCATTATCTGGACGCGCTGGCCTGGCAGCGCGAAATCGGCCAGATCATGACCATTTTTGGCGGTAAAAACCCGCACCCGAACGTCGCCGTCGGCGGTGCGCCCTGCGCGATCACGGCGAGCGGCACCCTACCCGGCGGCGCCGACGCCACCGCCGTCTCCCTCACCAATCTCATCCGCGTCAGCCAGCTCATCGCCTCCGCGCAACGATTCATCGACGAGATCTATCTGCCCGACCTCATCACCATCGGTGGCGCCTACAAGGATTGGTTCACGCGCGGCGAGAATGTGCGCAACTTCATCACCTATGGGGATTTTGACGGCGTCAAAGCCGGCAATGGTTTTGGCGTTCCGCGCGGCGTGGTGCTCAACCGTGATCTGGCAAAAATCTATCCGGTCGATCTGACGGACCCGGATCAGGTGCAAGAATATGTGGCGCATTCCTGGTACAGCTACGCGCAAGGCAATGCCGCCGCGCTGCATCCTTATGACGGCGAAACGACGCTCAGCTATACGGGCCCGCCGCCGCCGTTCCAGCAACTGGACGGCGACAAAACGTATTCCTGGGTAAAATCCCCGCGCTGGCGCGGCAAACCGATGGAAATGGGCCCGCTCGCGCGCATCGTGCTGCTGCACGCCAGCGGCAACGCCCCCGCCATCGCGCTCACCGGGGCGACGTTGGCGAAGCTGAACCTGCCGTTTGAAGCGTTGTATTCAACGCTCGGCCGCATCGTCGCGCGCGGCATAGAGAGCAAACTGATGGCAGACCGCATGGCGGACTGGCATGGCCGGCTGATGGCGAATATCGAGGCGGGCAATGTATCCACCTTCAACGAGGCCAAGTGGGACCCGTCCACCTGGCCCGCCCACGCCCGCGGCGTCGGCACCATCGAAGGGCCGCGCGGCGCGCTTGGCCACTGGATTATCATCGATAACGGCAAAATCTCCAACTACCAGGCGGTGGTGCCGACCACCTGGAACGCCGGACCGATGGACGCCGCCGGCCAGCACGGCCCCTACGAAGCCGCGCTGATGACCGGCCACCACCTGGCCATACCGGACCAACCGCTAGAGGTACTGCGCACAATCCACAGTTTCGACCCCTGCATGGCCTGCGCCGCGCACGTGTTTGGGCCGGACAAGGAAGATATCGTGAAAGTCAAAATCAGATGAGGGAAAAAGTTCCTTTTTTTTCAAAACATCGCTCCTTCCTTCCTTGAAAGGTCCTGCAAATGTTCTGGAACGCATCCGCCCTAAACGGCTTCACCATCGAGGCCACTGACGGCGCCATCGGCACCGTTAACGACCTGTTATTCGACGATCATAACTGGACCATTCGATGGCTGATTGTCGAAACCGGCTCTTGGTTCTCCAAACGCAAGGTTCTGCTGCCGCTTTCCGCGCTAGGCAAGCCGAACCAAGAAACCAGGCGGTTTTCCGTCCACCTGACCCGCCAGCAGGTGAAGGATAGCCCGGATGTCGATACCGACCAGCCGGTTTCCCGCCATAAGGAGGCGCATGTCTACAATTATTATGATTGGAACCCGTACTGGACCAGCGGCTTCGCGCCGATGAGCAATGCCATCGCCACGCCGACCGTCATGCCATTTCCCGGCGACAATATCGAGCCGCGCTACCAAAATAACGGCACCGATGCGGTGCAGGACGACGGCGATCCGCATTTGCGCAGTGCGCATGCCGTCATCGGCTATCACATCGGTGCCACCGACGGGGATATCGGCCATGTCGAGGATTTTCTGGTTGACGACGAAACCTGGCGGTTGCGCTATATGACGGTGGATACCAAAAACTGGCTGCCCGGCGAGCGAGTCTTGCTGCCGGTGCGGATGATCGGCGAGATCGACTGGTACACAAAAATCATCAGCGTGAACATCGACGGCGAAAAGGTCAAGTCCAGCCCGCCCTATGACCCGCTGATGACCAGCGACGGGCCGTTCAACGAGCGCGCGCATCAATATTTCGGCCTGAAATTGCTGGACGGCGATGAATTGCGGAAGCTGAAAATCGGCGCCTGAAGCACGCAAGAAGCGCTTTATTCCCCCGGCGTTCGAGCGGCCATCCCGTGGCCGCTCAAACGCCGCGAGACTCAAAAGTTTTTTGGTTACTTTTTTTTAAAAAAGTAACTGCTTCCTTCTTGCCTGCTGCCGTCCGCGGCAAAATTGCCGCGCCACATTGAAAATACAATCCCGTCACCACACGTGATCGGCATAAGTTGGTGAGCGTGTTGCGCATGAATGTAATTTTCAGGCCGGAGTCTAGCCATGCCGAATGACGCCGCGAGGCTTGCGGCCGCACCCGCGGCGGATAGCGCGGACCTGCCCAGCATCGCCTATCCCAAAAGCCTCGTAGGCCAGCCCGCTTTGGTCACAGGCGCCAATTCCGGCATCGGCAAAGCCACCGCCCTCGGCCTGGCGCGCGCCGGCGCGGACGTGGTCGTCAATTATGTCACCAATCCGGAGGCCGCCGAGGACGTGGCGCACGAAATTTCCGCGTTCGGCGGCCGCGCCATCGCCATCAAGGCGGACGTCGCGAACGAGGATGCTGTCATCGCCATGTTTGCCAAAGCCGTTGACCATTTTGGCACGCTCCACATTGTCGTCAGCAATGCCGGCCTGCAGCGCGATTCGCCTTTTGAGCAGATGACGCTGGAGCAATGGAACACCGTCATCGGCGTGAACCTGACCGGCCAGTTCTTGTGCACGCGTGAGGCCGCGCGGGAGTTCAAGAAGCGTGGCGTGGTGCGCGAAATTTCGGTCGCGGCCGGCAAGATCATCTGCATGAGCTCGGTGCATCAGGAAATTCCGTGGGCCGGACACGCGAATTACGCGGCCTCCAAAGGCGGCGTGATGCTGCTGATGAAGAGCATCGCGCAGGAATTGGCGCCGCACCGCATCCGCGTCAACAGCGTCGGCCCCGGCGCCATCCGCACGCCGATCAACACTTCCGCCTGGAACACGCCGGAAGCCTATGCGGACCTGATGCGCCTGGTGCCCTATAAGCGCATCGGCGAGCCTGACGATATTGCCCAGGCGGTCGCGTGGCTGGCATCGGATGCCGCGGATTACGTGACGGGTGCGACACTTTTTGTGGATGGCGGCATGACGCTGTACCCCGGCTTCGCGACCGGCGGCTGACCAAAGATGGCGGGATTGATTGAGGACTACGCCGTCATCGGCAATTGCGAAACGATGGCGCTGGTGGGCCGCGACGGCTCTATCGACTGGCTCTGCCTGCCGCGTTTCGACAGCGCCGCGTGCTTTGCAGCACTGCTGGGCGATGAGGGCCATGGCCGCTGGCTAATGGCGCCGGCCGAGGCGGACGCCCAAGTAACACGGCGTTACCGTGACGGGACACTGATTCTTGAGACCACTTTCGAGACCGAAAGCGGCGCCGTCGTGCTGATCGATTGCATGACCCGCGCGCTGGGCTGTTCGAATCTGCTGCGCCGGGTTCGCGGCCTGCGCGGCACGGTGCCCATGCAGGCGGAACTGACGGTGCGCTTCGACTACGGCATCTCGGTACCCTGGGTTTCCCGCACCGCGGATGGCCGCGTGCAGTTCGTCGCCGGTCCGGACCGGTTGCTGTTGCAAACCAGCGTCAAGGTTGAAAACAAAGCGCTGCGGACCAAGGGAAATTTTGAAGTGCAGGCGGGCGAAGAGGTGGATTTTTCGCTCGGCTGGTCGAAATCCTACCACAAGGCTCCGCCGCCGCTCGATGTCGGGCAGACGATTGAAACTGAGGATGCAGGCTGGCGCGGTTGGAGTAGCCGTTTCGAGGGCATCGGCGAATGGAGCGATATTGTGCTGCGTTCGCTGATCACGCTGAAGGCGCTGACGCATTATGAAACCGGCGGGATCGTGGCCGCGGCGACGACGTCGCTGCCCGAGAAAATCGGCGGCGAGCGTAACTGGGACTATCGCTATTGCTGGCTGCGTGACGCGACGCTGACGCTGTATGCGCTGCTGGAATCCAATTTCATCGAGGAAGCCGAGGCCTGGCGCCAATGGCTGATCCGCGCCATCGCCGGCAGCCCGGAGCAATTGCAGATTATGTACGGCATCGCCGGCGAAAGGCGGCTGGACGAATGGACGATTCCCTGGCTGCCCGGCTACGAAAAATCCACGCCTGTGCATATTGGCAACGCCGCCGCCGGGCAGGTGCAGTTAGATGTCTATGGCGAGGTGATGGACGCGCTGTATTACGGGCGCACCCGCGGGCTGCCGTCCGATGAGACGATGTGGGGATTGGAGCGCGCGCTGATCGGGCATTTGCAGCAAATCTGGGACCAGCCGGATGACGGGCTTTGGGAAGTTCGCGGCGGGCGGCGGCAGTTTACGCATTCCAAAGTGATGGCCTGGGTCGCTGTGGACCGCGCCATCCGCTCCGCCGAGGAATTCGGGCTGCAGGCACCGCTGGATGAATGGCGGGCGTGGCGGCAGCAAATTCATGATGAGGTCTGCAGCAAAGGTTTTGATACCGAACGGAATACATTTGTGCAGTATTATGGCGGCAAAACGCTGGACGCCAGCCTGCTGATGATCGCACTTGTGGGGTTTTTGCCGGCCAGCGATGCGCGCGTGCAAGGCACCGTCGCCGCCATCGAGCGTGGTCTGCTGCGCGATGGTTTTGTCATCCGGTATGACACCGCGGGCTCCGATGACGGGCTGCCGGCCGGCGAAGGCGCCTTTCTGGCCTGCAGTTTTTGGCTGGCGGATAATTACGTGCTGCAAGGGCGACTGGACGATGCGCGGCGGCTGTTCGAGAAACTCGTCAAGCTGACCAATGACGTGGGCTTACTGGCGGAAGAATATGACCCGGTGCAAAAGCGCCAGGTCGGCAATTTCCCGCAGGCGTTCTCGCATATCGCGCTGATCAACACCGCCTACAACCTCAGCCGCGCCTATGGCCCGGCGGCCGAACGCGGCGCCGGCGCGGCGCCAGAGGGAATCCGGGCCGATGCCGGCTGAGCCACACCGCACTCATTACGATATCATCGTCATCGGCAGCGGCCCAGGCGGCGCCACGCTAGCGCAGCGCCTGGCGCCGACCGGCAAAAGGATTCTGTTGATCGAGCGGGGCGATTACCTCGTGCGCAGCCCGGCGAACTGGGACGCCAAAAAGGTGTTTGTGGACAATGAATATCAGGCCAAGGAGACCTGGTATGACGCCAACGGCAAACCTTTCGCGCCGGGCCTACATTATTTCGTCGGCGGCAATTCGAAGGTTTATGGCGCGGCGTTATTGCGGCTGCGTGAGAAAGATTTTGGGGAACTGCGGCACAAGGATGGCGTCTCACCCGCATGGCCGGTGACATACGACGAATTTGAGCCGTATTATGCGCAGGCCGAAAGACTTTTTCACGTCCACGGCCAGGCCGGCGAAGATTTTTCCGAGCCGCCGCGCAGCAGCGCTTTTCCGTATCCGCCGGTCGCCCACGAGCCGAAAATTGCCGCGCTAAGTGACCATCTGGCGAGACAGGGGCTGCATCCGTTCCATCTGCCGCTCGGCATCCTGCTCGACGAGACGGACGGCAAGCCGAGCCCGACCAGCATCTGTATCCGCTGCGACGCGTTTGACGGTTTCCCTTGCCTGCTGAACGGCAAGGCCGACGCGCAGGTGATGTGCGTGGACCCGGCGCTCGCCGCGCATAGAAATTTATCGCTCTTGACGAACGCCTATGTAAGCCGGCTGCACACCGATGCCTCCGGCCGCTCAGTCGCCAAGGTTGAAGTGCAAATGCCGGGCGGCGCCGAATTGCTTTCCGCCGATATCATCGTCGCCGCCTGCGGCGCGCTATCTTCCGCGCTGCTGCTGCTGCGTTCGCGCAATGACAGGCATCCTAACGGCCTGGCCAATGGGTCGGACCAGGTTGGCCGCAACTACATGCGCCATAACCAGTCGGTGCTGATGGCGCTGATGCGAGAGCGCAACGACACGGTCTTCCAGAAGACGCTGGCCGTCAGCGATTATTATTTCGGCACCGGAGACTACCCCTACCCGCTCGGCCTGATCCAGATGTGCGCCGCGACGCACGCGGCGCAAATACGGGGCGAAGTTTTGCCCGCCTGGCTAGAATGGCTGCCGGACGCGCCATTTGAGAGCATGGCTCGTCATTCAATGGATTTCTGGCTTTCCTCCGAGGATCTTCCATTGCCGCAAAACCGCGTCCGCTACGAGGGCGAGCGCGTGGTGCTCGAACTAACCGAGAGCAATATGGAAGCCCATGGCGTGCTGCGCAAGAAACTCGAACAGGCCATGAAACACGCCGGCGCGCATCCCGTGCTGCTCGACCGCAACCTCTATTTCAGCCAGAACATCCCGCTGGCCGGCACCGCGCATCAGGCCGGCACCGCCAGGTTCGGGACCGATCCCGCCCGTTCGGTACTGGACATCCATTGCAAAGCGCACGAGCTCGATAACCTCTACATCACCGATGCGAGCTTCTTCCCGTCGATCGGTGCGGTCAATCCGACGCTGACCATCATCGCCAACGCGCTGCG
>PLFB01000108.1 GCA_003137135.1 Acetobacteraceae bacterium
TCAAAAAAGCGCTTCTTTCTTGCCTTCCTTTGCTTGAGGACGCACTTTGCCGGAATTCCAACACGTCATCTGCGCCAACGCCCGGTGGGAGAGCCGCTACATCGCCGAGTGGCTGCGCTACTATCAGCGGCTCGGCTTCGACCACGTTTTTTTGTACTGCAACGACGACACGCCGGATGAGATGGCGCAAGCGGCCGCGCCGTTCATGGTTGGGGAGAAGCCCTTCGTCACGTTCCGCCACCATGGCGTGCAGGGCGAGCAGTTTCGCATGTACCGGCATTTTTTGCAGACCGACGCGCAGCGCTGCGGCTGGATCGGGTTTTTCGACATCGACGAGTTTTTGCGCCTCAAACCGGGCCAGACCATCGGCGATTTCATGCGCGATTTTCAGGATGTTGATTGTGTGCTGTTCAACTGGCTGTTTTTCGGCACCAGCGGCCACAAAACGCCGCCGCCCGGATCCGTGCTGGAGAATTATCTTTACCGCGAGGACGCAATCCACTGCCTCACCAAGTTCCTGGCGCGGCCGGCCCTGTTCACGGACCAACGGTTTTTCGATGAGTCCGTCGAACACTGGTACATGCACTGGCCGGGCTACGTGCTGGGCGAGGCGTTTACGCCGGTCAACGTGCTGCACGAATCCATGCACGGCTATTACGACGGCTTTCCGGCGCGGCCCGGCGAATGGGTCAACCGGCCGGAGCGTCGCCAAAAAATCATAGATACCGCCGTCATCCATCACTACTCCTTCCGTTCGGAGCAGAATTTTTTTGACCGCGTGGCGCGCGGTACGGGCGGCGACTACCGGCACCAGGCGAACTGGAAGAACGTAGCGCTGGGCGAAGAGTTTCCAAATTTTCTCGCCGGGATCAACGCGGTTTACGATGATGCGCTGGCGAATTTCTGGTCCCAGGCCGAGGCCGTGCCCGCAAAAATCGCCGTCGTGGCGGTTGTGCGAGATGAGGCGCAAAGCATCGCCGAATGGCTGGCCTGGCAACTCGCCGTCGGCTTCGACGCCGTGATTCTGCTCGACAACGCCAGCACGGACGCCACGCGCCGCATCGCGCAATCATTCGCCGGCGCGCACGACATCCGCATTCTGGACTGGCGCGTCACCACGCCGGACTACCAGATGCGCGGCTACGAACACGCGGCAAGAACTCTCGAAAACGAGTTCGCCTGGCTGGCGTTTTTTGACGCCGACGAGTTTCTGGTCCTGCCCGAACACCTCGATCTGCGCGCTTGCCTGGCGCGCAGCGAAGCCGCCGCGGTCGCGATCCCCTGGGCCATCTTTGGTGCCTCCGGTCACCACGAGCAGCCGTCCAGCCTCATCACCGAGACTTTTTTGCATCGCGCGCCGGAACATTTTCTGCCCAACCGGCACGTCAAATCCATCATCCGCCCCACGCTCATGCGCGCCGCCCTGAACCCCCATGTTTTCGAGATGCAGGGCGGCTATGCGGACCTGACGGGCGCCCCGCTCGCCTTCAGCAGCCCAGGCCTGCTGGCCGAAAACCCGGATTATGCGGCCGGCAAGCTGCACCATTATTTCGTGCAGTCCTGGTCGCACTGGCAAGACAAGCTCCGCCGCGGCTACCACGATATTCTCCGCGCCGAAGCCGAATTCTTCGTCTATGACCAGAACGAAATTTTCGACGATTCCGCGAAACGCCTGGTGAACTCAGTCAAAACAATCCTTACGGCGCGGGAGCGACAAAAAACCGAAACCTGCGCCGTCGTTCTGGTGGTGAAGAACGAGGCGTCCGACATTACCGCCTGGCTCGGCTGGCACCATGCGCTCGGCTTCGATGCCTGCATCGTCTATGACGACGATTCCGATGACGGCACCTGGGAGATTCTGCAACACGCCGCGCGCCACCAGCGGATTTTTCTGGCCCGCACCAGCGGCGACAAATCCATCCGCTACGAACACCGCCAGGACGCCGCCTATCGCCATGCGCTGACAACCTACGCGGATGCCTTCGACTGGCTCGCCTTTTTCGACGCCGACGAGTTTTTGTTGCTCAACCAGGACGCGACCGTTCAAGATTTTCTGGCGCGCTTCCCTGCAGCGGATGCCGTCGCCATCAACTGGTGCAACTACGGCAGTTCCGGCCACCTGTTGAAACCCGAATTCGCGCCGTTCGACGCCTATACCTGGCACGGCGACGAAAACCAGCCCATCAACCGCCACGTCAAATCCATCGTCCGTCCGAAACTCGTCGGCCCAAACTGGCTGAATGTCCACTGCTTCGACGTGCGCTACGAGCGCATTTTCCTCGCCAACGGGCATCGCGCCGGCTGGGGCCCGGCGTTGGGCATTCTGGCCTTCAACCCGGACTGGACGGTCGCCAAACTGATGCACTACCAGTGCCGCAGCATGGAACATTTCATCGAGCGCATGAAAAAGCGTCCGGAACTCGCCGTGCTTCCCAATGTCTGGGCCGGCTACGACGTGCATGAGGTGCAAAGTTTCGTCCCCGGTCCCATCGCCGCCGCCGCGCGCGCCCAGATGGACAAAATCAAGCCGCCGGCCGCGCCGGCCGGCCGCGCGGTGCCGGACCTGATTTTCGACCTTGGCATGTCCGAAGGCAATGACACGGCATTTTATCTCGCCAAAAAATTCCGGGTCATCGGCGTGGAGCCCGACGTCGCGATGTTTGCGCAGCTCAGCGAACGTTTCGCGGATGACATCGCCGCCCAGAACCTGAAAATCTACAACTGCGCCGCCAGCGAACACGCCGGCGAAATCACGGAGTTTTTTCACCACCACCAGTACCAGGGCATTTCCAGCCTCTGCAATACCCGCACTGAATTCGCCGAAGGCAGTTATACCGCCTACAAGGTTCTCACCATCGACTGGCACAGCCTGACGGCAAAACACGGCGTGCCCTACTACGCGAAAATCGATATCGAACGCCATGAGCGCGAGTTTCTGCGCGGCATGGCGGGCGCGCTGATCCTGCCGCCCTATATCTCGGTCGAATGTTTCTGGTTCGAAGCGATCGAGCGGTTGCAGAGCCTCGGCTACCGCGCCTTTCAGCTTATCGACCAGAATCCGCCCGGCGGTTTTGCGCTGCCCGCCATCCAGCGCGAAGGGGCGGCCATCACTTGGTCCGCATGGGACCACACCTCCGGCCCGTTCGGCCGCGATTTGCCCGAAAACAACTGGCTCAGCTTCGAGGATTTCAAAACCCTTTGGCAAAAAATCCGCCCGGACCAGGCCGCCACCTGGTACGATTGCCACGCCCGCCTCACCCCGCCATGATCATCCACATCGTCCCCACCGGCAATTTCGGCAACCGCGCGCTGCAATATTTTGCCGCCGCCGGCATCCAATCGCACGCGCCCGGCGCGAAAATTCAGAACATCGAACTGCCCGAAGCCGGCATCAACCAGCCCGCCCCCGCGCCAGACCCGCAAAACTCCGTCGCCACCGGCCGCGGCTGGCTCGACATCGCCGGCTTCGCCGATTGTCTCGCCCGCGGCGTCATCGAGACAATCCGCATCGAGGACTACCCCTACCACCTGCAAAATTTTCCGCCGCGCGCAGCAGCCAGAAACCTGATTCCGCCGCTGCCGGGCGGCCAGAACGCCACCGGCTTCGGCCCCAACGACCTGGTCTGCAGCATCCGCGGCGCGGAGATTTTGCGCGCCATCCACCCGGATTATCTGGTGCTCCCGCCGGCCTACTACCAAATGCTGGCGCGCCGCACCGGTAAAAACCTCGTCTTTTTCGGCCAGATCGGCGACGACCCATACTCCGCCTCGCTCCGCCGCGCCTTTCCCGCCGCCGCCTTCATCCAATCAGGCGGGCTGGAACACGACTTCGAAACGCTGCGCCGCTCGGTCCACATCGCGCCGTCTGTCAGCACGTTTGCCTGGCTCGCCGCCTGGCTCAGCCACGCCAATAAAATCTATCTGCCGGTCTGCGGCTTCTTCAATCCGGTGCAGCACGCCGAGCAGCTTTTTCTGCCGCTCGATGATGAAAGCTATGAATACACCCTGTTCCCCTACGCCAAGGCGACCGATGTCTGGGCGCATACGGCGCGCTTCTTCCTCCAGCAGGAGGTTTTGGCGCAAGGCATGCGCCCGGTCATGCCTGACGAACTACTTCAGATCATCACGCGCATGCGCGCCTTCCACCCGCGCTTGCCTTATGCCGCCGGCTTCGACCCAGACTTCTACCTCACCCAATACGCGGACGTGCGCGCCGCCGTGGCCGACGGTAGCCAGCCCAGCGCGCTGCACCATTACGTGCACGCCGGCTTCGCCGAAAAGCGCCTGCCGCTGGCGCTGGATTCCGGTTTTTACGCCAGCACCTACCCGGACGCCGCCCTTGCCATCGCGGAGGGCCACTACGCTGACCCGCTGCATCACTACCAGGCGGTGGGTTTCGCCAAGGGCTACCGGCCGCTGCCGTAAAGAAGAAAGCAGCGCTTTTTTAAAAAAAAGCNNAAAAACTTTTGCTCCCGCGGGCGTTTGGCGCGGGAGTGCCGTTAATCGCCGCCGACGGCGGCGATTAACGGCACTCCCGTCACAAGCGCCCACAGCTCGTAAAAGTTTTTGCGCGCTTTTTTCAAAAAGCGCTGCTGGCTTTGCCTGCTCTTGCCTTTCCTTCCCTTATTGCTGATTTAGCTCCACGAGAAGCAGGAGCACCAAATGGCCGAACCCAGAACCACCGAAGCCGGCTTGAGCGTCGCCACCGTCTTGCGCGATTTTGTGGACAATGAGGCGCTGCCCGGCACCGGCCTGGATGCCGCCGGCTTCTGGTCTGGCTTCGCCGCTCTGCTGGCAGATTTCGCGCCCCGCAACGCCGCGCTGCTGGCCAAGCGCGACGCGCTGCAGGCCAAAATCGATGAATGGCATCTGGCCCACAAGGGCAAGCCGCACGATTCTGACGCCTACGAAGGATTTTTGACGGAGATCGGCTATCTGCTGCCGGACCCGGCGGCCTTCACCGTCGCCACCGCGAATGTGGACGACGAAATCGCCGTCATCCCCGGCCCGCAATTGGTGGTGCCGGTGAGCAACGCCCGCTACGCGCTGAACGCGGCCAATGCGCGATGGGGCAGCTTTTACGACGCGCTGTACGGCACCGACGCGATTCCCGAAGCCGGCGGTGCGGAGCGCGGCAAGACCTACAACAAAATCCGCGGCGCGGCGGTTGTCGCCCGCGGCCGGGCGTTTCTGGACGCCAGTTTTCCGCTCAGCGAGGGCAGCCACAAGGACGCCCAGGCCTATCAGGTGAAAGACGGCCACCTCGCCGTCACCCTGCCGACCGGCGAAACCGGGCTGAAAACCGCCGAAAAATTCGCGGGTTACACCGGCGAGCCGGGCCGGCCGAAAAGCATCCTGCTCAAAAACCATAATCTGCACGCTGAACTCGTCATCAACCCCGACAATCCCACCGGCAAGGACGACGCGGCCGGCGTGGCGGATATTCTGCTCGAATCCGCCATCAGCACCATCATGGACTGCGAGGACAGCGTCGCCGCGGTGGACGCCGCCGACAAGGTGGAGGTTTACCGCAACTGGCTCGGCCTGATGAATGCCAGCCTCTCCGCGCCGGTCGAAAAGGGCGGCAAGATGTTTGAGCGTAAACTGAACCCTGACCGCACCTACACCGCCCCCACCGGCGGCACGCTCACGCTGCACGGCCGCTCGCTGATGCTGGTGCGCAATGTCGGCCACCATATGCTGACGGATGCGATACTCACCGCCGACGGCAAGGAAATTCCCGAAACCGTGATGGACGCGGTGCTGACCTCGCTGATCGCCATGCACGACTTGAAATCGTCCGGGCCGCTGAAAAATTCGTTGAAGGGCTCGGTCTATATTGTCAAACCGAAACTGCACGGGCCGGAGGAAGTCGGCTTCGCCAACGAACTTTTTGGCGCCGTCGAGACTTTGCTTAAACTCCCCGCCTACACGCTGAAAATGGGCATCATGGATGAGGAGCGCCGCACCAGCGCGAACCTGAAGGCCTGCATCGCGGCGGCTAAAAACCGCGTCGTGTTCATCAATACCGGGTTTCTGGACCGTACCGGGGACGAGATCCACACCTCCATCGAGGCCGGCGCCTTCATCCGCAAGGCGGAGATCAAAAACCAGCCCTGGATCAAGGCCTATGAGGATCGCAACGTCGATTTCGGGCTGGAATGCGGGCTGCAGGGCAAGGCGCAGATCGGCAAGGGCATGTGGGCGGCGCCCGACATGATGGCCGACATGCTCGAACAGAAAATCGCGCACCCCAAAGCCGGCGCCAACACCGCCTGGGTGCCGTCCCCCACCGCGGCCACGCTGCACGCCACCCACTACCACGCGGTGGACGTGCTGGCCCGCCAATCGGAGCTCAAATCCCGCCCGCCGGCGAAACTTTCGGACCTGCTGACCATCCCGCTGGCCCCCGCCACCAACTGGGCGCCGGACGCGGTGGCGCAGGAACTCGACAATAACTGCCAGAGCATTCTGGGCTACGTGGTGCGCTGGATCGACCAGGGCGTGGGCTGCTCAAAAGTGCCGGACATTCACGATGTCGGCCTGATGGAAGACCGCGCCACTTTGCGCATTTCCTCGCAACACATCGCCAACTGGCTGCTGCACGGCGTGACCACCGAGGCGCAGGTGCTGGAAACGCTGAAGCGCATGGCGCTGGTGGTGGACCAGCAGAATGCCGGCGACCCGGCCTATTCGCCGATGGCGCCGGGCTATGACGGTCCCGCCTTCCAGGCGGCCTGCGACCTGATTTTTAAGGGCCGCGGCCAGCCCAACGGCTACACCGAGTTCATCCTCACCGCCCGCCGGCGGGAGGCAAAAGCCGCCCACTAACCCCGCACACTTGCCTCAAAAAGCCAAGGCAGCTAATAACCGCCCCCGGTATGGGCGCGTAGCGCAGCGGTAGAGCACCACCTTGACATGGTGGGGGTCACAGGTTCAATCCCTGTCGCGCCCACCACCTCGGAAGCGAAAATTATAGAAGAAAGCAGCGCTTTTTTTTCAAAAAAGTAACTGCTTATTCGTCCCTGTACCCCGCCACGCTATCCGCCACGCTATCGGCCACGTGCTCCTTCGTAATCACCCCCAAAATATCCTTCCCCCGCGGTACCGCGACGCCGGCGCGCACCACCACCGCCATCACCGCGTTCCTGGCCCAGATGCGGCGGATCACGTCGAAGGCGATCGTCGTGTCCCGCACCATCACAAAACTCCGGCTCGCCAGTTCGCCCAGCGTCATCTGCCGTTCCGCGTCCGCCAGGCCGCGCCGCAGCGCCGTGTTCATGCGCAGCACGCCCGCAATCCGCCCGTCCGCCGTCACCACGATGTGCCGCATGCGCCCGGTTTCCTCCTCGGCGCTTAAAAACGCCTCGAACGTGGTTTCCGCCGGCAGCACACTCACCTCCCGGTTCATCACGTCCATCGCCCGGCGCACCAGGAACATATTGGCGTGCCGCGTCCGGGGGATGCCGTGGCCGCGCCCGACCAGCTTGATCGTATAGATGCTCTCGCGCGACAGCAGCCGGCGCACCCCTACTGCCACCGCGACCGCCACGATCATCGGCATGACAATCCCGTAATCGCGCGTCATCTCGAAGATCATCACCACCGCCGTCATCACGGCGCCGGTCGCCCCGCCCACCATCGCCGCCATGCCCACCATCGCGAAGGTCGGCACGTCGATCGGCAGCGGCATCTGCACCGCGCGCAGGATCGCGGCGAAGCTGCCGCCGATCGCCGCCCCCATGAATAGCGACGGCGAGAAAATCCCGCCCGAGGAGCCCGAGCCCAGGCTGGCCGACGTCGCAAACAGTTTGGCCGCGAACAGAAACACCAGAAAACCGGCCAGCGCCGGCAGGCTCAGTCCAAGCTGCCCGGTCAGAATCGCCTCGATCGTCGCGTACCCGACGCCTTCGACATAGTAATGCCCAAAAACCCGGAACAGCGCATAAATCAGCACCCCAACCATCAGCATCCCCACCGCATGGCGCAGATAGCGGTTCGGGATTCTCGCAAACGCCTCCTCGGCCGAATGCAGCCCCCGGATGAAACCGGCCGCCGCCACGCCGGTCAGCCCGCCCAGCACCGCGAACAGCAGCAGCGTCACCGCCGCGTAGGGGTCGGTGCCCAGCATCGGCAGCGGCGGCACGAAAAATGCCGGCTGGTTGCCAAAAAATGCCCGCCCCACGAACGTCGCCGCCCCGGTGGCCAGCGCCACCGGTAGAAACGACGTGGACCCCACCTCGGGCATCATCAGCTCGATCGCGAACATCACCCCGCCGATCGGCGTGTTGAACGTCGCCGCGATCCCAGCACCCGCCCCCGCCGCCACCAGAATAATCCGCTGCCCCGCCGGCATCTTGATCAGCTGCCCCAGCGTGGAGCCCAGCGCCGAGCCGATCTGGATGATCGGCCCTTCCCGGCCGACTGCGGCGCCCGTGCCGATCGCGATGGCCGAGGCCAGCGATTTCACCACCGCCACCACCGGCCGGATCACGCCGCCTTTATAGAAAATGGCGTCCATCACCTCCGGCACCCCGTGCCCGCTGGCTTCCGGCGCGAAATTGACAACCAGAAAGGTCACCGCCAGCCCGCCGATCACCGGCACCAGAATGATCAGTGCCCCCCACGGGGATGGGCCGGTAAAATGGTTGGCGTCGTAATGCGCCGAAATCTGGCCCAGGAACGCGGCATTATGGATCAGCCCGATCAGCGCCCGGAACACCGCGGCGCCAATCCCCGTGCAGATCCCCAGCCCCAGCGCGATCAGCGACAGCCACACCAGGCTCAGTTCGGAATGCTTCTCGCCCGCGCCCTGGCTGGGTTCGAAACCCTCCTGCACGGCGGCGCCTTCCAAACCTTCATCACTGTTCACCATATCCCTCCTCACATGATAGACTTTTCTGCCCGTCTTTGCCAAAACACCGCCGGCAACCCGTCACTAGCAAAGGACAAGCGCATGACCATCCAACTGGGCCAAATCGCCCCGGATTTCGAACAGGATTCCTCGGAAGGCAAAATCAGGCTGCACGAATACCTGGGCAATTCCTGGGGCGTCCTCTTCAGCCACCCGAAGGACTTTACTCCGGTCTGCACCACCGAACTCGCCGAAGTCGCGCGGCTGAAACCCGAATGGGACAAGCGCCACGTCAAACCCATCGGCCTCTCGGTCGATACCGGCGAGCGGCACCAAGGCTGGGCCGCGGATATCGAGGAAACCCAGGGCCAAAAACTCAATTTTCCGGTGATCGCGGACCACGACAAAAAAGTCGCCACGCTCTACGGCATGATCCACCCGGAAGCCGACGCGGCCGTCACGGTCCGCACCGTCTTCATCATCGATGCCAATAAAAAGGTCCGGCTCAGCCTGACCTACCCGCCGTCCACCGGCCGTAATTTTTTGGAAATCCTGCGGGTCATCGACAGCCTGCAACTGACCGACAACCACAAGGTCGCCACGCCGGTGAACTGGAAAGACGGCGACGACGTCATCATCGTCCCCTCGCTCTCCGACGAAGACGCCAAAATCCGCTTCCCCGAGGGTTTTACAACGCTCAAGCCCTATCTGCGGGTGGTCAAACAGCCGAAATTGCCGCACACTGCGTAAGTAAGAAAGCACTTCTTTTTTAAAAAAAAGAAGCAAAAAACTTTTGATTCCCGTGGGTTGTGGCGTCTGCGTGCCACGGCCCCCCGTAATCAGAAGTTTTTTTGCTGCTTTTTTTACTAAAAAAAGAAGTCCTTACTTTCTTCGTATCGGCTGTCACGGAACCTTCACTGGACTGTCATCGCTCTGTCACGAAACCTGCCTATGGAGGCGCACATGGAAAACGCGAGCATGAACTCAATGACCGAAGCGCTCCTGCCGGCTTCTCTCATTCCCCCCGCCGCCGGTGACGCCGCGGCCCGGGTGTCCATCAAGAACCTGAATTTCTACTACGGCGCCACGCACGCGCTGAAAAACATCAACATCGACTACGCCGACAAAAAAACCACCGCCATGATCGGCCCTTCCGGCTGCGGCAAATCCACGCTGCTGCGCGTCCTCAACCGCATGTACGACCTCTATCCCGGCCAGCGCGCCGAGGGCGAGGTGCTGATCGGCGGCCAGAATATCATCGCGCCGAACGTCGATCTCACCCAGCTCCGCCGCAAGGTCGGCATGGTGTTCCAGAAACCCACGCCCTTCCCCAAATCCATCTATGAAAACGTCGTTTTTGGCGTCCGCCTGCACGAAAAGCTCAGCAAGGCGGAGATGGACGAGCGCGTCGAATGGGCGCTGACCCGCTCGGCCTTGTGGGGCGAGGTCAAGGACCGCCTCAGCACCTCCGCCATCGGCCTGTCCGGCGGCCAGCAGCAGCGCCTCTGCATCGCCCGCTCGATCGCCGTTAAACCCGAAGTGCTGCTGCTGGACGAACCCACCAGCGCGCTCGACCCCATCAGCACGCTGAAAATCGAGGAACTGGTCGATGAGCTGAAGAAGGATTTCACCATCATCATCGTCACCCACAACATGCAGCAGGCCGGCCGCTGCGCCGACCAGGTGGCGTTTTTCTACCTGGGTGAACTCGTCGAGGTAGGGCCCTCCAGCCAAATATTTACCGCCCCCCGCGAACGGCGAACCCAGGAATACATCACCGGCCGCTTCGGCTAGGGGGAGTAAAAAATGGCTGAAGAAGCGAAGCACATCGTCACCAGCTTTGAGGTGGACCTGAAAAAACTCCGCGACATGATCGCCGGCATGGGCGGACTGGTGGAGCGCGCCGTCGCCGACGCCACCGCCGCGCTGATCGAGCACGACCCCGACCTCGCCGCCAGCGTGGTCGCCGCCGACCCCAAAATCGATGTCGAGGAACGCAAGATCGAGCAATTCGCCGTGCAACTCCTGGCGCTGCGCCAGCCGGTAGCGGACGATCTGCGGCAGGTCGTCGCCGCGCTGAAGGTCATTACGGATCTCGAGCGCATCGGCGACTATTCCGCCAACATCGCCAAGCGCAGCCTGGTCATCAACAAGCTGTCGAGCCAGCTCGCCATGAGCGGCCTGGGCCAGATGGCGCGCCTGGTGCAGCAGAATCTCAAAACCGTGATCGACGCGGTGGGCGAGGCCGACCCGCAAAAAGCCATCAGCGTGTGGCGCGCGGACCAGATGGTGGACGACCTCTACAACACCATTTTTAGGGAACTCATCACCTACATGATGGAGGATGCGCGCAACATCACCGCCTGCACGCATCTGCTGTTCATCGCGAAGAACCTGGAGCGCATCGGCGACCACGCCACCAACATCGCGGAGCTGACCTATTACGCCGTCACCGGCGAATCACTGCCGGATTTCCGCCCCAAGGGCGACCAGACTTCCGGCTACGTCCACGCGGAGACGGGTACTTAAGCATGAGTGAGCAGAACAAGCCCTATGTTCTGATCGTCGAAGACGAAGCGCCTTTAGTCACACTGCTCCGCTACAATCTTGAAAAACAGGGTTTTAGGGTGGAGGACGCCGGCGACGGCGGCGAGGCGCTGACCCGCATCACCGAAGCCCCGCCCGACCTGCTTCTCCTGGACTGGATGCTGCCCACGATGTCCGGCATCGAACTGTGCCGCCAGCTCCGCCGCCGCCCCGCGACGCGCACCTTGCCCATCATCATGCTCACAGCGAGGGCGGAAGATTCCGATGCCGTCCGCGGCCTCGACACCGGCGCCGACGACTACATCACAAAACCCTTCTCGACCGAGGCGTTGATCGCCCGCATCCGCGCCCTCCTCCGCCGCTCCGGCACGGTGCCCACGAAACTAAAGCTCAACTTTCACGACATCTCCCTAGACCCCGCCTCCCACCGCGTCCTGCGCAATGGCCGCGCCCTCCACCTAGGTCCCACCGAATTCCGCCTATTGGAATTCTTCCTCCGCCACCCCAAACGCGTTTTTTCGCGTGAAGACGTCCTCAACGCCGTCTGGGGCCGCGACATCCACGTCGAGCCGCGCACCGTGGACGTCCACATCCGCCGCCTGCGCAAAGCCATCAACGGCCCCGGCGAAGCCGATATAGTCCGCACCGTCCGCGCCGCCGGTTACGCCCTGGACACCGACTCCGCCGCCGCCTGAAGTCGGCTCGCGCCGTTATCTCCGTCACGACGAACAAAACCGCCGGCCGCCGAAGCTGAAATCTTTACGCTGCTCATTCCCGCACCCTTCTCAACGGCCCGGCTAATTCATCGTCGTCGTGCCATCCGGCGCGTCCCAACCCGGTTCCTGGCGTTCCGAATCCGGCGCCAACTGGCCCATCGCGGTCCGATATTCGGCTTCATCGATAATCCCACGATCCAAGAGCCACTTGAACTTCTTCGCCTCCTCCGCCGGATTGGCGGCGGGATTCACCGCCAGATGCAGCCGCCTGATCCGCGCGATCCGCGCCGCTTTGATCCGCTCGAGAATCCGGTCGTGCTGCTTGTCCTTGATAATCCTGATCCGATTGACCGCGCCCGACTTCGAGACGGACAACATCGTAAACGTCACAGATATGAGTCTCGAAAACCGCAGCACCCAGACGCAGATGACGATCAAGACCGGCAAGCAACCAATGACAGCAAAGGGCGCCCCAAGGCTGGAAACCCCCATCACCGCCAAAACCGCCACAAGAATGACCGGCGGATAGTAGCGCTGCCCCGCATTCACCGTCACGGTGGAGGTGTTGTCAGGATCGATCAACTCATAAAACACGGACCCTTCGACCCGGCCGGTCGGGTCGGATAACGTGAACCCCAGCCTGTCCTCGCCAAACTGAATGGTCGTCTTCCGCCCAAACTTGCGCTGGGTCACGACGTCATCACCCATGCCACGATCCCCCGGTCCAAGTGTGTCCTAATGTTAATCCAACCGTAAGTTAAATGAAAGCAGAATTCAGGCTTTTTCGCGCCGGCGGCGATCAACTGGAACAAACCATAAATAATTTATTAACAAACCAGCGCTTTTCCTGTTGCTAATTTGTTCTGTTCATGAGACCTCCCCTCACGACACCAGTGGCAACTTTAATTGCCTCTTTCATTCCAAAGAAAACACGCTTTGGTTGCAGCGCCCACTTCTTAAAAACGGTGTTTGACGGCTGTCGAGTCGATATCGGACGTTCCGGATACCGCAACCCCAAGGAAGCCGGATGCTGCGACGTGCTTTTGCCACCAGGCCTTGTCGCGATTCAGGCCGGCGGTAAAATAGCCGCGCGCCAGCTGCTTGTTGTCGCCGGTGGTGGCCGTGGATCGTCTCCCGGTTGTTTATTTTACGGAATGTAGGGCGCGGTTTGCGCGAAGGCGGGCCGCTCGGCGACTTTTTCGCGCAAGATCTGAAGTTTCGGCAGCTTTTCGGCCCAGGGGGCGTCTCCGAAGCGCAACTGCAAATAGTCAACCGCCACGACGGTGGTGATCACCGCCACGTTCGGCGTGCCGCCTTCATAGGCCGGCGGGTCGGCTTCGAGCGGCCGGAAACCGGTGATGATGGTGCGGCGGCGGCGCAGCCCGACGCGGCTTTCGCCCCAGTTCGGGTCCATCTGCATCGTGCCGGTGACGATGTTGGCCATCGCGTCGATCACGCCCATGGCGAGCCCGGCCTGCGAGATGATGTGATCGAGCGGCCCCTGCAGCAGCGATGGTTCGGGAATCTTTTTCTCCAGCCAGAGCAGGATCAACAGGCTTTCGGTCAGCGGCGTGCCGCCGTCGGTCTCCAGCGTCGGCACCCGCGCCGCCGGATTGAGCGCCAGCAGGGGCGCATCGTCCGCCCAGGGGTTGACGATCTGCGTCGGCGACAAATCAAAGCCTTTTTCGCCGAGCGCGATCCGCGCGATGCGGGCATAGGGCGACGTCGTATTGGTCAGGATGCGCATCAGCCTTCCTCCATCACGGCGTAGCCGCAGCGCAGCGAGGCGCGGATGATGGAACCGGGCTGCACGATCGCCACGAAATACCGCGATTGCCTGAGTTCCATGCCGTTCTCCTCCCGGATAAGAGCGTGACTGGATCACGTTGAAACAGACTGTCAAGCCTGGACCTCTCTTGCCGAAGAAAAGTAGCTTCTTCGTCGTGCTTGCGCGCTTGGATATGCGCCGTCGTCTGACGCCCCATAGGTTTGAGTTTTCGTGCACGCCAGATTAATATATTGGACGGGTTTTTCGCGGCGTCTATCCATCGAACCCGTCTCATGAGAACGGGCCGAGGCAAACAAGGTTTAAGATGACCATTCGTGCGCGCGGCAGGCAAATCCATCGGTTCCATCGGGCCGTCCGCGTGGCTTGGCCGCCACATTGCGGCGCGGCGGCAGGCGCCTGAGGAGACGTGATGCGCCCGCTGGAAGACATCACCGTTGTCAGTCTGGAACACGCCATCGCCGCGCCGTTCTGCACGCGCCAGCTGGCCGATCTCGGGGCGCGCGTCATCAAGGTGGAACGGCCGGAAACGGGTGATTTTGCCCGCGACTATGATGGGCGGGTGATGGGCCTGTCGTCGCATTTCGTCTGGGTCAACAGATCCAAGGAGAGCCTGGCGCTGAATCTGAAGGAACCGGCGGATCTGGCGGTCCTCAAAGAACTTCTCGGCCATGCCGATGTGCTGGTGCAGAATCTGGCGCCGGGCGCCGCCGAGCGCATGGGTCTGGCCTACGATGTCCTGAAGGAAACGCATCCGCGCTTGATCGTCTGCGACATCTCCGGCTATGGCGCGGACGGGCCGTACCGGGACAAGAAGGCCTATGACCTGTTGATTCAAAGCGAGGCGGGGTTTTTATCCGTCACCGGCGCCAACGGCGAGCCGGCGAAAGCAGGCTGTTCGATCGCCGATATCGCGGCCGGCATGTACGCCTACAGCAACATTCTCGCCGCCCTGCTGATGCGGCAAAAAACCGGGACCGGCTGCCGGATCGAAATTTCGATGCTCGAAGCCATGGTGGAATGGATGAGTTTTCCCATGTACTACGCGTTCGACGGCGCGCCCGCACCGGTCGCCGCCGGCGCTTCGCATGCGAGCATCTATCCCTATGGGCCGTTTCCGGCCGGCGATGGACATGCGGTTATGCTGGGGATCCAGAATGAACGGGAATGGGCGGCGTTCTGCAGCATCGTGCTTGAGCGGCCCGATCTGATCGCCGATCAGCGTTTTAGCACAAATGCCGGACGTTCGGCTGAACGCCAGGCGCTGCGCGACATCGTCGCCGGGGTTTTTGCGAAATTCTCGGCGGCCGAGGTGGTGCGCCGGCTCGACCAGGCCGGCATCGCCAACGCGAATGTCAACGACATGAAAGGCGTGTGGGCGCATCCGCAGCTGAAGGCGCGTGGGCGCTGGGTGCAGGTTGGCTCGCCGGCGGGTCCCGTGCCGGCGCTGCTGCCGCCTGGCGTTCCGGCTGAATTCGATCCCCGGATGGATCCGATTCCGGGCGTGGGACAGCATAATGAGAAGATTCTTGAGGAGTTGAGAAGCGGCGGATTCGCCAGGACCGAAGCTCTTGCGAAATGAACGGGTCGCGGCCGCGCGCGCCGTTCCGCTCGTACCGGGATCAGAGGATTTTCGCTCGCATCGGCGGCCGCATGACTCGTTGCACTTCGACCCGGATGCCGGCGTGGCCCAGTACCTGGAGCCATTCATATTGATGCGGTGCGAGATGGTCGTTTTCGGCCTTGACCTCGACGAAACGATGCTCGGCCTCCGTCCAGAGGAACAAATCCGGCAGCCCGCGGCCGTGCCGGCCGACATCCCGCGCCAGATGCCGCAGCGCCGCGGCGAGCCCGGCCGGTGGCAGGCGGCGCAGCAGGATATCGATGATGTCCGGCAGGTCATCGCGCCAGGAGACAAAAGGATTCGCCAGACCGCGCTTGACCGCAAAATGCCGCCGCATGATGGCCAAGGCGTCGCTGGGGTTTTGTAGCGTGCCTAGCCGCGCCTCGATCGCCAGCTGCCGCCTGGCATAGAAAGCCGGCTCGTACAGGTCGCAGGGCGCCAGTTGCAGCGGGGAGTGGAACACGCCGAGCGCCGGATCGTAGATGATATCCCAAAGCAGCAAGCCGAATGCCGCGTTCCAGAGCCAGTTCTCGGCATGCAGCCCGTTCCAGCCCTGGCCGCGGTAATGCGCCAGCACGGCGGCTTCGGCGCCGCCGTCATCGTAATCCAGGATCAGGCGGCCGCTCGCCAGCTCCACGCCGCGCGCCTCGCTGCGCCTGACATTGCGTTCCAGCCGCGCCAGGAGTTGGCGGGCGGCGTAGGCTTCCTCGGCATGGCAGGGCTGGTCCCGCATCGCCTGCAGCAGCGATAAAGCTTCGCCGCGCCGGCCGGCTTTGATCAGCAGACGGGCCCGCCGCTCCCGCGCCGGCGCGGCCGGGCTGGTCTCGTACAGTTTGAGCGCGTCAAAATCCAGGTTTTCGCGTTCGAGGCACCGGCCGAGCCGATCGATGACCCGGTCAAACCAGGCATGACCGGCCAGCAGGGCGGTGCGGTTCACGGCCTTGTCAAGCCACCAGGCCAGCACGCGCGCCGCCGGGGCCGCCGCGCGAACATGGCGAAATTCGACGTACAGCGCCGCCATGCGGTAGGCGTCCTCCGCCTCGGCCCGGCTGACGAAAAGCGGCGCCAGCTGTGGCGCCGCAAAGCTTTCGGTGACGACGTGGCCCAGCGCCCGGGTGACGAAATCCGCAAGATTTTCGCGCAATTCGCCGAAAAACAGGAAGCGGAGGAACCGCCATGGGTCATGTTCGGGAATGCGGATGACCGGCGCGGACGCCAGGAACCGGGCTGACCAGGCGGCGCGGCCGTCCCACGCCGCGATCCAGGACAGTAATTCATCCTTGCGCAGGTTTTTTGGCGCGGGCCGATCGCGCAGAGCGCCGCGCAGCTCGGGCAGCGTGAAACAATCCAGCGCCTGTGCCAGCGTGGCGGGTTCGAGCGCGCCAGTGCAGGACTGCAAAAGGCCGGCCGCCACCAGCTCCGCTATGGCCGCGCCAGGTTGGTCGATCTCCGGATAAACCAGTTTTGCCGCCCGAAAACACGGCCCGCGGCGGTTCGCCAGCCTGGCGTAGAGCATCAGCGCCGGCGTGTTGAGAGCCTCGAGCCTGGCAAGGTGCGCGCGTTCCGGCGCCGCCAGCAGGAAACCGTACCTTGCCCGCACGGCCTCGATCACCTGCATGAAATGCTCAAGATAGTAGCCGGGCGTGAGGGGCTGGGTCATTCGGTGTGCGCCGGAATGTTCGAATGCCGCATCTTAAGTCCCTTGCGTCACCTGACGGCTTCGGTTTCGGCTTCCAGGCCCAGCATCTGCGCCAGACGGTCCAGGCGGCGGAGGACGGATTCGCCGGCGAAAACGCCATTGGATTCGCTCAGGCGCAGGATCAGGCGGCCGGGGGCGATGGTGAGGGACGTGCCGGCGAGCAGCTGCGGCGTGCCGGCGGAGAGTGTGTAGGCCAGGCGCAAAGCGGCGCCGAGCGTTTCGGAGCGGCGGGCGGCGTGCAGGTCCAGCAGGGAGCGCGCCGGGGAAAGGAAGGCGCTGTCGGGCTCGGCTTCGTAGCGCAGCGCCATGGTCAACGCCAAAAACGCGCGGGCGTGGTGGTCCAGGCCGATGCCGGGCTGGCGCAGGACGCGGAAAAACGCCTGCTCGGCGCGGTATTCCGGATGCTCGTGGCTGCCGATGTCGGAGAGCCAGCAGGCGGCCTCGCGCAGACGGCGCTGGGCGCCGGTCTCGGCGGGAAACAGCGGGTTGGTCCAGGTGATGAGGGCGGGCGGCAAAGCCGGGTCGCGCAGAATGCCGCGGGTGAGGTCGCGGCCGGCGGCGAGCAGGGGGTCCTCGGCGCGGATCTCTTCGGGCATCATGCGGGCGAACCAGCCCTCGCGCAGTCCGTTGGCGGAAAACACGACGCGCGCCGCGGCGGTGGCACGCAGCAGGCGGCGCAGGATCAGCGCGGCGTAGGGCAAATCCTCGATGCGGCGGCGCGGCACGCCGGGCATGCGCTCAATAAGCTTTCTGCCGGCCTCGCCGATCACGCCGGCCAGATCCCGCGCCTCCTCGCGGCCGATCGTGTAGTGGTGCACCATATTCAGCGGGTAACCGGTCTGCATGATGTGGATGCGCGCCAAAGCGCGGAAGGCGCCGCCGGAGAGGTACAGGTCCCGGCCGGCGCCCTCGGCGATGAACGGCGTTTGTTCGAGCGCCTCGGTGACGATGGTGCGGGCCTTGAGCAGGTCGCCGCCGGCGCGGTCGGCGAGGCGGATCACGCCGACCGGCAAAGTGGCGGCGTCGCCGATGCGGCCGGCGTCCAGCCGCACCAGTTCGAGCGAGCCGCCGCCGAGATCGGCCAGCACGCCGTCAGCGCCGGGAATGCCGCACAGCACGCCCTCGGCGGAGAGCTGGGCCTCGGCCTCGCCGGAGAGGACGTTGAAGGTCATGTCCGGCAGACGCTTTTGCAGGCGCTTGATGAATTCGGGGCCGTTTTCGGCGTCCCGCACGGCGGAGGTGGCGAGGATTTCGCAAGCCCCGGCGCCCATGGCGCGGGTGATGGCGTCGTAGCGGCGCAATACGGTTTCGGCCTGCTGCATGGCGCCGCTGTCGAGCTGGCCGGTGCGGGTCATGCCCTTGGCCAGGCGCAGAACGGCTTTTTCGTTGAAAATCTGGACGGGGTTGCGGGCCTCGCCCTCGTAGATCACCAAGCGGACGGAATTGGAGCCGAGATCAACCACGGCGCGCCTGGTTGCGGCCAGGCGGGGGTGCCGGTCGTCAAGTTCCGAGGTGAATTGGTCCATAATTCTCTAGTTTCGCAGATTCGCGGGGCGGCGGACAGGCAAAGTATTGTGACGATAGGGCAGGCAAGAAAGAAGCGCTTTTTGAAAAAAGCGCGCAAAAACTTTTGCGAGCTGGGGGAGCTTGGACCGGAGGTGCCGTTAATCGGCTCCGTTGGAGCCGATTAACGGCACCTCCGGTCCAAACGCCCCCAGCTCGCAAAAGTTTTTTGGTTACTTTTTTTCAAAAAAGTAACTGCTTTCTTAAGCTGCCGTACCGCCGATGGTGAGGCCGGACATTTTCATGGTGGGCTGGCCGACGCCGACGGGGACGCCTTGGCCGTTCTTTCCGCAGGTGCCGATGCCGGGGTCGAGGGCGGGGTCGTTGCCGATCATTTCGACTTTCGTCAGGGCGTCCGGGCCGTTGCCGATCAGGGTGGCGCCTTTGACGGGGGCGGTGACTTTGCCGTCTTCGATCAGGTAGGCTTCGGCGGCTGAAAAAACGAATTTGCCGCTGGTGATGTCCACCTGGCCGCCGCCGAAGTTGACGGCGTAGAGGCCGCGTTTGACGGATTTTATCATGTCCTCCTTGGTGGCGTCGCCGCCGAGCATGATGGTGTTGGTCATGCGCGGCATCGGGGAGTGGGCGTAGGACTGGCGGCGGCCGTTGCCGGTGGCGCGCATGTTCATCAGGCGGGCGTTCTGGCGGTCCTGGATGTAGCCGATGAGGATGCCGTCCTCGATCAGGGTGGTGCGGGAGGTTGGGGTGCCTTCGTCGTCGATGGTGAGGGAGCCGCGGCGGTCTTTTAGCGTGCCGTCGTCCACGACGGTGACGCCTTTGGCGGCGATGCGGGAGCCCATAAGGCCGGCGAAGGCGGAGGTTTGCTTGCGGTTGAAATCGCCTTCGAGGCCGTGGCCGATGGCTTCGTGCAGCAGGATGCCGGGCCAGCCGGACCCGAGCACGACCGGCATTTCGCCGGCGGGGGCGGGGATGGATTCGAGGTTGACGGTGGCCTGGCGGATCGCTTCGTGTACGGCGGATTGCCAGTAGGCGGGGTCGATAAGGGGGGCGTAGCTGGTGCGGCCGCCGGCGCCGTGGGAGCCGGATTCGCGACGGCCATTTTGTTCCATGACAACCGAGACGTTGAGGCGGACGAGGGGGCGGAGATCGGCGATTCTGCTCCCGTCGGCGCGTAGAATCTCTACCACTTGCCATTCGCCGGCGATGCTCGCCATGACTTGTGTCACTCGGCGATCCGCCGCGCGGGCGAAAGAATCGATTTCGGAGAGGAGGGCGGCGCGGGTGGAAAACGGCATCTCGGCCAGGGGGTTGAGGCCGGCATAGAGCGGGGTGGTGGTGGCGGCGGGGCCGGCGGCGACCATCGCGTGCTCTTGCGCGCGGGCGGATTTGATGGTGGCGGCGGCGCGGGCCAGGGCTTCGTCCGACAATTCGCCGGCGTGGGCGTAGTAGCTGGCCTCGCCGAGCACGGCGCGCAATCCAAAACCGCGGCGGGTGTCGAAGCTGGCGGAGCGGATGCGGCCGTCTTCCAGGCTGATGGCTTCGGATTCGCGGTATTCGAGAAATAGTTCGCCGTCGTCGGCGCCGTCCATGGCGGTGGCGATGTGGCGGGCGGCGGTGACGGGGTCGAGGCCGCCTTCGGCGTGGAACAGTTTGGTGGCGGTGGCGAGGGCTTCGGACATTTTTTGCTACTCCGCGGCGGCGATGGTTGGGTGACTATACAGCTTTGCGGCGGTGGCGCCACGCAGAGAGTGGCGGGTGGCGATGGCGGTGGCGAAGAGCAGGACCGCGTTCAGTTCGTGGATGTAGCCCAGGCTTTTTGAGCCGAGGATGATGGTGACCATGCCGAGCAGGTATTGCAGCGAAATCAGGCCGGCGAGGAGGAGAAAAAAGTCCCGCGGGGCGGCCGGCAGGGGGGCGCGCAGGCCGAGGACGGCGGTGGACAGCGTGACGAGGGCGGTGAGCGAGGCGAGGCAACGGTGATCGAACTGCACGGTGGCCTGGTTGACGAGAAAATTTTGGCAGGCGGGCTTCAGGGTGAGGAAGGATGTGGGAATCCAGTGACCGTCCATGAGAGGGAACGTGTTGAAGACGGTAACGGCATTGGTGGCGGCGACCAAAGCGCCCAGGCCGGCCGTGCCGAAGATCAGGATGATGCAGGCGTTGAGCCAAGTTTTTAGATGGGCCTGGCCTTCGACAGGTTCGGGTTCCGGGTATTTGACCGTCAGGGCGGTCCAGAGCAGGGCGGCGAGGATCAGCATGGCGCTGAGGAAATGAGGGGCGAGCCAGGCGGGGGGCGGGGTGAGTACACCGGGTTCCAGGCCGGTGCGGACCATGTACCAGCCGAGCGCTGCCTGGGCGCCGCCGGCGGAGAAGATGGCGAGGAGCCAGAGGGCGAGGCGAGGCGAGACGCGGCGCTTCAGCCAGAAAATGGCGAGTGGCACGGCGAAGACGACGGCCATCAGCCGGCCCCAGACGCGGTCCCAGAACATTGGCCAGAACAGGGATTTGAAGGTTTGCTCCGTCATGGCGGGGTGCATAGCGTGGTATTGCGCGGTTTGCTGATACAGGCCGAATAGATGCCGCCAGGCGGTTTCGTTGAGCGGCGGGATGAAGCCGGTGACCGGACGCCAGACCTGGAGGATGAAACCGGCGCCGATGGTGCGGGCGTGGCCGCCGCCGGCGACGAGGCCGAAAATCATGAAGCAGAGCAGCAGCAGCCAGTTGCCGACCAGCTTGTCGCCGGGAGCCCGGACGCCGGTTGCCCGGACGCCGGTTGCCCGGACGCCGGTTGCCCGTGCGGCCTGTTTCACCGGGTCGCCCCACGCAGGCCGTGGAGCATCCAGGTCAGACACGCCAGAAGGGCGACGCCGTTCATCTGGTGCGCCACGCCGACGTCCAGCAGTTTGGAGACGAGCGCCGTCACGCCCAGCACGTATTGCAGCACCACCAGCGCAAATATCGCCAGCGCCGCGTCGCGCACCGCGCCTTGGGCGCCGCCGCGCAGAGCGGCAACGGCGGTGCCGATGACGGCGACCGCCGTCAATGTGCCGAGCATCTGGTGGTCGAACAGGATGGCCGCCTTGTTGGCGAAAAAGTTCATCCACCATGGCGAGAGCGCGAAATAATCCGGCGGCGGGCCCATGCCGGCACCGGTGGCGGCGTTAAACACGTCGATCGCTTTGGTGCCGGACACGAAGGTGCCGGCGACCATCGTCAGCGCCAGGCACAGCATGGCCAGGATTGCCCATCGCTTCAGAGCCAATGCGCCGTGTAGCGCGACCGGCGCGGGCTGCGCCAGGGTGAGCGCGGTCCATAGCACGCCGAGGAGGAGCAAAATCGCGGCCGAGAAGTGCAAAGTGAGGCGCCAGGGTTCCACGGCCACGCTGTTGGGGTCGAAGCCGGAGGCGACCATGAACCAGCCGATCGCGCCCTGCAGGCCGCCGAGCACGAAGAGCAGCGCCAGCCAGGGCACCAGCCGCCATTCGATCCGTCGCGTGGCCACGAAGGCGACCAGCGGCACGAAAAACACCACGCCGATGAGCCGGCCCCATAGCCGATGAAAATATTCCGGCCAGAACAGGGCTTTGAAGCCCGCCAGGTCCATGCCCTGGTGCTCCAGCCGGTATTGCGGGATGCTTTTATAGAGCGCGAAAATTTTGTTCCAGGCGGCGTCGCTCATCGGTGGGAGCGTGCCGATGATGGGCTGCCAGTCCATGATCGAGAGGCCGGAGCCGGTGTCGCGCGTATAGCCGCCGATGCCGGCCATCACCCAGATCATGAAGGCGACAGCGAACAGCCAAAGGGCGACGGGACGGTTTTGCCGGAGCGGGGCGGCCTGGCTTCTGGCGGTGAGGGTGGCGGCGGAGGACATGGGGAAGAGAGTGGCACCGGGAGCGGATTTGGCAAGGTGAGGTAGGGGGCGCGGGCCGAGGGCGAAAGAAAGTAGCGCTTCTTTGAAAAAAAGGCTCCCCGCCTGGGGCGCGCAAAAAACCTTTGATTCATTTGGACCGCGCTGGTGTCACCAACTCTGGCCCAGATTAATAAGAGTTTTTTGCGCGCTTTTTTTCAAAAAAGCGCTACTTTCTTGCTTTCTCCTCACGCCGCTGCCCCCGGCGGCGCTCCGCGATCAGAGACGCCACAATCGAGAGGGCGATTTCGTCCGGTGTAATCGCCCCCAGGTCCAGGCCCGCCGGCGCCTGGATTGCATCCAGCCGCGCTGGCGCGTTGCCTGCCTGCGCCAGTTTTTCCTTCAGCACCGCGGCTTTTTGGCGGGAGCCGACAAACGCGACCAGGGCGGCGCCGCATTGCAGCGCCGCCGTCAGCGCGGCCAGGTCGCCGCTGCCCTGTGTCGCCACCACGGCGAAGCGAACCGGGCGTGCCGCGGCCGGGATCGCAAAACCATCCACCAGCGCGTGCGCTGCCGGCAGTTTCTCATGCTCGGCGCGCGGCGCGGCGGCGGTTACGAAAAAGCCCATACGGGCGGCCAATTCCGCCAGCGCGGACGCCACCGGCGAGGCGCCGAACACCGCCAGATGCGGGCGCGGCAGGAACGGTTCGACAAAAATATCCATTGTGCCGCGGCTGGGGCAGGCGTTGGTGGCGAATTCCACGCCGTCCCGCGCCTCCCGCGGCGTGACTCCGCGTGCCGCCAGCACGTCGGCCGGCTGCACGCTCAGCAGCCGGGGCTGGCCGTCCTGCAGCGCCGCCGCGGCGGCCTTCAGCACGGCCGCGCGCGCGCAGCCGCCGCCGATCCAGCCGCCGGAAATCGCACCGCCCGGGCCGATGAGCGCCTTGGCGCCGGCCTTGGCGGCGGTGGCCGCGACGGTGCGCACCACCGTCGCCATCGCGAACGCCTCGCCGCGCGCCTGCAAATTGCGCGCGAGTTCCAGGATGTCCGGCACTATCGTCATAATACCGCCATCAGGCCGGTGAGGGCTGCGTCCAGGCTGGCCAGGTCGTGCCCCGGCGCGAAAACGTCCAGGTGGGGCAGCGCCTCACGCATGCCGCGCGCCGCCGGCGTGTAGCCGGGCACGGCTCTGAGCGGGTTGATCCACAGGATTCGCCGCGCGCGGCCGGCGAGCGCGCGCAGTTCGCGGCCCAGCACCCCCGGCTCGCCCGTGTCGTAGCCGTCGCTGGCGATGATCACCGCGGTGCGGGCGTGCACCAGGCGCGCGGCGAATTGCCGGTTGAACGCGGCCAGGCATTCGCCGATGCGCGTGCCGCCGGCCCAGCCGGCGGAGAGCATCGCCAGACGCTCCTGCGCGCGCCAGGGGTCGGGGTCGGCCAGCGCGTCCGACACATGCGTCAGATGCGTGTGGTAGAGGAACACGTGAATATCCGTGAGTTCCGCCGCGAGCGCGCGGGCGACGCGCAGGTAGAAGAAACTGTAGAGCGACATCGACCGGCTGACATCGAGCAGCAGAATGATGCGGGGCCGCACCCGCCGCGGCGCGCGGAAATGCAGTTGTGCCGTCGCGCCGCCGGCGCCCACCGCGCGCCTGAAAGTGCGGCGCATGTCCAGCCGCCGCCCGGCTTTGTCCGCGTGCTCCCGCCGGGTTTTCAGGCGCTGCAGCCGGCGCGCGAAATGGCGGATGACAGCCTCGATCGCGCGGGTCTGGTCCGGGTCCGTCAGCGTGCGGAAATCCGCGGTTCCCAGGGTTTTGGCCGCCGAAGCGCCCTCCTTGGCGGTGCTGTCGCCGGCCGCGCCTGCTGCATCGGGGCCGTGCTGCAAAACCGGGCCGGCCTTGCCGCCGGATTGTTGCGCGCCGCCGTGCTCGACGGTGCTACCGCCGCCAGTGCGGGTTTCCAGCGCCTTTTGCCGGTTCGGGCGCCGCCAGTAGGAGTCAAAAAGGTCATCGAAGCGGTGCCACTCCTCGGCGCGCGCGCAGAGCAGGCCGCGCCAGCCGTCGCGCAGCGCGGTATGCGAGAGCACGCCTAGGCGCTCAGCCACATGCAGCGCGTCCTCGGATTCGGTGATGCCCACGGCAAAACCGTTTTCGCGCATCGTGGCGACGAAGCCGGTGATTTTGGCGAACAGGGCGTCTGGCGTATTGTTCATCGCTACCCTGCCGCCGCCATCAGGCGGCCTATGGTGGGCTGGTCGATGGCCAAACAATCTTCCCGGGTTTTCAGCAGCGTCGCCAGGGAATCCGCGATCTGTTCGGCGCTGGCATCCTGCAGGGCCGAGAGGCCGAGGCCGAGCAGGGACGCCGCCCAGTCCAGCGTTTCGGCGATGCCTGGCTTCTTTTTCAGGTCGAACCGGCGCAGGCTTTGCACGAATTCCACCACCTGCCCCGCCAGCCGCGCCGGAATGTTGGGCACGCGCGTCCGCAAAATCGCCAGCTCCTTCTCGAAGCTGGGATAATCCAGAAAATGGTACAGGCAGCGCCGGCGCAGCGCGTCCGAGAGGTCGCGCGTGCCGTTCGAGGTCAGGACGACGAAGGGGATGCTGGTCGCGGTGATGGTGCCAAGCTCGGGGATGCTGAGCTGGTAGTCGGAGAGCAGTTCCAGCAGAAACGCCTCGAACGCCGCGTCGGCACGGTCGATTTCGTCGATCAGCAGCACCGGCGGCGCGGCTTGCGTCAGCGCTTCCAGCAGCGGGCGCTTCAGCAGGTATTTTTCGGAAAACAGCTCGTCATCGGGCAGCGTGGCGGCGGGGCCGACGGCCTCGGCGCGCTTGATGGCGAGGAGCTGGCGCTGAAAATTCCACTCGTAGAGCGCGTTGTAGGTGTCGAGCCCTTCGTAGCATTGCAGGCGGATCAGGCGGGTGTTTTTGGCGCGCGCCAGGGCCTTGGCGATTTCGGTTTTGCCGACGCCGGGATCGCCTTCCACTAGCAGCGGGCGGCCGAGACTCTCCATCATCAGCATGGTCACCGCCAGGCCGCGCTCCGCCACGTAGCCCGACTGCAGCAGTGTGGCGCGCAGCGCGGCGATGGCGGCGGCGGAGTCCACGATCCGTTAGCTGGGCTTGCCGTGGCCGCGCAGCCCGGCGAACCAGTCCCGGATGAGGGCCCAGATGAAGGCGGCGGCGTTGAATTTTTGCTCCACCGGTGCGGCGGTCATGACCGGCGGCGGCGGCGCGTCCGCGGCGGCCCGGGCGAGTGCGGCCTGCACCTCCTGCGCCTTGATCAGCACATTCGCGAAAAAGATTTTTAGCAACTGATCGGTGGCGGCGTTCATCAGCCGCGAGCCGAAGGCGGCGACCTTGCCGGTGACGTTGACCACCGAAACGCCGGAAAGCTCGCAGGTATCGCCGCCGGTATCCTTCACCACCGCGTGCAAATCCAGCGAGGCGCCGGAGCCGCTGCCGGTATCCGAGCCCTTGCCGATGATGTGGATGCTGCGGGCCGTTTCATCTTGCGCGAGAACTTCCAACTCGCCCTTGAAGGAGACGGTTGCGGGGCCGAGTTTGACCGTGATCGCGCCTTTGTAATGCGTGGCGTCGATGCGCTCGGTGATTTTAGCGCCGGGCATGCAGGACGCCATGGTTTCGATATTTTCCACCAGCTTCCAACCCGCGCCGGCGGAGACCGGCAGCGCCAAGGATTTTTCCAGTTCGATTTTCATGCGGTCAGGCCAAGGGATTTCGCATGTTGCCAGACTCTGAAACTGTTGTAGGGCATGTTGAAATGCGTGGTGCCGAGATGCGCGAAGGCATCAACCATCGCGCTGGAGAAGCAGGGGATGGAGCCGACATGCGGCGATTCCGCGACACCCTTGGCGCCGATCGGGTGGTGCGGGCTGGGTGTGACGGTGAAATCGGTTTCCCAGTGCGGGGTTTCCTGGGAGGTGGGCAAAAAATAGTCCATCAGCGTGCCGCCGAGCACGTTGCCCTGCTCGTCATACGGCAGTTCCTGGCCCATCGCGACGGCAAAGCCTTCGGTGAGGCCGCCATGAATCTGGCCCTCGATGATCATCGGGTTGATCCGCGTGCCGCAGTCATCCAGCGCGTAGAAGCGGCGCACTTTGGTCTCGCCGGTCTTTTTGGTTATGTCCAGCACGCACACATACGCGCCAAACGGGAAGGTGAAGTTCGGCGGGTCGTAATAATCGACCGCCTCCAGCCCCATCTCCATCCCTTCCGGCACGTTGTTATAGGCGGCCCAGGCGATTTCCTTCATCGTCTTGCCCCGTGCCGGATCGCCTTTGACCTTGAACTGATCGAGATCGAATTCGAGATCATCGGGTGCGACCTCCAGCAGATGCGCCGCGATTTTTCTCGCCTTTTCACGAATTTTGCGCGCGGCGCGGGCGGTGGCGGCACCCGCCACCGGGGTCGAGCGCGAGCCATAGGTTCCCAGTCCGTAGGGGGCGGTGGACGTATCGCCCTCCTCCACGGCGATTTGCGAAGCCGCAATGCCCGCCTCGCTCGCGATAATCTGCGCGTAGGTGGTCTGGTGCCCCTGGCCCTGGCTGATGCTGCCCATCCGCGCGATCGCCGAGCCGTCCGGATGGACGCGGATTTCGCAGCTATCGAACATGCCGATGCCCAGAATGTCGCAGTTTTTTGACGGCCCCGCGCCGACGATTTCGGTGAAGGTGGTGATGCCGATGCCCATCAGCGTCGGCGCGTTCGGGTCGGCGCGCAACGCGGCCTGCTCGGCGCGCAGCGCCTTGTAATCGACCGCCTCAAGAACCCTTTCGAGCGCCGGCGCGTAATTGCCGGAATCAAATTCCAGCCCGAGCGGCGAGAGGTATGGGAACTGCTCCGCCTGGATGAAGTTGCGGCGGCGGATTTCCGCCTTGTCGATATCCAGCCTCTGCGCCAGCACGTCGATCATGCGCTCGATCAGATAAACCGCCTCGGTCACCCGGAACGAGCACCGGTAAGCCACGCCGCCCGGAAATTTGTTGGTGTAAACGCCATCAACCGAGACATGCGCGTTCGCGATGTCATAGGAACCGGTGCATACGTGGAACATCCCGGCCGGCCACTTCGTCGGGTCCGCGCAGGCGTCGAACGCGCCGTGATCGGCGGTGACATTGACGCGCAGCGCGCGGATCTTGCCGTTCTTGTCCGCCGCCAGTTCGCCGGTCATCCAGTAGTCGCGCGCGAACGCCGTCGTGGTAAGGTTTTCGCTGCGCGACTCGATCCATTTCACCGGCCGGCCCAGCACGATGGAGGCCACGATCGCGCAGACATAGCCCGGATACACGCCCACCTTGTTGCCAAACCCGCCGCCAATGTCGGGCGAAATGATCCGGATTTTTGATTCCGGAATGCTGGAGAGCAGCCCGACAACCGTGCGCACCACGTGCGGCGCCTGGCTGGTGATCCACACCGTCAAATCCCCGCGGATTGCATCATAATTCGCGACCGACCCGCACGTCTCCAGCGGGCAGGGATGCACGCGCGGATACAGCATGTCCTGCTTTACCGTCACCTCGGCATTCGCGAAGGCGCGGTCGGTCTTGTCCTTATCGCCGATCTGCCAGTTAAAAATATGATTGTGGTGTTTCCGGGCACCGTGCGCGCCGACGTTTTTACCATCCAGATCCGGCCGGATCACCGGCGCATCCGGCGCCAGCGCCTTGAACGGATCGACCACCGCCGGCAACTCCTCATATTCCACTTCCACCAGATCCGCCGCGTCCGCCGCGGTGTAGCGGTCGTCGGCGACCACGAACGCGACTTCCTGATTCTGAAAACTCACTCGCCCATCGGCCAATACCGCCTGCACGTCGCCCGCCAGCGTGGGCATCCAATGCAGCTTTAGCGGCTTCAGATCCTCCGCCGTCAGCACGGCGTGCACACCGGGATGCGCTTTCGCCTTGGATGTATCAATCGAAACGATTTTGGCGTGCGCGTAGGGGCTGCGCACCATGACCCCGGAGAGCATTCCTGGCAGCTTGATGTCATCGACGTAGTTGCCCTTGCCCTGGATGAAGCGCGGGTCCTCACGCCGCTTGCGCGAGCAGCCGATGCCTTCGAGTTTTTCGAGCCTGGCGTGGGTTTCGATGTTGGTGTCCATGGGCGTTTGTTCCTCAAAAGAAAGAAGTTCTTTTTTGAAAAAAAGAACCAAAAAACTTTTTATTAATTTGGGCCGCTGGCGGTGAGACCAGCACGGTATAAGTTAGCAAAAAGTTTTTTGCTTCTTTTTTTCAAAAAAGAAGTGCTTGCTTACTTTTCTACTCCGCCAGCACCGGATGCGACGTCGCCACCGTCTCCCCCCGCATTTTCGCGGCGGCGTACTGGATCGACTTGACAATGTTCTGGTAGCCCGTGCAGCGGCACAGATTGCCCGCCATCCAGAACCGGATGTCTGCCTCCGTCGGGCTCGGATTTTCCTGCAGCAGCCGGTACGCGCGGGTAATCATCCCGGGCGTACAGAAGCCGCATTGCAGGCCGTGTTCCTGGGAAAAGCCTTCCTGCAGCGGGTGCAGCGCGCCGGCTTTGGCAAAACCTTCGATGGTCAGCATCTCCGCACCGTCGCATTGCACGGTCAGCACCGTGCAGGCTTTTACCGAAAGCCCATCCAGATCGACGGTGCAGGCGCCGCAATGCGAGGTGTCGCAGCCGATATGCGGGCCGGTGGTGGCGAGTTTTTCGCGCAGCGTGTGGATCAGCAATTCCCGCGGCTCTACCAGCACATCGACCGGCGATCCGTTAAGCGTAAAACTAACGACCGTTTTGGCCATTTTTATAGTCCTCCCTATTTTACGCGCGAAAGCGCCAGGCGCAGCGCCCGTTCCACCATTTGTCCCGCCATCGCGGTCTTGTATTCCTCATCGCCGCGCAAATCCGCCGCGGGTTCGCAAATCGCCATCGCCTTGGCCGCGGCTTGCGCGATCGCGGCCTCATCCACCGCCGTGCCCAGCAGCGCCTGTGCGGCGTCATGCGCGTTGAGCGCCGTTGGCCCGACATTCGTCAGCCCGATGCGCGCCGCCGCGCAGGTTCCATCCTTCATCCGCAACACCACGGCGGCGGCGGCCGTCGCATAATCCCCGGTCTTGCGCTTGAGCTTCGCATACGCCGCACCGGTCCCTGGCCCAGGAACGGGAATGCGGATCTGCGTCATCACTTCGCCTGGCGCCATCGCGGTTTCGAACGTGCCCAGGAAAAAATCCGCCGCCTGCACCACCCGCTCCCCGCCGGCGCCGGCCAGCACGAACGCCGCGTCCAGCGCCAGCATCACCGCCGGGTGGTCATTGCCGGGGTCGCCATGCGAGATATCCCCGCCGATCGTGCCCTTATAGCGCACCTGCGGGTCCGCGATCTGGCGGGCCGCCTCCACCAGCAGCGGCACATGCTCCGCCACGAGCGCCGAAAAGATCAGCTCATTCTCGGTCGTCATCGCGCCGATGCGGATTTCGCCGCCCTCCAGCGCGATCCCTTTGAGCGACGCGACCTTGCGCAGATCGATCACATGCGCCGGCCCGGCAAAGCGCAGCTTCATCATCGGCAGCAGGCTATGCCCACCGGCCAGCAGTTTCGCTTCGTCGCCGTATTTATCCAATAGCGCGATCACGTCCGGCAGCGCGGACGGCGCGTGGTATTCGAATGGGCGCGGTATCATGACCTTATCTCCCGTTTTCTTCTTGCGTCCGCCAGCCAAATACGCCGGTGACCCGGATGGATCATCGGCGCCGCCGGTGCGAACGTTGAAACATTACGGTAAGCGGAAGCCCCCCGCCTGGCAACACAAAATGCGCGAGCCGCCCTTTCGGCGGCCTGAAGCAGCCGGCCCAGCGCCTGGACGCCGGCGGCGCCATTCGCGCTGCTGGAAATTGGGTGTAGTCTTGGCCCGGCCGGATCCGCAGAATCTGGCGATGACAAGGAAACGCCAGAACCCAAGGAGCAACCCATGCCCAGCCGCAACGCGAGTGTCGCCATCGTCGGCGCCGGAGACTTCATCGGCGCCGCCATAGCCCGCCGCTTCGCCGCCGAGGGTTTTCAGGTGCATGGCGGCCGGCGGCAGGGCGAGAAACTTGCCCCGCTCGCCGCGGAAATCGCCGAAGCCGGCGGCATGTTTCATGGTCACACGTTGGATGCGCGCGAAGCAAGCCAGGTGGCCGCCTTCCTGGCGGCGGCCGATGAGTCTGGGCCGCTGGAAGCCTGCATTTTCAACGTCGGCGCCAATGTCAACTTTCCGGTGCTTGAGACCACCGAGCGCGTGTTCCGCAAGGTTTGGGAAATGGCCTGTCTCGCCGGTTTTTTGACCGGGCGGGAAGCGGCGCGCCGCATGCTCGCGCATGGCGGCGGCTCGATCTTCTTTACCGGCGCCACCGCCTCGATGCGCGGCGGCAAGGGCTACGCGGCGTTCGCCGCCGCGAAGGCCGGCCTGCGCGCCGTGGCGCAGTCGATGGCGCGCGAACTGGCGCCGCGAAACATTCACGTCGCGCATCTGGTGATCGACGCCGGCGTGGACACCGCCTGGGTGCGCGAGCGCATCGCCGCCAGCCGGGGCGCCGAGGCGGCGGCCGGCCTGGCCCCCGACACGCTGATGAACCCGGCCTCGATCGCGGAGACCTATTGGCAGCTGCACCGCCAGCCGCGCGACGCCTGGACCCACGAACTCGACTTGCGCCCCTACGGCGAGACCTGGTGAGGCGCGCCATGGAAAACCCGGTTTTTTACTTCGACTTCGGCAGCCCCAACGCCTATCTGGCGTGCCGCGTGCTGCCCGGCATCGAGGCCCGCACGGGAGCGCGCTTCCGGCACGTGCCGGTGCTGCTCGGCGGGTTGTTCAAGCTCACCGGCAATCAGTCGCCGATCACCGCCTATGCCGGCATCCCCCACAAGCTGGCCTATCAGCATCTCGAAATCAGGCGCTTCGTCGCGCGATACGGGCTGACCGCTTTCCGCATGAACCCGCATTTTCCGGTGAACACGCTGATGCTGATGCGCGGCGCGGTGGCCGCCGAGGCCGAAAATTGCGCCGCCGCGTACAACGAGGCGATGTTCCACTTCATGTGGGAGGAACCACGCAAGCTGGACGATCCGGCGGTGCTCCAGCAGACCCTGATCGATGCCGGCCTGCCGGCCGAGCGTTTGCTGGCGCGCGCGCAGGAGCAGGAGATCAAGGACCGCCTGGCCGCCAACACGCGCGAAGCCTATGACCACGGCGCCTTCGGCATCCCGAGTTTTCTGGTTGGAAAAGAACTCTATTTCGGGAAGGACCGATTGCAAGACATCGAGGAAGAACTCAGGGCTAAAACGGCCCAGCCGGCCGAACGTTCGGCCGCCGGGCCCGTCGGCAGCGAGTAAGAAAGCAGTTACTTTTTTTGAAAAAAAAGTAACCAAAAAAACTTTTGATCCCCCGGCCTTTGAGCGGCCATACTGTGGCCGCTCAAAGGCCGGGGAATAAAAAGTTTTTTGCGGACCGCGGCGGCGGCCGGCTTTTTTTCAAAAAAGCGACCGCTTGAACCACTAAACCGGCTTCGACATCGACTTAACCATAGACGTCACTACGCGCCTAGGCGCGAAGCGCACGCTTTGGGCCATCAGCCAGTTCATCGCGCCAGGGATGACGACGCGTTCGCCATTTTGCATCGCGCGATAGCCGATGGCGGCTACCGATTCCGCGGTGGGGAGTTTTTTGCCTTTCACCAGCCCCGAGTTGTGCATGTTGGCGCGATCCTGAAAGCCCGATGCCGTCGGTCCGGGGCAGAGCGCGGTGACGGTGACGCCGGTGCCTTCCAGCTCCGCGGCGATCGCCTCGGAAAAGCTCAGCACGAAAGCCTTTGTGGCGTAGTACACCGCCATATAAGGGCCGGGCTGGAACGCGGCGGTCGAGGCGGTGTTGAGGATTTTGCCCTTGTTCGCGAGGAGATCAGGTAAAAACAGTTTTGAGAGCACCACCACCGCCGTCATGTTGAGCTGCATCGAGGCGAGTTCGGTGGCGAGATCGCTGTTGGCAAATTCTCCGAAAGCGGCGTAGCCGGCGTTGTTGGCGAGCGCCGAAATCGCCAGCCCGCGGCTCCGGACATCTGCCACAAGCTGCCTCGCGCCGGCTTCGCTTTCAAGATCGGCGCCAATCACGGTTGCCGTTAGGCCATGGCGCCGCGTCAGTTCGGCGGCCAGCGATTCCATCGGCGCCACCGACCGGGCGGCGAGGATGACGTGGTAGCCGCCGGCGGCGAATTCTTCGGCCAGCGCCTTGCCGATGCCGGAGGAGGCGCCGGTGATGAGCGCGATTTTTTGACTGTTCACGGATTGCGACATGGGATTCTCCATAAGTTTAAACGCATAAACATTTCAAGCACAGCCTCGCCGGATTGGGCCCTCGTCTCACGTGCAGGACGCCTCTGCCTGCTCGACCAGACGGCGCAGATCGGCCAGCGCGTCATCGAGCGTGAGCGCGTAGAAATTCTCCCGTGAAACCCGCTCCATCGCCACCAGTCCGGCCTGGCGCAGCACCTTGAGGTGATGCGAAATCGCCGGTCGCGAGAGCGCGATGCGCGCCGCGATTTCGCTCACGTTCAGCCGTTCGGACGATGCCAGCAGCAAAATGATATCCTGCCGGAACGGATCGCCGAGTGCGGCGAAAACCGGCGCGCAGAGGCGGAAACTTTCCTGGACATCATCGAGGGTAACTTTGCGGGCCAAGTCAAACTCCGTTCATCCGTTTAATCATATAAACGTTTTCAGCCGCCGCCGCAAGATCGTGGCGCGGCCGAGCGAGCGCTTCGTTCAAATGTCGCTTTTTTGCCGGCGGTAGGCGCTGGGGGTGGTGTTGGTCCAGGATTTAAAGGCGCGCCAGAAAGCGGTGCCGTCCGAGTAGCCGAGCGCCTCGGCGATGCTGGCCTGGGAGCGCTGTCCGGCCGCGACGTGCAGGTCGGCCATCGCCTGGCGGTGCTCGCGCAACAACTGGCGCAGCGACGTGCTCGACGCACCCAGCCGGCGCTGCAGGGTCCGCGGCGATAGACCCAGGCCGGCGGCCAATTGTTCCACCGTGATTTTATGTTGTCCCAAGTTCACGCCGATCATCCGGCGGACCGACTGCACGAAATCATCCGCGTCGTCCGGTTCCTGCAGCAGTTCGGCGATATGGCGTTCTAGAATCGTGACGAGCCCGGAATCGGCGGCGCCGTGCGGGCGGTCCAGGTCCGCATTGGCGAAAATCAGCCGGTTGGCGGGCTGGCCGAAGCGCAAGGGCGCGCGGAACACGCGCTCATGCGCCGCGGTGTTTGCGGGCGCGCCGTGTTCAAACTGTGCCTCGACCGGGTGGAAACCGGGACCGGCCGTCGCCTGCAGGAGCTTGCAAATCGCCGCCATGGAAAACTCGCTGTCCTGCCGGCGGGGCCAGATCGCGGCATCGTCGATGCGATAGGTCCAGAGCGTCAGCTCGCCTTGCCGTTGCAGCGTGGCCTGGGTGCCGCCTTGCAGGGCCGCGAGCAAGGCGGAGAACCGCGCCACCGCGGCGCGCGGCGTGGCGGCGGCGGTGAACAGCAGGCCGAGCGGCCCGAGATCGGCCGGCCGCACGGCGAGGCCGAGCTTTAGGCCGATCGCCGGATCCCGTAGCGCGGTGGCGGCGGATTCGAACAAGGCGTTGTAGCGCGCCAGCGAGATCGGCGCATAGGGATCGGCCAATTGCTCGCGCGACAAAAAGCCGTCGCGCAGCAGCGCGTCCGCCTGCCCGGTTTCGTCGAGGCGGCGGAGCAGGGGGCCGAGCACGGAGGCCCGGATCATCGCGGCGCGGACGGCGATTTTGGGCAAAAAAACTCCTTTGGCGCAGTTTATCGAAATTTTGGCGGGTTTCACAGTCGTTTCGAAACATTCGCCGCGCGGAAAATGCAGTTTCTCGAAGAATTCAGGAGAGCCGCCATGCCCGACGCCCATCTCGCCGAACCGCCGCCCGCCGCCGCGACCCGGCCTTACCCGCTGGACCCGCTATCGCTCGAGGAAATCGGCGCCGCGACCGCGCTAGTGACAGCGGAGAAAAACCTCGGCCCGGCGCATCGCTTCGCGATGGTGCGGCTGGAAGAGCCGGGCAAGGCCGAGATCAAGGCCGGCGGCGCGCTGCCGCGGCTGGCGTTTCTGCTGGTGCTGGACCGCGGCAGCGGCGATACGTTTGAGGGCATCGTCGATCTGACCGCGGGCGTGGTTTCGTCCTGGAAGCGGCTGCCGTTCGATGCGGCGCCGTATGGCCAGGCGCCGGTAATGATCGAGGAATTTTTCCGCTGCGAGGCGGTGGTGAAGGCCGATGCCGGCTGGCGCGCGGCGATGCACCGGCGCGGGCTGACGGATGAGGATATCGAGCGAGTCCAGGTGGACCCGTTTTCCTCCGGATTTTTCAATAACGAGTTTGAACGTGGCCATCGCGTGGTGCGCGCCGTCAGCTATTACCGCGAAAATCTGAAGGATAACGGCTACGCGCACCCGATCGAGGGCGTGGTGGCGGTGGTCGATCTGGTGGCGGACAAGGTGGTCGATCTGGTGGACGAGGCCGAGATCGTGCCGATTCCGAAAAAGAAGCGCAATTATGATTTGGCGAGCCAAGGGCCGTTGCGGACGGATGTAAAACCGCTGGACATCGTGCAGCCGCAGGGGCCGAGTTTTTCGGTCGATGGCTGGAAAGTCGCTTGGCAGAACTGGCATTTCCGGGTCGGTTTCACGCCGCGCGAGGGGCTGGTGCTGTATGAGCTCGGCTACCAGGATGGTGAAAAGCTGCGTCCCATCATTTATCGCGCGAGCGTGACGGAGATGGTGGTGCCGTATGCCGACCCGACGGCGAATCATTACTGGAAAACCGCGTTCGACGCCGGCGAATACGGGCTGGGAAAACTCGCCAACGCGCTGGAACTGGGCTGCGACTGCCTCGGCAACATCCACTATTTCGACATCCCGTTCGCCGATGATGCTGGCGCGCCGTTCGTGATGAAAAACGCCGTGTGCATGCATGAGGAGGATTACGGCATCCTGTGGAAGCACTACGAATTCCGCAACGAGACCTTTGAGGTCCGGCGCTCGCGGCGACTGGTGATCAGCTTTTTCGCGACCGTCGGGAATTATGATTACGGTTTCTATTGGTATCTGTACCAGGACGGCACGATCCAACTGGAAGCGAAACTTTCGGGCATCATCCAGACGGCGGCGGTGGCGCCCGGCAAACCCTATCCGTGGGGCGGCATGGTGGACGAAGGCCTCGGCGGCCCGACGCACCAGCATTTTTTCAATGCGCGGCTGCACATGGATCTGGACGGCGGCGGCAATACCGTCACGGAGCACGAATTTTTGCCCCGGCCCTGGGGCAAGGACAATCCGTATGGCAACGTGTTCGACACCACCAGCAAAACGCTGGCGCGCGAGTTGGACGCGGCGCGGATCGCCGACGGCGTGACGGGACGGTACTGGAAGATCAGCAACCCGAATGCGGCGAACAGCGTGGGCAAACCGACAGGCTACAAAATGAGCTTTCCGCCCAGCCCGCTGATGCTGGCGCAGGAAGGCTCCTCCGTCCGTCGGCGCGGCGGCTTCGCCACCAAACATGTCTGGGTCACGCAGTATGACCCGGCGGAGAAATACGCGAGCGGCGATTACCCCAACCTGAACGCCGGCGGCGGCGGGCTGCCGGCCTATATTCAGGCGAATCGCAACATCGAGAACGAGGACATCGTGGTCTGGCACTCCTTCGGCCACACCCATGTCTGCAAGCCGGAGGATTTTCCCGTGATGCCGGTGGAATATGCCGGCTTCATGCTCAAGCCCAACGGCTTTTTTGCCGGCAACGTGGCGATGGACCTGCCGGCCGGGCGCAACGAGCATAGCGTGGATCATCGCGCGGCCACCGGCGGCGGATGCTGTGCCTGACATGGTGATCGAAAAGCCGATCGCGCTGCTGGAGGAGGTTCTGGCGCCCTGGCGAGAGCGCATCGGCGCGGATTTTGATGGCTACAAAAACCATGTCAGCCGCATGCTGAATTTCTGCTTCGCGCTGCGCGCGTGCGGCGATGAGGAGCGCCGCAAGCTGATCATCGCCGGCGCGTTTCACGATATCGGCATCTGGTCGGACGGTACGGTGGACTATCTGCCGCCCTCCATCGCGCAGGCCAAACTCTATTTGACGCAACACGGCCTGACGGATTGGATTCTTGAGATCGAGCTGATCATCGACCTGCATCACAAGCTGCGGCGTTACCGTGGGGATGCCTCTCCGCTCGTCGAGATTTTCCGCAAGGCCGATCTGGCGGATTTCTCGCTGGGGGTGGTGACAGGCGGCGTGCCGGCCGCCACCGTGCGGGCGGCGAAGGCGGCGTACCCGAATGCCGGATTCCACAAGCGGCTGGCGCAACTGGCCGGCGGCTGGTTCGCCGGGCATCCATTTAGCCCGCCGCCGTTTATGAAGTGGTGAAGGAAGCGGTCGCTTTTTTGAAAAAAAGCTCCGCAAAAAACTTTTATTAATCAAGGCCTTTGAGCGGCCATACTTTGGCCCCTCAAACGCCGTGGGAATCAGAAGTTTTTTGCGGAGCTTTTTTTCAAAAAAGCGACCTCTTCCGCCCGCTTGCGCGAGATTTTAGAACTTTTTTAGAACTCCTTTAAGACGCGGAACGAGCCGGCTGAGACACTGCCTCCAGGATAACCGTCAACAAAGGATGCGGTGTCATGGGGAAGACCATTACGGGCGAGCTGACCAAAACCGTTACCGTGGGGGTGGGGGGGTATATCAGCCCCTTGACCGTCAGTTCGTCGGGCTCGGTCGAGCCCACCGCGGCGGGTTCGGATGCCATTATCCTGCCGGCAGCCGCCGCCGGCGGGGTCATCGTCAATGACGGCTTCATCATCGCGGCGGAGACCAGTTTCGGCGTGTACTCGGTCGGCGTGGCGCTGAACGCCGCCGGCACGCTGACCAATACCGAGATCATCCAGGGCGGCGCCGGCGGGTATCACGAAATAAGTCCGGGCTACGGCGATGGCGAAAACGGCGGCGCCGGCGTGACCGGCGTGGCGGGCGTGACGGTGAATAACGCCACCGGGCTCATCGAGGGCGGCGCGGGCAGCTATGGCGACCTGCGCGCCGGCGCGGGCGGCGACGGCGTGATTCTGTCCGGCGCCGGCGCGACGCTGACCAACACCGACGTCAACGGCTTCATCGTCGGCATCACCGGCGGCGCCGGCGCCAGCGGAGGCGATTACAGCAACCACGGCGGCACCGGCGTGGCACTCCTCGCCGGCGCCTATGGCAGCAACGCCTCGGTCGTCAGCGGCGGCGCGGGCGGAACCCTGCGTGACTACGGCAGCGGCGCCGGCGGCGGCGGCGACGGCGTTGATTTGACCGGCGCCAAGATGAAAAACCTGGAAGCGGGGCGCATCATCGGCGGCGCCGGCGGCAATGCGGACAGCTTTGCCAAAAATCCCGGCGGCGGCGGCGACGGTGTTTTGGTGCAAAGCGTGAACGGCGCGACGTCCTTCCTGGCCAATTACGGCACCATCGCCGGCGGCGCCGGCGGGTCGATCATCGACTCCGCGTATGGCGGCGACGCGGCGAATGGCGGCGGGGGCGTTTCGCTGTCCGGCAGCGGCGCGGGTTTCGTCAATTATGGCACCGTGACCGGCGGCGCGGGCGGGAACACCAGCCTGCCGCAATATGCTGGAACCAATTTCTACGCCGGCCGAGGCGGCTTTGGCGTTCTTTTAACAAGCGGCGCCACCGGCCAGAGTTACGGCGCCATCACGGGCGGCAGCGGCGGCGGCGGCGGCAGCGGCGGCGTCAGCGGCGCCTATGGCGGAATCGCCGTGGCACTGGAGACGGGCGCGTTCTTCAACTACGGCACGCTGACCGGCGGCGCCGGCGGGGTCAGCGCCGGAGGAGTTACGGCGCCGGGCGGCAGCGGCGCGTATGATGTTGCCGGCTATTTTTACAACAACGGCGGAAAGATTTTTGGCGGCAAGGGCGCGTTTGGCCTCGTTGCGACCAGTAACAACGGTCAGTTCAAGGGGACGGCCGGCGTCGTCAATTCGGGCACCATCACCGGCGGCAACATCAGCGTCGGCCTGGTCACCGTTTATGCCGTGGATGTCAGAAATACGGGCGAGATATGGGGCGGTTACGGCGCCGGCCAGGGCGCAAACCTGATTGGCGGCGCGGGGGGCGCCCCCACCCTGCTCAACCTGGGTATCATCTCCGGCGGCAACGCCTATGGCGCCGCGGCGGTGCCGCAGGCCGGCGGCGTGGGTGTGGTCGTGCAGGCGGCCACGCTGCTCAACAACGGCACCATCACCGGCGGGGCCGGCAGCTTTGGCGAAGGCAGCACACAGTACACCGGCCAGGGCGGCGACGGCGTGGTGATCTCGAACGGCGTGGTGATCGACGCCGGCACCATCGCGGCCGGCGCGCCCGGCCAGGGCCCGGCCGGCTACGCCGTCACGTTTCAGGCCGCCGGCACGCTGGCGCTGCTGACCGGCGCGCGGATCATCGGCGAGGTCATGGGCAACGCGGCGGATGCGGATGTGCTGGAATTCGCCGGCGCCGGCACGCAGGCCGGCATCGGCACGCAGTTCATCGACATCGACGACATCAGTTTCGTCTCCGGCGCGGACTGGACCATCGCGGGCAATGCAGCGGGGCTGACCACCGCCCAGCAGATCAGCGGGTTTGCCGCCGGTGATGCCATCGTGCTGGATGGTTTTACCAGCACCGGCATGCCGGCGCTGGCGGGCGGCGTCCTCACGCTGGATGATGCCGGCAGCAACGCCGCAATGACGTTCGCGACCCCGCTTTCGGGCGACCTGCTGATCACCGACGGCGGCGGCAACACCACGATTGCGATGGCGGCCGTCACCTCCGGCGTCACGCTCGGCGCGACGGTGGACGAGATCGTGCTCCCCGGCGGCACCGCCAGCAAGCTGACCGTGGATCTGGGATCGGAACTGACCGTGGCCGATGGCGGCAAACTCGCCAGCGTCGCGGTGCAAGGGGTCGTGTCCGTGTTATCGGGCGGCACCGCCACCGATGTCTCGGTGGCGAAGGGCGGCGACCTGGAAGTGACCGCCGGCAAGGCCGACGACATCACCATCGCCGCCGGCGGCGCGGCGTATTTCAACGGCGGCGTGGCGAGCAACACCACGCTGACGGGCGGCCTGATCGAACTGCTGGATGGCGCCAAGCTGAGCGGGAAATTCGATTTCAAGGGCAGCGGCGGCGTTCTATTGATCGAGCAAACGCAGTTGCCGACGCTGGTCATTTCCGGCTTCGCCGCGGGCGATGCCATCTACCTGGCCGATGCCGCGGCGTCGGGCAAGGTGAAAGTCACCGCCGACGGCGAGCTGACGATTTCCGCCGGCGGCAAGAGCTACAAGCTCGACATCGCCGGCGCCAAAAAAGGCTCGACCGACTACGTGTTCTCCGACCATACGCTGACCGAGAAACCCGCGAAAATGGCGTTCGCGCGTCCGGTGGCGAGCGCCGCGCCGGCCCCGGCCGCGCTGCCGGAACTGGTCGCCGCGGGCGGATTCCAGGCGATGGCGGCGCCGACAATGAGCCCGATCAGCGCCGCAACCTCCGCGTATGGCGGTTTCATGTTTGAACCGTTGCAGGTGCCGAATGGCGGGATTCAGACGATGGTGACGTTGCAGACGTGAAAGGAAAGCAAGCCGTTACTTTTTTGAAAAAAAGACGCGCCGCCAGGGGTCGAGGGCCTTAAATTTTCCAGCCGGGCTTTTCGGGCAACGAAGCCAACGCCCCCGCCGCCGCACATGAACGAGGAACGGAGATATCATGGGCAAGACCATTACGGGCGAGCTGACCAAAACCGTCACGATCGGCGTGGCGGGGTACACCAGCCCGCTGACCGTGAGTGCATCCGGCTCGGTCGAGCCGACGGCGGCGGGGTCGGACGGCATTTTGCTGCCGGCGGGCGCCGGCCCGGCGGTGATCGTGAATGACGGCTTTATCATCGCCGCGAAGACCACCCTGGGAACCTACTCGGTCGGCGTGGACCTGAAGGCCGCCGCCACGCTGACCAATACCGCGATCATCCAGGGTGGTGCCGGCGGCATTTACAATCCCAGTGAAATCATTGACGACGGCGAAAACGGCGGCGCCGGCGTCACCGGCGGCGCGGGCGTGACGGTCAATAACGCCACCGGGCTCATCGTCGGCGGCGCTGGCGGCTACGGCATGAATCGCCAAGGCGTGGGCGGCGACGGTGTGGTGCTGGATGGCGCCGGCTCGATGCTGATCAACACCAACAATGGCGGTTTTCTCGTCGGCATTGTGGGCGGCGCCGGCCCATCCGGAAGTTATTACGCCAATGGCGGCGGTGCCGGGGTCTCGCTGCTCGCCGGCGCCTATGCCGGCAACGCCTCGTTCATCACCGGCGGCGCCGGCGGCGCCATTGTGCGGAACAGCGTCCCCCCCGCCGGGGCCGGCGGCGACGGCGCCGACGTGTCCGACAGCTCCGTCAATAACCTGGCCGCGGGGCGCATCACCGGCGGGGCCGGCGGCAATGCGCAGATGTATGCCGTGGCTCCCGGCGCGGGGGGTGCTGGTGTTGTCGTGCAAAGCCTGAATGGCACGGCGTCCATCCTGGTCAATCACGGCGCCATCACGGGCGGCGCCGGCGGGTCGCTCAAGGACTCCGACTACGGCGGTAGCGGCGCCGAGGGCGGGGATGGCGTGACGCTGTCGGGCAGCGGTGCCTATTTCGCCAATTACGGTACCGTGATGGGCGGCATCGGCGGCGCCGGCGTTCTCGTGAGCACCGTCCCGCACGACGCCGGCGCCGGCGGCTTCGGCGTCTATCTGAAGGACGGCGCCGCCGGCCGGAATTTCGGCGGCATCACGGCGGGCGCCGGGGGCACCGGCGCCGATGGCGTCGCGGGCGTGACCGGCGTGGACCTGGTCACCGGCGTGTTTTACAATTTCGGGATCATCACCGGCGGCGCCGGCGGGGTCACCAGCATGGGCGTGACGCTGGCGGGCGGCGCCGGCGCGTCTGATATCGCCGGGTATTTCTACAATATCGGTGGCAAGATTTTTGGCGCCAAGGGCGGCTATGGCCTGACGGCGGAAGGCAACACCGATGGCTATGCCGCCGCCGCCACCGTCGCCAATTCCGGCACCATCACCGGCGGCAACGGCGCCGGCGGCCTGTTTGCCGCCTACGCCGCCTATATCAGAAATTCGGGCACCCTGCTGGGCGGCGATGGCGCCGGCATCGGCGCGTCGTTGACAGGCGACGCGAAGGGCACCCCGACTTTGGTGAATTCCGGCGTCATAGAGGGCGGTGCCGCGTATCAATCCGCCCCGGCCCCGCAGGCCGGCGGCCTGGGTGCCGATGTGCAGGCGGCTACGCTGATCAATACCGGCACGATCATCGGCGGCGCCGGCGGGTTTGGCCAAAACACCATGCTCGAAACCGGGCAGGGCGGCGGCGGCGTGTTGATCGTGGACGCGCTGGTGATCGACTCCGGCCGCATCGCGGGCGGTCCGGCCGGGCAGGGCCCGGCCGGCTATGCGGTGTCGTTCCTGACGTCCGGCACGCTGGAGCTGGCGACGGGCGCGGTGATCGCCGGCGAGGTGGAGGGCGACGCGGGTTATGCGGACGTGCTGGAATTTAGCGGTTCCGGCTCCTTCGGTAGCGGCTTTACCGACATGACCGACATCAGCTTCGCCACCGGCGCGGCATGGACCGTCGCGGGCGACGCCGCGAACCTGGCCGGCGGTCAGCAGATCAGCGGCTTTGCCGCCGGCAGTTTCATCGTGCTGGACGATTTCACCAACGACGCCGCGCCCGGATTTTCCGGCGGCACGCTGGCGCTCGCGGATACCGTCAGCAACATAGCACTCGCGATGACCTTCGCCACGGCGCTGACCGGCGACCTTCTGGTCAGGGCCGGCGGCGGCAACACCACGCTCTCCTTGGTACCCGTGACCTCCGGCATCACGCTCGCCGCGGGGGATGACGAGGTCGTGCTCACCGGCGGCACCGCCACCAAGCTGACCGTCGATGCGGGTGCGGCGGTTACCGTGGCCGACGGCGGGCAGCTCACCAGCGCGACCGTCAAAGGCGTTTTGCAGGTCTTGTCCGGCGGCACCGCGACCGATGTCTCCGTGGCGACAAATGCCATTCTGACCGTGTCCGATGGCGAGGCGGAAAACACCACCATCGCGGCGAGCGGGGGCGCCTACTTCACCGGCGGCGTGGCGAGCAACACGACCTTGGCTGGCGGCTACATGGAGCTATCGGCTGGCGCGCAACTCAGCGGGACATTCATTTTCAAGGGCAAAGGCGGCATTCTGCAGGTGGAAGAAGTGCCGTTGCCCACGGTGGTGATTTCCGGCTTCGCGGCCGGCGATCAAATCATCCTGGACGATACCGCCTTCGCCGGCGGCAAGGTGAAGGTCACCGCGAACGGTGAGTTGACGATTTCCGAAGGCGGCAAGAGCTACGAGCTCGACATCGCCGGCGCCAAA
>PLFB01000266.1 GCA_003137135.1 Acetobacteraceae bacterium
ACCGATCCCGTCCACTGGCGCCATCCTGCGTTGTAGGCCGTTTGTCCAATGTCGCAATTTAGATATAAAGCCGAACGGCTGATTGCGGCGGGAGCTGGCCGGAAGCAGACTGGCAGCTCCTGAGCGACCACGATGAAGTAGCTGCCGGTGCAAATGCCGCAGCGTTAGACGGCTTTTTATCAGACCCTGATAACCCCGCCGGGAGGCCCGATGTCCATTGTCGGCCCGCAGCGGTTAGCGCTTCGTGGTTGGGGCACTGCCGATCCCATTTTCTTATCTACCGCTCAAGTCCACGTGCCGCAGGTATTCGTCATGGTGCCAAGCGGAGGCAGCGGCATGCTGCCGCTGAGTCACCAGAAATCGTCAGCCACGGCGGATCAGCTATCGTACAAGACCCTAAAGAGGAAAAAAATCCTGAAATGCCACTATTGGCAATATATGAGAATACTCCGCTTGGTAGCCTGCCGGTCGACAAAATCGCGCGATCAGCGCGCATCCTTTGGTTCTGGCCCGGCCAAAATGTTATCTGTCATAATTACCACCGATATTTATTGAACCCTATGGCGAGCCCGAAGAGGACGATGCGGGCCCTTCAGATACTCTACTCGAAAAGCGATAGTGGGTCAGTCGAAATTTTTAAATTTGAGCGGGTTCAATTTTCGTCATATGCACCCATGCTAAATGCTATGCATTTCTCAACCCTACTCCTGTCTGCATTAGCTCTGCTTTGCGTGTACCTGCTCCTTACACGCAAATTTTCTGCTCCGCTTGGGCGTAATGAACCAAGAAAGTACAGCGATAACAAAGATAGTGGCGACGGTAGTGCCGCTTAATCGGTATCACGAAGCATTCGAGGTCTGCCTTGCAAGCATACATCTGTTCGCTGCACAGCAGCGCGAACCGCCGCTTGTGTGCAACGCTACCGTTCGTTTAAAATACCGGAATCGCTTGAATGTCCGCTGCCAAAAAAAGCCGCCGTTTTTTCCGTGCGGTCGACAACCCGTCATCTAAGCATCCGCCTGACGTCGCCGACGCGTTTGTCGACAAAATGGTGTTTCAGCACGGCGCCCAGATGCGCGAAGATGATGCCGTAAAAGATTAGGGGCAAAATCCGATCATGCAGGGTTGCCAGAACGGAAGACCATTCAAGGTTTGGCCTGCAGAAGGCAGGAATCGCCTGACCGAAAAACTGTACCGTTTCGCCGCGGCACATCATTTCAAAAAGCCCGGTCAATGGAAACGCCAGGATCAACCCATAGAGCGCGAGATGAACGGCATGGCCAAGCTGACGCTCCCAGGGTTTCAAGTCGCTGGAAAATACGGCCGGCGGGCTGCGCAACAGCCAGGCCATGCGCAGCACGACGAAAGCCAGGACCAGTAAGCCCATCGTCTGATGCGCCGCGACAAAACTGGGGCGGTCCGGCGAATTTGCCGGCAGGATGGACATGAACATCCCCATCGGGATCAGGGCCAGGATCAGGACCGCGATGACCCAATGGGCATAGCGCGAGATGAGGCCAAATGCGGCGGCGGAATTCCATAACGGTAACGGCATGACCGTACGCCGTGAAATCTGGTGTAAGGTCGCCCAGAGGAGAAAGAGGAGTCCGGCGGTGCCGACCGCCGCCTGGATGTTCAGTATCAGCGGCTTGAATTGGCCGAAGAGATCAGCCTGCGCCGGCATATAAGCGAATGTGCCATCGAAATCCGCGAGGATGATGGAGCTGACCATCATCAACAAGCTGAGAGCCGCCACCGCGGTGCCCAGCGCCCGCAGGAAGCGGTTACGCAGATTGAGCGTGACCGCAAGAAATACCGCCAGCAACAGGTACCAGAACGCCATCATAAGGGTGTCCCGTGTTCAGCCGGAGAGGGAGACGGTGGCGCGGGAATAATGTTCATCGCCCACGAGTGAGACGAGAAACGCCGCGACGTCGGCGCGACTGATTTGCTGGCGGCGGATCTGACCGGTTCTGTCAGCCAGCCAGTTCTTCGTGGCTGGGCCATCGGTCAGGCCCACGGGTTGGATCAAGGTCCAGTCCAGGGCGGATGCTTTCACCAGCGCCTCCTGCCTTTCCTTGTCGGCCATATGCTCGCGCAGGACTGTGCGGTAGAACAGTTTGAAGGCGAATGGCAGGCGTTCGCGCGTATCGCCGATGCCGAACGCCGTGACCACGAGAAGCCGGGTGATGCCGGCGGCCTCCATGGCGGCGATAATGTTGCGCGTGCCGATTTCGCAGACATCCGCAGGCGTGGTGCGGCGCGCACCCAGCATCATCGCAAACGGGTTCTGGCTATTGCCAAGGCTGACGACCACCAGATCATGCCCCGGCAACGCGCAATTGACGTCAGCCGGTTTCATCACGTCGCCCTGGGCCGTCGTTACGGACGCCATGGCTGGGAGTTTCGACGGATCACGCGCAAACGCGGTGACCTGGTGCCCGGATGCGGTCAGAGCCCGCAGTGTAGCGAGGCCGGTACCGCCGGTGCTGCCGAAGACGATGATGTTCATAGTGAGCGTTCCTAACGCCAGAGCAGGGCTGCGAGAATCGCGGCCAGCATGGTGTGGATCATGTGCAGCAATTGCTCGTTGGTCTGGGCTTGCAGCGCCTGGGCACGCGCCAGTGTCAAGCCTAAGTCATCGCTGGGCGCCGCCGCGAACGCCGCCTCCAGCGCGCGGCGTTTGGCTTTNNTCCCATGCGCGCAGTATGGGGGTGAACCGAAATAACGCCAGTGCCACCGGCGTACTTTCACCGCGCGCCGCGATTGCGACCTGGCCATTCTCTTGCCTGCGGGCAGGCCACGTGTATCTAGACGAAAATCTTGGAGCTGTCTGGACGATGGACGTAACCGCGCCGCCGCATGTCATTATCACTGGCGCCTCGTCCGGCGTTGGGCTTCATGCGACGAAAGCCTTGGTTGACCGCGGCTGGCATGTGGTAATGGCCTGCCGCGACCTCGCCAAAGCGGCCCGCGCGGCGGCGCGTTTGGAGATCAACCTGGCGCAGGTGACGTTGCTTGAAATCGACCTCGGCGCGNNGCGGCGGTGTATCTGCCTTTGCTGAAAACGCCCGCGCGGTCGCCGGAAGGCTATGAGATCAGCGTGGCGACGAATCATTTCGGGCATTTCCTGTTGAGCCATCTGCTGCTGCCGCATTTACGCGCGACCGGCGGCCGCGCGAAGCGGCTGGTCACGCTCGGCACAGTCACCGCGAATTCCGAAGAGTTCGGCGGAAAAATACCAATACCGGCACCGGCCAATCTGGGTGCGCTGGAAGGACTGGAGGCGGGGTTTCTCGCACCGGTCGCGATGATCGACGGCAAGGCGTTCAAGCCGGGCAAAGCGTATAAAGACAGCAAATTGTGCAATATGATCATCAGCCGGGAATTCCATCGGCGCTACCATGATGACACCGGCATCATCTTCAACACGCTTTATCCGGGTTGCGTGGCGGAGACGGGGTTGTTCCGTGACGCTCCCAAGCTGTTTCAGAAGATTTTCCCATGGTTTCAGAAGAATATCACCAAGGGCTTCGTCTCGCAGGCATTGGCCGGCGCGCGTGTGGCCCAAGTGGTGGCGGATGACCCCTTCGCGCAATCTGGGGTGCACTGGAGCTGGGGCAATCGCCAGATCCCTGGCCGGGAGGCGTTTTCGCAGCCGCTATCGTCGGCCGCGAATGACGTAGCACGCGCAGCGCGCCTGTGGGCGCTGACCACGCAGTTCGTTGGCCTCACACCATAACCAGGATAACGAACGGCAATGCACTATATCCCATGCGAACCAATTTAAGCCGCGGGTTTTTAGCGATGACTCACTTGCCATCCGCTTCGATGTTTCGCTTGGGAAGGTTTTCAGACGGAAAACCGATCCAACTGGGCTCGTGTCGCGAGCAATATTTTGCGAACTGCCCGGCCCCAAGCAACAGGAGCGGCATCAGAACAAGTAGAAAAAAGGTGTAAGCCAATAACTCAAGCAACTTTGCAGGCTTTCATCGTTGAAGATTGGAGCTAAGAACAGCGTTAGTTTTGCAAAGGCCAGGATTATGGAAAATCTATCGGTCATTTCCGGGCGTCATCGCCAGTACAGTGCTGGCCGCGCGTACCGGACGACTGCTACCGGGAAGGCTGACACTGCCGGTGAAGGGCGGGAATGAGCGCAAACCTGTCCGGAAGTAACGAGGTTCCAGCAACCGGCCGACAACCCAGGGTGGCGCCAATGGGCGAAATCGGCCGCCCACTTTGCATC
>PLFB01000143.1 GCA_003137135.1 Acetobacteraceae bacterium
GCGGTCTTGCCGACGCCGGCCTCACCGGTCAGGATCGGATTGTTCTGCCGCCGGCGGGTCAGGATGTCGATCACCTGGCGGATTTCGAGGTCGCGTCCGAGGATCGGATCGATCCGGCCGGCGCGGGCGCGCGCGGTCAGATCGATGGTGAACTGGTCGAGTGCCGCGGTGCCGGCGCGGCGCGGCGCGGCTGCGTCCCCGGGTGCGGCGCCAGGTTCGCCGGCGGCGAGAACGGTGGCGGCTTCGGCGCTGTTGCCCAGGATCGCGTCGAAATCGCGCTTCAGCGCTTCGGGCTGCAGGCGCAGCAACTGGCCGGAGATTTCGCGCGTGCGGCGCGCGAGGGTTTCATCGGCCAGGAGTGCCCAGATGAGATGGCCGGAGCGAAGCCGGCTGAGGCCGTGTTCGACCGAGGCGAGCAGCCAGGCCTGTTTGCCGAGATCGACGATTTCCGGTGAGAGCGCGGGCGCGCGGGAATTGCCGGTTTTGAGCTTGTCGAGGCCCTTGTTCAGATCGATGAGGAAGCGGCCATGATCGACGTCGTATTGCCGGAAAATCGCGGCGAAATCGGTATCCGTGCCGTCCGCCAGTTTCAGCAGCCAGTGCTCGATTTCCACGTTGTAGTGGGTGCGCGAGAGGGTGAGGCCGGCGGCGGCTTCGAGCGCGCGGCGGCAATGCTCGTCGAGCCGGCTGATCAGTGATTTCAGGTCTATTGCGACCATTAAGCCCCCCATTCGCGTTTTGCAAAAATTTTTCCGGCGTTTTGGCGCACCGGCATGGCGGTGCGGCAAAATGCCTGTCAGGCAATCCACGCGTAGCGATAACGTGGGGGAACCCGGCCTGTCCAGCCCATAACGCCGGCCGGGGAGCGCGACGCTCTTAATTTATCTGAACCAATTGTGAAAAAGCTTAACAGCGGCTAGAAAATGGCGAATAGTTTGGGCGATTGAGAGTCTCGAAATGGACGCGGCTCAGGTCGCCGCGCAAAGGCGTGGATGGCCGGGGTCAAGCCTGGCCATGACGAAACGCCGTTTCGGGGGATTGGACGCGCACGGTAAAGCCGGACAGGGAAAAGGCAACGAATGGCGATCGAGGGGTTGGATATCGAGACGATTTTGGCGCCGATCAGTTCCGAGGCGCCGTCGGGTGTCGATGTCAGGACGGATTTTTCGCCGACCTCGAATTATTTCCGGCTGCGCGACGCGCGTGCGGAAGCGCGCGCCGCCGAGCGCGCCGCGGAAACCGCCGCCGATAGCGACGCGGGCGCCCAGGAATGGCGGACCGTGAAGACGCTCGCCATCAAAATCCTGAACGAGCAGGCCAAGGACCTGGAAGTCGCGGCATGGCTGACGGAATCCTTGGTGCGCAGCAACGGCCTGGCCGGGTTGGCGGCGGGGGCGGAGATTATTGGCGGGCTGGCGGAGCGTTATTGGGACGTGCTGTACCCGATGCCGGATGAAGATGGCATCGTCACGCGGGTGGCGCCGGTGACCGGGCTGAACGGCGAAGGCGGGGATGGCACGCTGAGCCAGCCGCTGTTCAAGCTGCCGCTGTTCAAGGACGGCAATGGCGAAAAGGTGATGCTGTTTCAGTACGAGCAATCGGCGGAACTGACGACGCTCGATCCGAAACGCATGGAAGCGCGGCTGCGGGCGGGGGTGGTGCCCTATGACCAGATGCAGGCGGCGGCGCGCGCCAATCCGCCGGGCAATTTTGTGGCGCTGCGCCGGGACCTTTTGGCCGCGCAGGCGGCGTGGCGCGCGATGGGGCTGCTGCTGGACGAGAAGGCCGGGGCCGACAGCCCGCCGACGCGGCGGATCGCCGACACGCTGGAGCAGATCAAGCGGGTGGTCGATCGCTACGCTCCGGCCGAGGCGGCGGCCGCCGAGGAGGTGGCGCCGGAAGCCGGGCCGGCGGAAGAGGCGCCCGGCGCCGCCGGACCGGCGGGACCGAAGAAACGCCTGGCGACGCGCGAGGATGCGCTGGCGATGCTGTCGGAGATCGCCGACTGGTTCCGCAAGAACGAGCCGCAGTCGCCGTTGGCCTATACGATCGATGACGCGATTCGGCGCGGCCGACTGAGCTGGCCGGAGCTGCTGGCGGAGCTGGTGAGCGACGATGCGACGCGGCGGAATATTTTGAGCTCGTTGGGGATTAAGGTGCAGTGATGGAAGAAGTTACTTTTTTTGAAAAAAAAGTAACCAAAAAAACTTTTGCTCCCGCGGGCGCTGGGGACGGGAGTGCCGTTAATCGCCGCCGAAGATGGCGATTGCAGGCGCTTTTGTCCCCGGCGCCCGCGGCGGGGCTTTTTTTCAAAAAAGCGCTTCCAGGCTCAAGAACATTGACCGCGAGCGCGGGCGATGCTTACCTTCGGGAAAATTCAACGGCTTGGCAAACGGTCCTTCCGCCCGCATCCGGGCCGCAGCTTGACTTCATCAGGAAGCCTTCGCAGGAGACGAAACAATGAGTGGCAGTATCCATGGCAAGTTGAACCGTGTGCGCAAGCCGCGCGTGCATATTTCATATGAGGTCGAGACCGATGGCGCGCAGATCCAGCGCGAGTTGCCGTTCGTGGTCGGCGTGATGGGGGATTTTTCCGGCGACCCGACGGTGCCGTTAAAACCGATCGCGGAGCGCAAGTTCACGCAGATCGACCGCGACAATTTTAACGACGTGATGGCGCGGATGGCGCCGGGGCTGAATTTGAAGGTGGATAACACGCTGGCCGACGATGGTTCGCTGATGGCGGTTAATTTGAAATTCAATTCAATCGATGATTTCGATCCGGCGCGGGTGGTGGACCAGGTGCCGGCGCTGAAATCTTTGTTGGAAACCCGCAATAAGTTGCGCGATATCATGAGCAAGGCGGACCGTTCCGACGAACTGGAGGGGCTGCTGGAGAAGGTGCTGCAGAACGAGGCGGAACTGAAGGCACTGTCCGGCCAGCTTGGCCTCGACAAGAAGGAGGGCTAAAAAATGTCCGGCACGGAAACCCAGGCGGCGCCCGGCGCGGCCACCACCACCACCGAGGGGCCGAGCTTTCTCGACCAGGTGGTGAATGCGACCAAGCAGACCGAGCCGGACCGCGCCACGGATTTGGTGAAAAACCTGGTCGAGCAGGCGCTTTCCGGCACGATTACGTTCGACAAGAACCTGACGCGCACGATCGACAAGGCGATCGCGGAAATCGACCGGAAAATGTCCACGCAGTTGAATGCGATCATGCATGCGGAGAAGTTCACGAAGCTGGAGGGGAGCTGGCGGGGGCTGCATCATCTGGTGATGAATTCCGAGACCGGCACGATGCTGAAGATCAAGGTCGTGAATATGACCAAGCGGGAGATCAACCGCGATCTGACCAAGGCGGTCGAGTTCGACCAGAGCCTGATGTTCAAGAAGATCTATGAGAACGAGTTCGGCACGCCGGGCGGCGAGCCGTATGGCGCGCTGATCGGGGATTATGAGTGGGTGAATCATCCCGATGACATCGAGTCGCTGCGGCTGATGTCGAACGTGGCGGCGGCGTCCTTCGCGCCGTTCATTTCGGCGGCGGGGGCCGGGATGTTTGGCTTCGATTCATGGACCGAATTGTCCAAGCCGCGTGATCTGGCGAAGATTTTTGACACAGCGGAGTATATGAAGTGGCGCGGGTTCCGGGATACCGAGGATGCGCGGTTTGTTTCGCTGGTGATGCCCCGCGTGCTGGCGCGGGTGCCGTATGGCGCGAATACCAAGCCGATCGAGGAGTTCGGCTATGAGGAGGCGCCGGCGGATGCGGCCGGGGCGGCGAAGGCGCTGGACCATAACAGCTATTGCTGGATGAACGCGGCCTATGCGCTGGGCGTGCGGATGACGTCCTCGTTCGCGGAATCCGGGTTCTGCGTGGCGATTCGCGGCGCGGAGGGCGGCGGCAAGGTGGATAATCTGCCGACGCATCTGTTCCAGTCCGATGACGGGGATATGGACGGCAAATGCCCGACCGAGATCGGGATTACCGACCGGCGGGAGTTCGAGTTGTCCAATCTCGGGTTTTTGCCGCTTTGCCATTACAAGAATACCGACTACGCGGTGTTTTTTGGCGCGCAGACGGTGCAGAAGCCGAAGAAATATGACCGGCCGGACGCGACCGCGAATGCGGCGATATCCGCGCGGCTGCCGTATATGATGGCGACCAGCCGGTTCGCGCATTTCCTGAAGGTGATGGCGCGCGACAAGATCGGCTCCTTCATGGAGGCCGAGGAATGCGAGAAATGGCTGAACCGGTGGATCAACAACTACGTGTCGGGCAACGCGGATGCGGGGCCGGAGACCAAGGCGAAGTATCCGCTGCGCGAGGCCAAGGTGGAGGTGAAGGAGATTCCGGGCAAGCCGGGGTCGTATAACGCGGTGGCGTATATGCGGCCTTGGCTGCAGATGGAGGAATTGACGACCTCCATGCGCATGGTGGCGCGGATTCCGCAGAAGTCCTAGCATTTGGGGCGCGGCGGCGGGCGGCCGGGGTGAGTTCGGCGCCGCCGCTTTTGAAAAGATGGATTGCTCCGCAAGCGCTCGCAATGACGGGGAGAGGACGGGGGCGAGGCTGAGGGCAGGTTGGTGTTAGGAGTCTTGGGATGGAGGAGATTGACCCGGACGCCACGATTGTTGTTCGGCGGCCGTTACCGCCGATAGTACCGGTTGAGGAGCCGGGGCCTGATGCGGTCACGCTCGCTGAGCCGGAGCCTTTACTTACCGAAATTGAGCCTGAGCCGGTTGCATTAGAGCCGGTTGCGCCGCCTTCGCCGCCGCTGCGCGAGGCGGTTTTGGCCGGGGCGTATTTTGGCGTAAAAAACCAGGAGACGGTGGAGCGCTTCGCGGCATTTCTGGCGGGGGCGGCAAAACCGCTCTCGGCCTGGTTTGGCGCGGCGCGGGGGCGGGCGCTGGCGGGCGATACCGTCGCGCTGGTGGCGGCGCTGGACCGGGATATTGCGGCGATCGACGCGATGATCGCGGCGCAGCTTGATAAAATTCTGCACCACGCGCGGCTGCGCCGGCTGGAGGGGGCGTGGCGGGGGCTGGCCTGGCTGACCTCGCGCATGAGCCTCGGCGGGCGGGTAAAACTGCGGATTTTGAATGTTTCCTGGGCGGAGATTTGCCGAGACCTGGAGCGCGCCGCGGAATTTGACCAGAGCCAGATGTTTAGGAGCATCTATGAGGACGAGTTCGGCATCGCCGGCGGGGAGCCTTATGGGCTGATGATTATCGACCATGAGGTGCGGCACCGGCCGGGGCCGGGGGCGATTACCGATGATGTGTCGGCGCTGGCGTCGCTCTCCGCGGTCGCGGCGGCGGCGTTCGTGCCGACGGTGATTTCCGCCTCGCCGGCGCTGTTCGGGGTGGATGAGTTTTCCGAGTTGAGCGGGGTCGCGGACCCGACATCCGGGATGAACGCGGCGGAATACCAGCGTTGGAAAAATTTGGCGAACCGCGAGGATATCAGATTTCTGGCGGTCGGGCTGCCGCGTACGATGGCGCGGCTGTCATGGGATGAGGCGCTCGACCGGCACCGGGGGTTCCGTTACCGGGAAACCTGCCTGACGACCGCCGACAAGGTATGGACCGGGCCGGGCTACCTGGTGGCGGCGTGCGTGATCCGCGCGTTCGAGACCTATTCCTGGCCGGCGGATATGCGGGGCTACGACCAGGACCGGCTGGGCGGCGGGGTGGTGGAGGATCTGCCGGAGCCGTTGTTTTCGCCGGACCCGCATTATGGGCTGGAGCGCTCCGGGATGGAGGTGATGTTCTCCGACCGGCAGGAGCGCGCGCTGGTGGCGGCGGGGCTGCTGCCGATCGGCTCGCTGCCGTTCGGCGGGCAGGCGCTGGTGGGGGCGGCGCGCAGTTTGCAAATGCCGGGCAAGTATATCGGGTTCAATGTGGATGCGGCCAATGCCAACGCGAAGCTCTCGGCGCAGTTCAATACGATGATCTGCGTCTCCCGGTTCGCGCACTACCTGAAGGTGATGGGGCGCGACATGGTGGGGGCGTTCAAGACCGCGGATGAAATCGAGCGGCAGTTGCGGGGCTGGCTGCTGCGCTACGCCAGCGCCAACGCCAATGCCGGGCTCGATACGATGGCGAAATACCCGCTGCGGGACGCGCAGGTGACGATTACCGAAACGCCGGGCAAGCCGGGGGTGTATGGGTGCGTGATCCAGTTGCAGCCGCATTTTCAGTTGGATGATATCGCGGCGTCGTTTCGCCTGATGACGGAGATTGCGGCGCCGGGGTCGGCGAGATGAAGGGCGAAGAAAGAAGCGCTTTTTTGAAAAAAAGCGCGCAAAAAACTTTTGCTCCTGCGGTAGTTTGGACTGGGGTTGCCATTAATCGCCTCCAGCGGNNTTCGCTCGCAATGACGGGGTGGGTCGTTGTGACCTCCCCGCAATTTTAGGAATCTTGCCATGTCCGAAACCACAATTACGCCTGGCGATCTTTTTAAAGCGGGCAAACTGCCTGAGGCGCTGGCTGCCGCGACGGCG
>PLFB01000116.1 GCA_003137135.1 Acetobacteraceae bacterium
TCGGAAACTTATGCAGAGGTTCCTTAGCGGATCAGCCCCGCGCGGGGAGCCTTTTTTCAAAAAAGCGCTTCGTTCTTGGCCTTCTCCTCCGCCTCCCGCGCTTTGGTCCGTTTAAGGTCCAAGCTGATGGAAATGTATTGCTGCACGGCGATGGCGACAAAAATCAGATCGGCAAACGTCCAATCGAGCAGGACGCCGAGGCGGCTGGTCACGCCGGCGTGCGGCTGGCTTCCGCGATGCTGGCGCGCTGCGCGCGTTCGAGGCGCTCGAACAGGTTCAGAAGTTTGATGAAGGCGCGCGGGTCCGGCAGGGCGTCTTCCGCAGCACCTTCCAGCAGAAACAAATTCGCGGGCAAGGCGGGCTGCAGGTTGCCGGCGGTCAGCCAGGCGGCATCCGCCGCGGCGTGCAGCGCGAGCCGGATTTTTTCGGCGGTGGAAACGCGCGCGCGCCGGCCGACCGAATTGAAATTTTGCGCGGCAACGTCGTGGCCGATGGCGGCGTAAATGCGCCGCGCGGCGGCGATGCCGACGCGGCAATCGATCGGCAGATTGGCGATGCCGGACTCGGCACGGGCGTACAAAATCTCAGCTTCGTCCAAAAGGTTTTTGACGATGCGGCCGAGAGTGGCCGAGAATTCAGGTTTTTCAAGAAAGCGCTCGACGTCCAATCCCGCGGCCGCGCACCAGTCGAGCGGGAGAAAAAACCGGCCGGCGCGGGCATCCTCGCCGACGTCGCGGGCGATGTTGGTGAGCTGCATGGCGACACCGAGATCAGCCGCGCGGGCCAGGTTTTCGCGGTCGCGCACGCCCATCACCAGCGCCATCATCACGCCGACGGCGCCGGCGACGCGGGCGGCGTAGTCCAGCAGCGCTTCGAAATTATTGTAGCGCCGGCCTTCAGAATCCCAGGCCAGACCCTCGATCAGGGCGGCCGGGAGCGTTTTCGGAATTTTCTTGTCCGCCAGCACCGCGGCGAAAGCGCGGTCGATCGGGTCGTCATGCGGCGCGCCGGCGTAGGCGGCGTCCAGCCGCCCATGCAGCAGCAAAACCGCCTGTTTCGGGTCGTCGCCGAGATCGATCAGGTCGTCGGCGACGCGGCAGAACGCGTACAATGCCGTGGCGGCGTTCTTAATGCGAGGTGGCAACAAAAGCGACGCGGCAAAAAAACTTTTCGAGCCGCCGCGGAGCAGAAATCGGCACGCCGCGAGGTCGGTTTTATCGAGCGAAGTTTTTGGCATGGGGAACCACCTCATCGAGGACACGCGCTGACGACAACACGCCGGGAACGCCGGCGCCGGGATGGGTGCCGGCACCCACCAGAAACAAGTTCTTCACTTCCTCGCTGCGGTTATGTGGCCGGAACCAGGCGCTTTGCAACAGCCGCGGGTCCATGCCGAAACCGGCGCCGTGCAGCGACAAATATCTTTCCCCGAAATCCGCCGGCGTCATGATTTTCGACGTCACGATCATGCCGGAAAGCCCGGGAAGCACCGTTTCGTTCAGCGATTTTTCGATCGCCGCGCGGTAAGGCTCGGCCTTTTGCGACCAGTTTATGCTGCCGAGCAGATTGGGCACCGGCGAGAGCACGTAAAATCCATCGCAGCCATCGGGCGCGAGCGAAGGATCGGTCGCGGTGGGCCGGTGCAGATACAGTGAGAAATCGCCGGCCAGCTTTTTGCGGTCAAAAATGTCGCGTAGCAACTCATCGTGGCGGGGTCCGAGAAGGATCGAATGGTGCGGCACCTCCGGCCATTGCCGGTTCGTACCAAAATACCAGACAAACAGACCCATGGAAAATTTCGCGCGCGCGATTTTTTTGTCGGTCCAGCGGCGGCGCTTGTGGTGGGCCAGCAGGTGCTTGTAGGTGTGGCCGGCGCAGGCGTTGGAAACCACGACATGCGCGTGAATCGCTTCGCCATTGTCCAATTCCACGCCGGCGGCCTGGCCGTTTTCAACCAGAATTTTCGCGACGGTGGCGCCGGTTCGGATTGTGCCGCCCTGCCCGCGGATCAGGTTGGCCATGCCGGCGACCAGCGCGAAGGTGCCGCCGGCCGGAAAATGCACGCCGGATTTTCGTTCTAGATACAGAATAAGACAGTAGATGGCGCTGGTATTCAGCGGGTTGCCGCCCACCAGCAGCGGGTGAAAACTGAGCGCGATGCGCAGCCGCGGATCGCGGATGTGGCTGTTCACCAGCCCCGCGACCGAGCGGTAGCCGGACAGCCGGACCAGATCGGGCAGGATTCGGAGCATGTCCGTGAACGACCCGAACGGCTTGTGCGCCAGTTGCTCGAAACCGATCTTGTAGATTTGCTCCGATAGCGCGATGAACTTCTCGTAGCCCGCCAAATCCGCCGGCGCCAGCCGCCGCACCTGCTCGCGCATAAAATCCGGATCGGAAGCGCAATCAAATGCCGCGCCGTCGGGGAAGGTGATGCGATAGAAGGGCGAGATCGAATGCAGCGTGATGTCGTCGGCGAAGTTCTTGCCGGCGAGCGCCCAGAGTTCATCCAGCAGGAAGGGCGCGGTGATGATGGTGGGGCCGGCGTCGAACGTAAAACCGTCCTGCCGGAAAACCGAGGCGCGGCCGCCGGGCTCTTGGCCGCGCTCCAGCACCGTAACGCGATAACCGCGCGCGCCGAGGCGAATGGCGGCGGCCAGCCCGCCAAGTCCGGCGCCGATGACGACGGCATGCGGACGCGGGTCCGAGACGTTGGCGGGCACGACGTTTTGTGATTGACGCAGCGCGTTCATGGGACACACAGAAATGAAGAACTTCTTTTTTGAAAAAAAGGCGCCCCGCCTGGGGAAGCAAAAAACTTTTGATTCCCTTTGGTCTCAGATTGCGCAAACGCCCGTAATCCAAATAAAATAAAAGTTTTTTGCTTCTTTTTTTTAAAAAAGAAGTTCTTCCTTGCTTCCGATGCGCGTGGCGCATTCATGCGGCGTGCTCCTCGCAAAAATCCTCGATGATTTTGGCGAGGTCTTCAGGTTGCTCCTCATGCGCCAGGTGGCCCAGGCCGGCGAGGATTCTTACTGTCGCGTTCGGCAGCATTTTGGCCACTTGCGTGGCTTCGTCAGGGGAAATCGTCTTGTCGTTGCCGCCGGCGATCAGCAGCGTGGGCGTGCTCACGTCTTTCAACCGCGGCAGCAGCGCCGGCAGGTCCCAGTTGGCCATCATGGTCAGCGCGGCGCCGGCGTGCACGCTGCGGGCGGCCAGGCGGGCATAAAACTTCGCGCCGTCGGCGTCGATGTCCGAGCCGGTGCCGCGCAGCAGCCGGTCCACCACCCGCGGGTCGGCGGCGTGCATGGAGAACAAAAACGGCACCAGCGGCGAGCGCGCGAACATTTTCGCCAGCGGCGCGATCAGCGGGCTGACGGCGTGCTTGAACGGCAGCAGCGCGCCGTTGAGCGAAATCAACGTTTTTGGCGCGATCTGCCCGGCCAGAATCATGTTGACCAGAATCGCCGCACCCGCCGAATGGCCGGCGCAAAATTCCGGTTTCTGGCCAAGCTGGGTCAGCAGCGCGGCGATGGTGGCGGACATGCCGGTGATGGTCATGCCGGCCTCGTCCGGCCGCGCCGAAAACCCGTGGCCGGGCAGGTCCGGCGCGATCACGGTGTATTTTTCCGCCAGCAGCGGCAGCAGGTCGCGCCAGGAATGCGTCGCAGCCCCCGTGCCGTGCAGCAGCAGAAAAGCCGGGCCGGCGCCGGCGATCTGCACGTGCACGCGCAGCCCGTTGGCGGAGATAAAATGGGAATTTTCGCGGTTCGGCCAATCCCGCCCGTCGCGCGACCAATCCGGCGCGCCGATGCGGGATTTTTCCGGCGGCAGAGAGAGCGCGCTAATGCTGGCTGTCACGGCGGGCTCCCTCGGCCTGCACGGCGCGGCTCAGCAGTTTTGGGTCGGCGTAGGGCAGCGGCAGATATTTTGCGCCCATTTCGGCCGCCAGTTCGCGCACGAATTTTTGCGGGCGGGGGGACGTGTCCACCACAAGTGCTGAAAATCTTTGCGCGCGGCAGGCGCGGGCGGCGGCCATGGCGTCCGCGGCGGCGGCCGGCCGGCTTTGCGCGCCGTCGCGTGAGACGTTGGCGCCGCCATCGGTCAGCACGACCAGCAGCGGGAGTTTGCCGGCGCGCCGCTCGGCATCGGCCAGCGCGCGCAAAGCGTCGATGCCGGTGGCGAGCGGCGTCGGCCCGCCGCCGGGGAGCGATGAAAGGGTTTTTTTGGCGCGGGCCAGTGCGTGGGTGGGCGGCAGCAGCATTTCCGCCGACATGCCCCTGAAGGCGATCAGCGCCACCTGGTCGCGGCGGATGTAGCAATCGGCGAGCAGGTGCTGGATGGCGCCTTTGGCTTCGCTCAGGCGGTTGAGCGCGGAGGAGCCGGAGGCATCGACCGCGAAAATCGCGATGGCGCGTGGGTTCTGCCTGAATTTCTTGATCCGGAAATCGTCCTGCCGGATGGCGATTTTCTGGTTTTCTACGCGCGCGCGCAGGGGCTGCCAGGGGGCGGCGGCGCGCAGCGTTTCCAGGATCGCGAGTTTGGCGGCGCCGGTGAGCGGTCCGGGCCGCGCGCCGGCGGGGCGGCCGCGCGTGGGCGCGGCGGATTTGCCTGGCGTGCCGCCGCCGCGCGCCTTGCGGCTGGGGGCGGTGGCGGCGGCCAGCGCCGCCAACAGCGCCGGCGGCAAGGGTGTGGTTTTGGCGTCCGCGACGGAATCGTCCAGCTTCTGGTCTGGCCGGTGGTCTTCGCCGGGATCGGGTTCGGGTTCCGGCGGCGAGTCCTGGGACTCCGGCGCTTCCGGCGCGGATGGCAGCCGGGTGGCGCGGGGCAGCAGGACCAGCCTGGCGGCGATTTCGATGTCGGCCGGCTCGACCGCGTCGCGGCCGGCGAGTGCCGCGCTGGCGCGCGCGGCGCGCAGGGCAAAAATCTCCGCCCGCGCCGAATGAACGCCCAGGGCAATGGAAAGGGCGCAGATATGGTCTATGGCGTGTGCGGCGGTGTGAACGGCTGCGAGATTCTTGCGGGCGATCTGGATGACGAGCGGATCGGGCCATGGCTCGGCCATGCCGGGGAGGGCATCGACGGTGAAGGCGAGGCGCTCGGTGAGGGTTTTTGGCGGGGCTTCGTCCAAAATACCCTCGTCGAGGGCGATGAGGGTGAGGCCGGCGCCATGATCGAGCTGGGCGAGAATTTTACCGGCGTGCTGGGGGGATAGGCGCTCGGCCATCGCGATGTGCAGGAGGTGGGATTTGGCCTCCCGCAGCAGGCCGGCGGTGTGAACCGGGCGGCCGGCGGCGAGGGTGGCCGGCAGGTCCAGGCCGCCGAGCAGGCGGTCGTCGGTGATGGAGAGCGGCAGTTTTTTGGCCTGCGTGCCGGCGGGGAACAGAGCCAGGAGGTTTTTCAGATATCTCTCTCGCGCCTCGCCGGACCAGGCGCGCAGCCAGATTCCGGTGAGGGTGGGGTCGATGGCCAGCAGCGCGGCGGCGAGGATGGCGTCACTGAACGACGCGGCCTGGGGCGCCGAAGACCTGTCCCAGGACGGGTCGAACGGGCTCATGCCGGGGCAAACAACTCGGCCACCGCGCGGTCCACTCGGGTGGTGGCGAGGCTGTCATCCAGCGGGTCGCGCCGCAGGCGGTGGCGCAAGGCGGGGGCGGACATTTTTTGCAGGTGGGCGGCGGTGACGGTGTTTTGGCCTTCGTAGGCGGCCAAGGCGCGGGCGGCGCGCAGCAGGGTCAGTTCGCCGCGCAGCCCGTCGGTGCCCAGCGCCAGGCAGAGTTTTGCGCCGAGTTCCAAAATGTCATCGGACACGGTGATGGCCGGTAACGCGGCGCGGGCGGCGAGGATCTTTTCGCGCAAGGCGGCGCTGGCCGCGGCGTATTGCGCGGTGAATTTTTGCGGGTCGGTATCGTAGGCGTCGCGGCGGCGGACGACTTCGATGCGGGTGGCGATGTCGGTGGGGGTTTTGACGTCCACGCAGAGGCCGAAACGGTCGAGGAGCTGGGGACGCAATTCGCCCTCTTCCGGGTTGCCGCTGCCGATCAGGACGAAGCGGGCGGGATGGCGCAGCGAGAGGCCCTCGCGCTCGACGACGTTCTCGCCGCTGGCGGCGACGTCGAGCAGCAGGTCCACGATGTGGTCTTCCAGCAGGTTGACTTCGTCGATGTACAAAAAGCCGCGATGGGCGCGGGCGAGCAGGCCGGGTTCAAAGACCTTGCTGCCGTCGGCGAGCGCGCGCTCCAGGTTCAGGGCGCCGACGACGCGGTCCTCGGTGGCGCCGAGCGGGAGATCGACCACCGGGATGCGGATTTTTGTGGTGGGGAGGTGGCCGGCCGCGAGACGGGTGCGGCAGTCGGCGCAGAGGTTTTGCGGGTCGGCCGGGTCGCAGTGGAAGGCGCAGTGTTCGACGGCCTCGATCTCCGGCAGCAGGGCGGCCAGGGCGCGGACGGCGGTGGATTTGCCGGTGCCGCGGTCGCCGAAAATCAGCACGCCGGACAGCTTTGGCTCAATCGCGGCGGCGATGATGGCGGTGAGCATCTCGTCCTGGCCGACGAT
>PLFB01000262.1 GCA_003137135.1 Acetobacteraceae bacterium
CATTTCGGATTTGTTGCCGGTGGTGAGGAGCATGTGGCCGAATTTGTTGGACATGGCCATGAGGATGAGGCCGCGGGCGCGGGATTGGATGTTTTCCTCGGTGGTGTCGGACGGGCGGTTTTGGAAGACGGGGGCGAGGGCGGTTGCGAAGGCTTGCATGGCGCCGGAGATGGGGATGGTGTCGTAGTGGATGCCTAGGAGGTTGGCGCAGAGGGCGGCGTCTTCGAGGCTGTGCTGGCTGGTGTAGGGGCTGGGGAGCATGACGGCGCGGACTTTTTCGGGGCCTAGAGCGTCGGTGGCGACGGCGGCGCTGAGGGCGGAGTCTATGCCGCCGGAGAGGCCTAGGATGATGCCGGGGAAGTTGTTTTTTTGCACGTAGTCGTGGAGGCCGGTCATCATGGAGCGGTAGATGAGGTTTTCTCGGGATGGCGCGGGGGGGAGGTTTTGGGGGGCGCAGGTGAGGGTGCCGTTTTGGCGGGTCCAGGTGGTGAGGGTTAGGGATTCTTCGAAGTAGGGGAGTTGGAGGGCTAAAGTGCGGTCGGCGTTCAGGATGAAGCTGGCGCCGTCGTAGACGATTTCATCCTGGCCGCCGGTTAAGGCCGCGAAGATGTAGGGGAGGCCGGTTTCGACGACGCGCTCGACGGCCAGCGTGATGCGGCGGTCTTGTTTGCCGTCCTCGAAGGGGGAGGCGTTGATTGAGAGCAAGAGTTCGGCGCCGGATTCTTTCAGGGTTTCGGAGACGGAGGGGAACCACCAGTCTTCGCAGATCATAAGGCCGAGCCGAACACCGCGGAAATTGACGGGGCCGGGGGCGGGGCCGGGAGCAAAAACGCGCTTGTCGTCGAAGACGCCGTAGTTGGGGAGTTCGTGTTTGGCGCGGCGGGCCTGGATTTTGCCGGCGTCGAGGAGGAAGGCGGCGTTGTGCAGGAGGTCGCCGTTTTGCCAGGGGGTGCCGATGATGAGGGCGGGGCCGCCGTCCGCGGTGTCTTTGGCGAGGGCTTCGGCGGCGGCTTCGCAGGCGGTAACGTAGGCGGGTTTGAGGACGAGGTCCTCGGGCTGGTAACCGGAGATGGACATTTCGGGGGTGACGAGGAGGTCAGCGCCCATTTCCGCCGCCTGTTTTCGCGCGTTTCGGATTGAGGCGAGGTTTTTGTCGATGGCGCCGACGGTTAGGTTGAGTTGGGCGATGGCGATTTTGAGGGTGTTCATTTGTGTGGCCAGAAAGGCGTGGATGCCGGCATTCGCCGGCATGACGGGAGTGGCGGCGGGATGGGGCTTGCGTTTTTAGCCAAGGTCGCGTTTGGCGGAGCGGAGTAAAAATTCGCGGCCGATTTTGACCATGGGGGTGCCGTTGTAGGCGACGATGTCGGCGGTGGCGTAGGTTTCGCTCCATTGTTCGGGGATGAAGCTGCCGGTGCCGACGACGTCGATCGGGGTGTGGGCGTCGGCCATGACGCTGCATTTTTCGACGCCGAAACCGGAGCTTGCCACGATTTGGACTTTGGGGAAGCCGGCTTGCGTGAGGGCTTCGCGCATGCGCCAGATGGCGGCGGCGGAGACGCCGGTGCCGATGAGGTAGCGCAGTTCGGTCTGGCTGCGGTAGCGGCGCAGCGCGCCGGGGGCGTGGCGTTCGAGGACGGCGTAGGATTCTTGCGGGTCCAGGCCTTCCAGAAAACGGCCGCCATGGGTGTCTAGGCGGACGGAGAGTTTGCCGGAGGCGGCCATTTCGGGGAAATGGCGGCAGACTTCCAGGGCGTCGGTGACTTCGCGACCGAAATAGTCAACCAGAACGGTGAGGGGCTCGCCCGGAAAAGTTTGGACGAACATTTCGGCGGCGCGCAGGGTGGAGCCGGCGTAGCCGATGAGGGCGTGGGGCATGGTGCCGTAGCCAATGTTGGCGCCGAAATAGTGCGCGGTCCAGTCGTTGGCGTTGCCGACAAAACCTTTGGCGCCTTCGCGCTGGGCCGCGCGGCTGCCGACGGCGGCGGCATAGGCCATGATCTCCTGCATCTCGCCGCCGGCGCAGTGGCGGGCGTCCATGGCGAGGAAAGCGGCGTGGGGCAGGGCGACGCACATCTGGAAGGCGTTGTGGGCGGCCACACAGGCGGCGCCGATTTTTTGCAGGAAAATGGTTTCCAGGTCCGCGAGCGCGGTGAAGGGGCCGGTGATGTAGGCGAGCGGCTCGCCGGCGCCGACCCATTCGCCTTCCTGGTGCATCAGTTCGATGTCGAATTTTTGGTTGCGCTCGAGTGCGACGGCGTTGAGCCATTCGGTCATGAGAGCGGGGGCGGAGACGACGGGGCGGCGGAGGAAGACGGCGTAGGTGACGGTTTTGTCGCCGAATTTTTGCACGATGGCGCGGGTGCGGTTGAAGTAGGAATCTGTCCGCGCGGTGATGTCTTCCGGAGCGAGGGGGACGGGAGTCATGATAGGCTTTTTTCGGCGCGGCGGATTTTTAGTTCCTCGGCGAGCAAGAAAGCCAGTTCTAGGGATTGTTCGGCGTTGAGGCGGGGGTCGCAGAAGGTTTCGTAGCGGTTGNNTGGCCGGTCATTTCGATGTGGGCGCCGCCGGCCACCGTGCCTTCCGCAGCGGAAACCGCAAAAAAGGTTTTGAGCTCGGAGACGATGTCGTCGAAGCGGCGGGTTTTGATTTTTTGGGCGGTGGAGACGGTGTTGCCGTGCATGGGGTCGCAGATGAGGACGGGGGTGCGGCCGGAGGTTTTGATCGCGCGCAGCAGGGGGGGGAGTTTTTCGGCGGCGTTGTTGGCGCCCATGCGGAAGATGAGGGTGAGGCGGCCAGAATCGTTGTTTGGGTCCAGGATGTCCATGAGCTGGTGGAGGTCTGGCAGGGACATGGTGGGGCCGACTTTTAGGCCGATGGGGTTTTTGATGCCGCGTAAAAATTCGACGTGGGCGCCGTCCGGCTGGCGGGTGCGGTCGCCGATCCAGAGGAAATGAGCGCTGCAGGCGTAGTGATCGCCGGTCGTCGAATCGACGCGGGTAAGCGCCTGTTCGTAGGGCAAAAGGAGGGATTCGTGGCTGGTGAAAAAGTCGGTTTCGCGGATCTGCGGGGCGGAGATGCTGGTGAGGCCGCAGGCGCCCATGAAGGCGAGGGTTTCGCCGATGCGGTTGGCGAGGTCGCGGTAACGGTCCAGCAAAGGGGCGTTTTCGACGAAGTCCAAATTCCAGCGGTGGACTTCGTGCAGGTCGGCGTAGCCGCCGCTGGCGAAGGCGCGGAGCAGATTGAGGGTGCCGGCGGATTGGAAATAGCCGAATTCCATGCGGGTGGGGTCTGGGATGCGGGCCTGGGCGGAGAAATCGGGGCCGTTGACGATGTCGCCGCGGTAGCTGGGGAGGGTTTCGCCGCCCTGGGTTTCGGTGTCGGAGGAGCGGGGCTTGGCGAACTGGCCGGCCATGCGGCCGAGCTTTACGACGGGCACGGCGCCGCCGAAGGTGAGGACCACCGACATTTGGAGGAGGACGCGAAACGTGTCCCGGATGATGTTGGCGGTGAAGTCGCCGAAGGATTCGGCGCAGTCGCCGCCTTGCAGGACGAAGGCGTTGCCTTGCGCGGCCAGCGCCAGGTGGGATTTGAGGCGGCGGGCCTCGCCGGCGAAAACCAGAGGGGGGAAGCGGGTGAGGCGGGCTTCCATGGCGGCCAATTTCGCCGGGTCCGGGTAGCTGGGGACCTGGCGAATGGGGCAGTCCCGCCAGCTGGCGGGGGACCAGCTTGAGGTGGCGATGGCGGGGGTGATCGAGTCCATGGGCGCTCCAGGGGGTTAATTTTTTGCCTTATCGCGCGTTATTTGGGCAATGGCTACTCGGCGGCTTCCTCCATGCCGACAAGGCGGGTTTGCGTGCGCAGGGTGACGAATTCCTCCGCGGCGGTGGGGTGGATGCCGATGGTGCGGTCGAAATCCGCCTTGGTGGCGCCGGATTGGATGGCGATGGCGAGGCCCTGGAGGATTTCGGGGGCGTCCTCGCCGTGCATGTGGGCGCCTAAAATGGTGTCGGTGGCGGCGTCCACGATGAGTTTCATGAGGGTTTTGCGGGGACGGCCGGTGATGGCGTGGCGCATGGGGGTGAATTTGGTGAGGAAGATTTTTGCTCCGCCATTTTTGGCGGCTTCGGCTTCCGTGAGGCCGACGGTGGCGATGGGGGGGATGGAGAAGACGGCGGTGGGGACGTTTTTAAGGCTGATTGTGCGGGGGTTGGGGCCGAAGAGGGAGTCGGCGAGGGCGTGGCCTTCGGCGGTTGCGACGGGGGTGAGGTTGAGACGGTCCGTGACGTCGCCGATGGCGTAGATGTGGGGGATGGCGGTTTGCAGTTGGTCGTTGATGGGGATGGCGCCGTTGCGGGCGGTTTTTTCTAGACCGGCGGCGGCCAGGTTGAGGTTTTTGACGTTGGGGGCGCGGCCGGTGGCGAAGAAGACGAGGTCGGTTTCCAGGATGGTGAGGTCGGAGAGGGCGAGGTGCTTTTCGCCGTTTTCGTCCTTGATGGATTTGGGGACGGTGTCGGGGTGGAGTTTGATTCCGTTGGCGGTGAGGGATTCGGCCAGCGACAGGCGGAGGTCTTCGTCGAAACCGCGCAGCGGCAAGGGCTGGCGGTAGATGAGGTGGGTTTCGGCGCCCAGGCCCGAAAAGATGCCGGCGAATTCGACGCCGATATAGCCGCCGCCGATGATGACGATGCGGCGGGGCATTTCCTTTAGAAAAAAGGCGTCGTCGGAGACGATGGCGAGGTCGGCGCCGGGGATGTCCGGGGTTTCGGGGTGGCCGCCGGTGGCGATGACGATCTTTTCCGCCGTGATTCTTTGGCCGCCGACTTCGATTGTGTGGGGGTCCAGGAAGTGGGCGTGGGCGTTGAAGGTTGTGGCGCCGTTTTGGTCCAGGAGGCGGGAATAGATGCCCGAAAGCCGGGCGACTTCTTGGTTTTTGGCTTCGATGAGGGTGGGCCAGTGATGTGGGCCTGTGGAAATGTCCCAGCCGTAGGTTTTGGCGTCGATGGCGTTGGCGCCGTATTCGGCGGCAAAAACCATGAATTTTTTGGGGACGCAGCCGATGTTGACGCAGGTGCCGCCCCAGTGGCGGTGCTCGGCGATGCCGACTTTGGCGCCGTGGGCGGCGGCGATGCGGGCGCAACGGACACCACCGGAGCCGCCGCCGATGACGAAGAGGTCGAAGTGCATCTTTTTGTCTCCCACGGGGGTTTGTCGGGAAGATGGTAGGGGTTTTTTGTCCGGGGAGACAGAGGTTAGACCGGGAAGAGTGTGGATTGGGAGGGGGCCGGCGGCGGGGTCGGCGCGGTGAGGCTCGGGAGTTCTGTCGCGCCGGCGGATAGGAGGTAGGCGGCGGTTTGATTGAACAAATCAGGCTCTCTTGTTGGATCGGCAGGGTCGCCCTGAGGAACCCAAATGATCGTGTCGTAGCGGGCGCGGGTGAGGAGGACGCGGTAGGTGTTGCGGCAGAAATCCCTCGCGTCGGGTTTTTTGGGGTATTGCCATTTTGTGCCGGAAAAATTGCGGACGACCCATTGGCCGTTCCAAATGTAGTCGCCGCCCCAGCATAGGCCGACGAAATCGAGTTCGAGACCTTGGGCTGCGAATTCGGTGGCGGGGAGTTCGAGCGCGTCTGAGGCGCGGACGTCTTCGGGCCAGCGTTTGAGGAACCAGTTGGCGACCGCGTCAGCGTCGAGATGGTCGAATTTGGGCCAGATGCCATCGGCGATGAGGCGCTTGGCGCCGCTGCTGCAGACCAGGCCGGCGCGGCGGTCGCCGCCGGTGCGTTGGCGCAAGGATTTGCGCATCGCGGCGAGAGAGCGGGTGATGAAGAACGGGATTTTTTGGTCGTTGCGGTTGGCGATGTCGATGGCTTCGTCGGTGGCACCGCGCAGGACGGCGTCCACCCATTGGGCGGCGTCGGCGGCGCGGATTTGGCGAACGGCGGTGTTGAGGTGGAGTTGCGGATCGATGGAGAGTGAGTCTGGTGGCGTGATGAAGAGGGATTGGCGCGGCTCGGCTGCGTTGATCACGCCGGGGGCGGCGCGGATTTGCCATTCTGGGCGTTGCTTTAGCGCCTTGCCCCATTCTTGCAGGCCGGCTTCGCCGGTGTTGATTTCCTGGCCGTTGCCGACGAGGGCCACGATGACGGCAAAGTCTTGATGGCGGCGCATGATGTCTAACACGATGGCGGCCTCGCTGTCGGCAAGGCCGAATTTTTGCGCGCCGTAGTCGGCGTCCCAGGCGCGTTGGGCTTCGTCGAAGACGATGACGTGTTCGGCTGGGGCGTCATGGCGGTCGCGGTGGTCTTTCAGGAAGCCCGTGATGCTTTGGATTTGGGCTTTGGCTTCGCGTTCGGCTTGCGCCTTTTGTCTGGCGCCGGATGCGACGGCGTCTTTTATGAGGGCGGCGCGGAGGACGTAGACCATGGGCAAGGTGCCGGTGAGGAAGGCGGCGGTGGTTTCTGCGGAGAAGACGGCGTTGAGGCCGCAGAGGGTTTTGCCGGCGCCGGGGATGCCGGTGACGAAGATGATGACGTGGCCGCTTTGCTGTTTGGCGGTGGCGATGGCGTGCAGGATGGCGGACGTCGTGGCTGTTAGATTGGTGGTGTCGGCGCGCGCGGTTTTGATGTCTTCGACGCCGTGCTTTCGGTAGAGCATGAGTGCGGCTTCGATGATGGTAGGGACGGGGCGGTAGGCGGCGTGCTCCCAGGCTTCGATATCGATGCCGCGATGATCGATTTTTTGCAAAATGTTAGAGAGCAGGTCGCGCAGCGTGGCAGGCGAGGCTTGGAAGACGGGGTTTTCGTAGTTTGTCCATAGCAACGGCCAGCATGGCTCGGCGGGGGCGCCGGCGGCCGCAACGAGGATGGGGATGATGGGATGGTTGCGGCTGGCGGCTTGGAAATCGCGGAGGTCGAGTGCGTAGTCGGCGACTTGGCGAAGGGCGGATCTTTCGAAGTTGGCGGCTTTGAATTCCAGGACGAAGATGGCGCGGTCGGTGATGAGGAGGACGTCGAGCCGGCGGTCGAGGCGGAGGAGGGGGTATTCTATGAGGATGCGCCAGTTTGGTGGCAGGTGTTGGACGGCGTGGCGCAGGGTGGGGAGCAGGGAGCGCCAGGCGTGGATTTGGTCGGCGCGGGCGGTGTAGTGGGCTTCGACGAGGCGGAGGTTGAGGCGTTCGATGATGGCTTCGTCGTTTTGGTGGTGAAAGGAGGCGAGGGAGCCGGACCACCAGGCGAGATGTTGTTTTGTTTTGGCGGGACGTTCTGGATTTTTGGGCGGTTCCACGCCGGCGAATATGCCGGGTTGTTGCGAAAGCGCAAGTTAGAGGCTGTATGGGTCCGGCTTGGGGGGGCGGTGGTAAGGAGGCGGAAGACGCTTCGCTTTTCCGCCCTACGCGGGCGTGTGGCGCATTTTGGCGCACGCGCCCGCAGGAGCAAAAGTTTTTTGCGCGCTTTTTTAAAAAAGCGCTGCTTTCTTGCGTTTTCTAGTCGCCGGCGGCGGGGTGCATGGCGCCGATTCTTGCCGGAGCCAATTTGGGGGCGGGGGCCACCACGCGTTTGGGGGCTTTGGCGGGGAGGGCGGCCAAAATACTGACGCCGACCGAGGCCAGATACGGGAGGGATTGGGTGAACAATACCACGCACCAGAGTTTGGTTTCGATGGTGGCCCAGTGGTGGCCAAAGCCGACGGCGAGCAACGCCGCCCAGGTTAGGGCTAGGAGCATGCACTCTTCGCGGGCCATGACCAGGCCTTGGACCAAGGCGGGGGCGTTTTTCATTTTGGGGGTGCGCAGGAAGGGCAGGCTGTTTGAAAACAGGCCTTTCCAGACGGCTTTGCCGATGCTGTGGCTGAGTGCGAGACCACCCACTGCCGCGGCCAGGCGGTCAGAAAATTTGCAGGGGACTTTTGCCGCGTAGAGGGCGAGTATCTGAAAAATTTTGAAGACGAAGAGGCCGATGCTGGGGAGCATGAAGAGCACGATGGGGAATTCGAAGCGCACCGGGTCTAGGATGAGGCCGAGCGACCAAGCGAGGCCCATGATGAGGAAGACGAGGCCCAGGGCGTCGCCCATCCAGGGCAGCCAGCCGGTAATAAAATGCCATTTTTGGCCGAGGGTGAGGTCTTTGTTCAGCGGGTTGAACAAGGCGGCGGCGTTGGCGCGGGTGATGCGCATGGCGCCGTAGGCCCAGCGGTAGCGTTGTTTCCGAAAAGCGTTGAAGTCGTCGGGCATGACGCCTTTGCCGAAACTTTTTTTGGAGTACACGGCCTCGTAGCCGCGGCGAAAAAGTTTTAGGCCGAGTTCGGAATCTTCGGTGATGCACCATTCGGCCCAGCCGTTTTCGTTCAGCAGGGCGTCCTTGCGGATGAGGGTCATGGTGCCGTGCTGGATGATGGCGTTGCGCTCGTTGCGGGCGACCATGCCGGCGTGGAAGAAGCCGGCGTATTCCCAGAACATCAGGCGCTTGAAGAAGCTGCCGTCGTTGTCCCGATAATCCTGCGGGGACTGGGTGAAGCCGATTTTTTGGTTGTCGAAGGCCGGGACCATGGAGCGCAGCCAGTCGGGGTCGACGATGTAGTCGCTGTCGATGACGCCGATGATTTTGGCGTCCGCGGCGGTTTCGCGCAGGGCAAAATTGAGGGCGCCGGCCTTAAAACCGGGGTATTTGCCCAGCGTGAAGAAGCGGAATTTTGGGCCTAGGCGGGCGCAGTGTTCGGCGACCGGTTCCCAGACCAGGGGGTCGGCGGTGTTGTTGTCGATGACCAGGACTTCGTAGTTTTCGTAGTCGAGATGCGAGAGCGCGTCGAGCGTCTGGCGGACCATTTCGGGGGGTTCGTTGCAGATCGGCAGGTGGATGCTGACTTTCGGCAGGATCGCGCCGGCGGGGGCGGGGATCGGCTCAAAATGGCGCTTTTGGACGCGGCCGAAAATGGTTTCGACAAGATCAAAACTGTCGGCGATGAGGAGGAAGAGCAGCAGGCCTTGGCCCAAGGCGAGGCCGCCCCAAACCGCGGCGGCGGTCCAGGAGAGGTAGGTTTCGCCCATGTTCATCAGCAGCATGGCCAGGGCGGCGCCAAAACCTTCGACCAGGGCGGCGAACAGGAGTTTGCCGGGGAGGCGGATGTCGGGGCGGCGCGACAAGAGCGCCATGGTGGCGGCGAAGACGGCGAGGATGCTGCCAAGGGCGTAGAAGATCCAGGCGGGATTGTTCTCGACCGGGCCGGTGAGGGACCATTTGGCGTGGCGGTCGAGCGTGAACATGCCCCAGTAGCCGGCGGCGCGGCCTTCAAAACTGGTTTTCCAGGGCTGGTCAAACGCCTCCATCACAAAATATTCGATGTGGTCTTTGGCCGCGAGGTTGAAGAAATCGCGCATGAAACGGGCCTGGTTGACGGTGCTGGCGCGGGCGGCGCCGATGTCGATGCCGTCGGACGGCCAGCCGATTTCGCCGATGACGATGCGCTTGTTCGGGAATTTGTCGTGCACCGCGGTCAGGCGATTCATGGCGTCCTGCACGGCGATGCTTTCGGGCACGCCTTCCCAGTAGGGCAGCAAATGGACGGTGATGAAGTCGACGTTGTTGGCGAGTTCGGGGTGGTGCAGCCAGACGTGCCAGGGCTCCGCGGTGGAAACCGGCTTTTTGGTCTCGGATTTGACCAGCTTGATGTCGGCGATGAGGGCCGGGACGGTCATGTCGGCGCGCAAAATGGTCTCGTTGCCGACCATGATCTGTTTGACGTCGGGATTCTGGTTGGCGATTTTGACGACTTGCGCGAGTTCGGTGGCGTTGGCGTCGGGGTGACGGTCCAGCCAGGCGCCGAGGGTGATGTTGAGACCCATGCCTTCGGCCAAGGCCGGGATTTGGCCGAGATCGCCCTCGACGGTGTAGGTGCGGATGTTGTGGGTGTGGGCGGCGGCGAGTTTGAGGTCGGATTTGATTTCGGGGAGCGTGGGATACTGGTTGCGCTCCGGGCTTTCGCCGGCGTGGAAGGGGGAGAACGCGAAGCCGCCGATTTCGCCGTGATAAGGGGCGATGTTGGTGACGGGCTGGTTGAGGCCGGCCCAGATGCCGAACGCGATGATACCGGCGCCGAGCGCGGCCATCCAGGAGCCGGGGGAGGCGAAGCCGTTCCGGGTTTTGGCGCGCGAGAGGCGGGCGGACTGTTTGATGATCGGCGACTGGTAGGTCATGAAGGCAGGAATCCAGGTTTTGGGCGGGAGAAAATTCCCTGACGCTGGCGGATATGGCGGGGTAAAGCGGCGAGGGCTGGGCGCGATTGTGTCGCCAATAAGGCATTCGAAACGATTTTTCGGGCCGGGATTAGGCGATGGGCCGAAAAACTGGGTAAAAGGGGCCATGCACCTGGCGCTGCAGCTGTTGGTTTTGGCGATTTTAATTTTTTGCAATGGGGCGTTTGCCTTGAGCGAGCTGGCGCTGGTGTCCAGCCGGCGGGCGATGCTGACGCTGCTGGAGCGCAAGGGGGTGCGCGGGGCGGCAAAGGCCAGGGCGCTGGCGGATGACCCGCAGGCGTATCTGCCGGCGTCGCAGTTTGGGATTACGCTGATCGGGATTCTGACGGGGGTGTTTGGCGGGGCGCAGTTGGGGGGGGTGGTGGCGGCGCCGCTGGCGAAGCTGCCGGTGGTGGGGCCGTATGCGGGGCCGCTGGGGCTGGGGATTACGGTGATCGGGATTACGTTTTTCTCGCTGGTGTTTGGCGAGCTGGTGCCCAAGCAGCTGGCGCTAAGGGCGCCGGAACGGTTGGCGGTGGTAGTGGCGGCGCCGCTGGCGTGGCTGGCGGTGGCGGTGACGCCGGTGGTTTGGCTGCTGGGGCAGGCGACAAGACTGGTGCTGCGCGCGTTCGGGCCGGCGGGGGACGACCGGCGGGCGATGAGCGAGGAAGAGCTGAAGGCGATGCTGGTGGAGGGGGCGGAGACGGGGGTGCTGGAGCACGAGGAGCGCGACATGATCGAGCGCGTGCTGCGGCTGGCGGATAAGCCCGTGCGGGCGATCATGACGCCGCGGACGGAGATTGCGTGGATCGACCGGACGGCGCCAAGGCCGGTGATCGTGGCGGCGCTGCGGGCGGCGCCGCATTCCAGATTCGTGGTGTGCGACGGGGCGATTGATAACGTGGCGGGGATTGTGCAGGCAAAAGATATTTTGGACCGGGTGCTGGATGGCAAGGAGTTTTCGCTGGCGGCGGCGCTGCGGCAGCCGATGGCGATACCGGATTCGGTTTCCGCGCTGGAGGCGCTGGAGCGGTTGAAGGCGGATTTTCTGGGGATCGCGCTGGTGCTGGATGAGTATGGCAGCTTTGAGGGGATGGTGACGGCGGCGGACGTGCTGGAGGCGATCGTGGGCGACCCGGAAGATGCGCTGGTGAAGCCGGCGGAGGGGACGGCGGAGGCGAGCGCGGATGAGTTTGAGTTTGATGGGCTGATGCCGGTGGATGAGGCGAAGGCGCGGCTGCATCTGCCGGATTTGCCGAATGAGGGGAGTTATCACACGCTGGGGGGATTGATACTGGCGCTGCTGATGCGGCCGCCGCGGACGGGGGATGCGATTGTGTTTGGCGGGTGGAAGTTTGAGGTGATGGCGATGGATGGGCGACGGGTAGAGCGGGTTAGGGTGGCTAAGGATTCGGTTTAGGAGAGGAAGGAGTTACTTTTTTTGAAAAAAAAGTAACCAAAAAAACTTTTGCTGGTGGCGTNNACGCCACCAGCAAAAGTTTTTTGCGCGCTTTTTTTCAAAAAAGCGCTTTCTTACTTCCTTCCACTTCACTAACGCAAAGTTCGAAGATTTGCAGTGAGTCGAACGGGAGATCTTGGCCATCAGGAGGCAGCGTTATAGGGTTTGGGCCGCCGTATTCGACGGCGCCGGGGATCATGAGGTTGTCGGGGAGGCCAAAACCTTCGACGACGAGGTTGGGTATGGGGTCCGGCAGGGCGGCGGTTTGGGTTTTGGAGCGGGCGGTGAACAGGGTGGCGGTGTTGGAGTAGGCGTAGATGGGTTTGTTGCGGCCAAGGAACCAGCCGAGTTCGATGAGGGTGCCGGAATCGGCCGAGGCGCCGCGGAAGGGGGTGAGGTTGGCAATGATGATGTCGCAGTCCTCCATCATCTCGATGTCCTTGAGGTAGATGCCGCGCCAGGCTTTTTCCGCCGGTAGTTGGGCAAGTTGTTCGAAATCGTCGTTGATGGGGGGGCGGCCTAAAATCCCGTATTTGGCGCAGATGTTCACTTTTGCCGCAGCGTGGGCGAGGGCGTTGGGGAGGAACACGTCGGGGCCGGCCAAATAGGCTTTGATCATGGGGTGGGGTTCCTGGTGTCGGGAACCCAGTACAGCAGGCGGCGGAGGGTGCGGTCCACCACGGTGTAGAGGGTGATGGCGATGAGGCAGAGGAGGAACAGGGCGGCGAACATCAGGTCGGTCTCTATGCGCGCGTTGGCGTTGATCATGACGTAGCCGAGGCCGGAGGAGGCGCCGGCCCATTCGCCGAAAATGGCGCCGATGGGGGCGAAGGCGGTGGCGATGCGCAGGCCGGAGGCGAAGGCGGGCAGCGCGGCGGGCAGGCGGATTCTGGCCAGCAGGCGGAGCGGGGTGGCGTTCATGGTCTGGGCCAAGTGGATGAGGCCAGAATCGGTTTGGCGGAGGCCGTCGGCCAGGGCGGCGGTGACGGGGAAGAAGATGACGAGGATGGTGAGGGTGATCTTTGAGGCCATGCCGAAGCCGAGCCAGAGGACGAGGATGGGGGCGAGCGCGAAAATGGGGATGGCCTGGCTGATGACGAGGATGGGCATGAGCCAGCGGGCGGCGGGCGGGATGGCGGCCATCGCGAGGGCGGCGCCGGCGCCGAGGATGGTGCCGAGGATGAGGCCGGCCAGGATTTCCGTGAGGGTGACGAGGGTGTTTTGCAGGAGGTAGGGGCTTTGCGTGACCAGCGCGGCGGCGACGGCTTGCGGGGTGGGCAGCATGTAGGACGGGATGGGCAGGAAGGTTGTGATGGCCCACCAGAAGGCGAGGAACACGCCGGCGGTGATGAGCGGCCTCATGCGGCGAGGTCTTTGAGGAGTTGCACCTGGGCGTTCAGGATTCTTGGATCGGCGGGGTCGCGGGGCGGGGTGCCGGNNCTGGTGCCGGGGAGTTGGATGGGGGCGGCGAGGACGGCGGGGGCGCCGGACAAGACCGCCAGGCTGTGGCTGATGCGGCAGGCTTCGGCGGGATCGTGGGTGATGAGGAGGGTGGTGCGGCCGGCGAGCAGGGTGGTGGCGAGGTTTTGGATGCGGTGGCGGGTGATGGCGTCNNCGTCGAGCGCGGAGAAGGGTTCGTCCATGAGGACGATGGGGCGGTCTTCGTAGAGGGTGCGGGCGAGGGCGGCGCGCTGGCGCATACCGCCCGAAAGGGTTGCAGGCAGGGATTGCGCGTTTGCGGAGAGGCCGACCTGGTCGAGGAGGATTTTTGCGCGGGCGGGGTCTGGGGGTTCACCGCGGAGGGTGGCGCCGAGGGTGACGTTTTGTTCGACGGTCGCCCAGGGGAGTAACAGATCCTGTTGGGCCATGTAGGCGATGCGGTGTTTGATGGGGAGTTGGTCGGTGGCGGTGACGGTGCCGGCGGCGGGCGGTTCCAGGCCGGCGATGATGCGGAGCAGGCTGGATTTGCCGACGCCGCTGGGGCCGAGGAGGGCGAAAATTTCGCCGGGGGGGATGGTGAGGTTCAGGTTTTCGAAGATTGTTTCGCCGGCGTAGCGGAGGGCGAGGTTGGTGATTTGCAGGCCGGGTGGGCGGGATATGATCGGCCGCGTTTGTGTTGACTCATCGTGGGCCAAAATGCGCGGGCCGGAAGGCGTGGATGGCCGGGTCAAGCCCGGCCATGACGCGGCGAGTGTGGCGGGTCAGGGTTAGCGCCAATTGGGGTCACGTTGGGATTTGGACGGCGTAGGATGACACGGGGTTAGATTGCTTGATGAGGGCGTTTTTGAAGAGGAAGTCGCGGTAGGTTTCGTAGCGTTTGGCGTTCAGTTTTGCGGGGTCTGTTTGGAAGTAGGGGATGGTTTGGAACCAGGCGGTCTTGTTGAGCTGGTCGTTGAGGGTGGTCTGGTCGGCGATGAATTTTTGCCAGAGGCCTTTTGGGTCTTTGTGGAGGGCGGCGGTGCCTTCTTTGACGGCCGTTAGAAATTTCGGCAGGCGGGGGTCGGACAGGGCGTTGGCGTTGGACATCATGATGAGTTCGTCGCTGGGAGGGACGCCGTAGGATTCGGGGAGGAAGACGATGGGGTTAAAACCTTTTTCCTTGAGTTCGTTTTCCTCGAAATTGCGGTAGCCGCCGATGACGGCGTCCACTTCGTTGCTGATGAGGGCCGTGACGATGTTGAAGTTGATGTTGATGAGCTGGACGTCGTTGAGGGTGAGGCCGGCCGCGTGGAGCATGGTGCCGATGAGAACGTCCTCGACGCCCGCCACTGAGTAGCCGATTTTTTTGCCCTTGAGGTCGGCGATTTTGTGGATGCCGGATTTCGGCAGGGCCATGAGGGTATTTAAGGGCTGGTTGATGAGGGTGCCGGTGCGGCGGAGCGGAAGGCCGGCGTCGCAGAGGAGGTAGAGCTGGGTTTGGTAGCTGAGCGCCATGTCGGCGTGGCCCGCGGCGACGAGGCGGGGGGGAATGTCCGGATCGGTGGGGGCGGTGAGGGTGACTTCCAGGCCGGCGCGGGTGAAGGCGCCGGTGTATTTTGCGCAGAACAGGGGGGCGTGGTCGGGGTTGACGAACCAGTCGAGTAGGACGGTGAAGGTGTTTTGGTCCGCGTTGGCTGGGTGGGAGAGAGCGGTGGCGGCGGTGGCGGCGATGAGGGCGCGGCGGGATAGGCGCAAGGGCTTGGTCTCCTGGTTTCGCTTTTGGAAAGGTTTGGCAAAGGTTTGGGGGTGGGGCAAGTTTGGCGGGGCGCGGGTGTGGTATGAGATTTGGGGGATCGATCTTGCGCCGGCGGGGTGGCGGGCATTTAAGAGAAGAGTTATCCGCAGATTACGCAGATTAACGCAGATGATGTTGATGGGTCTTGGCGTCGCTCCACCGGCGATGGAGTGGCCAAAGACTGGCGTTGCAAGGGCCGGGGAAAATCAGAAGTTTTTTGCGCGCTTTTTTTCAAAAAAGCGCTGCTTTCTTGCCTGACTTCGGTTTTGTCGCTGATTTGACTTTTGGGGCGGAATCTGGCAAAATTCGGGGATGATTAGGGTATTTTTTTGAATGTTTTCAGTGGGTTATTTTCGGGCCGCTCTGCGGCTTGGCTGTTTGATCTAGCATGAGCGATAGCACGGACGATTCGGGCGACGGGGCGCTGCCGCCGCGGGGGATGGAGCCTGTCTCAATCGAGGCGGAGATGCGTAAATCCTATTTGGATTATGCGATGTCCGTGATTGTGTCGCGGGCGTTGCCGGATGCGCGGGATGGGCTGAAGCCGGTGCATCGGCGCATTCTGTTTGGCATGAATGAGACCGGGAATACGCCGGATAAGCCGTACCGGAAATCGGCGCGCATGACGGGCGATGTGATGGGCAAGTATCATCCGCATGGGGATGCCGCGATTTATATGGCGGCGGTGCGGATGGCGCAGGATTTTTCGATGCGGCTGCCGCTGATCGATGGGCAGGGGAATTTTGGGTCGATCGACGGCGATATGCCGGCGGCGATGCGGTACACGGAAATGCGCCTCGCGCAGTCGGCGATGCTGCTGCTGGAGGACATTGATAAGGATACGGTTGATTTCCAGCCGAATTATGATGAGAGCGAGCAGGAACCAAAGGTTCTGCCGGCGGCGTTTCCTAATCTGTTGATCAATGGGTCTAACGGGATCGCGGTGGGGATGGCGACTAACATTCCGCCGCATAATCCGACCGAGATTGTTGATGCGACGCTGGCGATGATTGAGAATCCGGAGATTACGCTGGATGAGCTGATGAAGATTGTGCCGGGGCCGGATTTTCCGACGGCGGGGATTATACTTGGGCGGTCGGGGATACGATCCGCGTTTGAGACGGGGCGGGGGTCGATTACGATACGGGCGCGGGCGAGGTTGGAGGAGATTCGGAAGGATCGTGAGGCGATCATTATTTCGGAGATTCCTTATCAGGTGAATAAGAATGCGCTGCTGGAGCGGATTGGGGAGTTGGTGCGGGCGAAGGAGCTCGAGGGAATTTCCGAGATGCGCGATGAGAGTGATCGCGACGGGATGCGGATTGTTGTGGAACTGAAACGCGATGCGACGTGGGAAGTGGTGCTGAATAATCTTTATCGCTTCACGAATTTGCAGGTTAGTTTTGGCATCAACATGCTGGCGCTGGACCAGGGGCGGCCGCGGCAGATGGGGCTGAAGGAGGCGCTGAACTGTTTCATCGTGTTTCGCGAGGAGGTGATTCTAAGGCGGGCGCGGTTTGAGTTGAATAAGGCGCGGGATCGGGCGCATTTGCTGGTGGGGCTGGCGACGGCGGTTGCGAATATTGATGAGGTGATCAGGATTATTCGGGCGTCGCCGGATGCGGCGGCGGCGCGGGTGGAACTGGTGGCAAGGGACTGGCCGGCGGAGAATGTAAGGCCGCTGCTGGCGCTGATCGATGACGTGGGGAATGAGATTTCCGAGAATAATACCATGCGGATGACGGATGCGCAGGCGCGCGGCATTCTGGAATTGCGGCTGGCCAGGCTTACCGGTTTGGAGCGGGAAAAAATTCAGGCGGAGCTGACGGAGGTTGCGCAGAAGATTACCGAGCTTTTGGAGATTATCGGGTCGCGGATTAGGCGCATGGAGGTGATGCGCGAGGAATTGCTTGCGGCGCGGGTGAAGATTGCGTCGCCAAGGCGGTCGTCCATTGAGGATTTGGAGTCGGATCAGGATGATGAGTCGCTGATCGAGCCGGGGCAGATGGTCGTCACGTTGACGCGGGATGGGTTTATCAAGAGAACGTCGCTGGAGACTTTCAGAGCGCAGAATCGGGGCGGGCGCGGGCGGGCGGCGACTTCTACGCGCGGCGACGACGTGGTGACGCGCAGTTTTAATGCGCATACGCATCAATATGTGCTGTTTTTCTCGTCCGGAGGAAAAGCGTTTCGGGAAAAGGTGTGGCGGCTGCCGGAGGCGACGACGACGGCGAAGGGGCGGGCGCTGGTGAATCTGCTGCCCGAACTGGGCAAGGATGAGATTACCGCGGTGCTGCCGCTGCCGCAGGATGAGACGCTGTGGGAGAATCTGCACCTGGTGTTTGCCACGGCGAGCGGCGGGGTGCGGCGGAACAAGCTGGCGGATTTCAAGAATGTGCGGGCGGCCGGGCTGATCGCGATGAAGCTGGATGAGGGGGACCGGCTGATCGGGGTGGCGACGTGCCGGGATGGCGATGACGTGTTTCTGGCGACGAAACTGGGGCGGTGTATCCGGTTCCAGATTACGGATGAGAGTTTGCGCGTGTTTTCGGGACGGGATTCGGCGGGGGTGCGTGGGATCAAGCTCTCGGCCGGGGATGAGGTAATGAGCCTGTCGGTGCTGCGGCATGTGGAGGCGACGCCGGATGAGCGGGCGGCGTATTTGAAATATGCCTCGGCGCAACGGCGGAATGGCGAAGATGAGACGGCGGCCGAGGTGAATGGGGACGCGGAGGAGGCGGTGGCGGAGATCGCGCTGTCCGAGTCGCGCCTGGCGGAGCTTTCGGAGGGCGAGGAGATTTTGCTCACCGTGACGGATGCGGGGTTTGGCAAGCGGTCTTCGGCCTATGAATACCGGGTGACGGGGCGGGGTGGGCAGGGGATTGCCAATATCACGCTGAACGCGCGGCGGAATGGGAATGCGGTGGCGGCCAGTTTTCAGGTGCGCGAGGGGGACGACGTGATGCTGGTGACGGATGGCGGCAGGCTGATCCGGGTGCCGGTGGACCAGGTGAGGATCACCGGGCGGTCGTCGATGGGGGTGACGCTGTTCCGGCTGGATGACAACGAGCGGGTGACCAGTGTATTTCCTGTTCTCGAACAAGAACAGGAGGGGGAGGATGGTTAAAAAAGCACTGCGGGTCGGGCTTTACCCCGGGACGTTTGACCCGATTACCAATGGGCATCTGGATATCATCAGCCGGGCGACGAAGCTGGTGGATAGGCTCGTGGTGGGGGTGGCTTCGAACATCGGGAAGGGGCCGATGTTTCCGGTGGAGGAGCGCGCGGCGCTGGTGAAGGCGGAGACGGATGTGATCGCGGCGAAATCGGGCATCGCCATCGAGGTGAAGCCGTTTGAGACGTTGCTGATTTCGTTCGCCAAGGAAGTGGGGGCGGCGATGATCGTGCGGGGGTTGCGCGCGGTTTCCGACTTTGACTACGAGTTTCAGATGGCGGGGATGAATTACCGGCTGGAGCCGGAAATCGAGACGGTGTTTCTGATGGCGAGCGAACACCACCAGTTTATTTCCTCGCGGTTCGTGAAGGATGTGGCGGTTTATGGCGGCGATATTTCTTCCTTCGTGCCGCCGTTGACGTATGAGCGGACCTTGGCCAGACTCACCAGAAAATAGGTTTTATGATGATGAAACGCCGGATTTTGCTCACCGCCGCCGCGGCGGCCCCACTGACGAATGGAATTTTGATGACCGAGGACGCGCAAGCCGCCAGCGACACCCTTTTGATGGAGCTGAAATACGGCACGGTGACAATAAAACTGCGGCCGGACCTGGCGCCGCTGGCGAGCCAGCGGATGGTGGTGCTGACGCAACAAGGGTTTTATGACGGGTGCCAGTTTTTCCGGGTGATCCCGGGGTTTGTGGCGCAGACCGGGGACCGGACGAATACGGGGACGCAGGGGTCCGATCTGCCGAATTTGCCGGCGGAATTCACCAATGACGCGAGCTTTTTGACCGGGGCGGTGGGGATGGCGCGGACGTCCGACCCGAATTCCGCGAACAGCCAATTTTATATTTGCCTGGCGCCGGCGACGTTTTTGGACGGGCAGTACACGCTGTGCGGGCAGGTGACGGCGGGGATGGACGCGGTGCTGAAAATCAAGGCCGGCGTGGGGCAGAGCGGGGCGGTGACGGACCCGGATTCGATCATCAAGATGACGGTTGCGGCGTAAGGAAGGCAAGTAAGAAGCGCTTTTTGAAAA
>PLFB01000020.1 GCA_003137135.1 Acetobacteraceae bacterium
GACCTGACCTCGCGCTCGGCCATCTCCGCCTTGAGCAGCTGGGAGAGCACGGGCACGGCTGCACCGAAGGCGGGGGCACCCTGTTCGATCAGGTCACCGACCGCCGGCGCCATGCCGTGCATCTTGAGGCCGCGCAGCATCACCACGACGGCCGCACTGGCGGGATCATGACGCATGGCGCTGCCCCCTGCTCAATGCAACCTTCCTCGAGCCAGGCGTTCAGCGCAGCCAGGTCGGGGAAGCTTGGCAGAGGTTGCCATAACCGGCGCCGGGCATCCTGCACGTTCTTCTCATCTTGTCCCTTTTCCCAGCCCGAGGCCGGATTGCAAAAATCCGTATCGATCAGATAATGGCTGGCCATGGCGGCGAAGCGGGCATTGACTTGTCGGGCTTTGCCAGAACCGATTTTGTCAACCGCGGTGTTCATATTATCGAAGATGCCACGCTGCGGGACGCCGCCCAGCACACGGAACGCATGCGACAACGCATCAAACAGCATCTCATGGGTCTGCAGCAGATAGGCCCGCACGATGAAGGCCCGGCTATGCGACAGCTTGGTATGTGCCACCTGCAGCTTGGTCCGCTCGCTGTCAATCGGCACGCAAAAGGGACCCCCTATCGGCGTGCAAAAAGGACCCCTTTGATACGGCAGTTTTGGCTTGTCCAGGTAGCGAACAGGAGGGCCCCGCGCGCCCGCGTAGCGCGTTTTACGGGCGCTGGCGGAGCGGGCGCGTGGGAGGTGCCTGTTTGCCCACCTGGGCGAAGCTGGCCAAGGTTCCGCCTGCGAAGCAGGTGGAATGCCAGCGGAGGGAAGCCGGGCACGGACGGTGGAACGCCGCTTCGCTGGCGCGGCTTTCAGACGCGGTTTTTGAAGCGCCAGCTTTCGTTGCCGGTTTCGATGATGTCGCAATGATGCGTCAGCCGGTCTAGCAGCGCGGTGGTCATTTTGGCGTCGCCGAACACGCTCGGCCATTCGCCGAAGGCGAGGTTGGTGGTGACGATAATCGAGGTCTTCTCATAAAGCCGGCTGATCAGGTGGAATAATAGCTGGCCGCCGGCCTGGGCGAAGGGCAAATAGCCGAGTTCGTCGAGCACCAGAAAATCCAGCCGCATCGCAAAGTCGGCCAGCCGCCCTTGCCGGCCAGCCCTGGCTTCGGCCTCCAGCCGGTTGACCAGATCGACGACCGTGAAGAATCGGCCGCGCGCGCCGCCGCGGATGCAGGCCCGCGCAATGGCGATCGCCAGATGGCTCTTGCCGGTACCGGTGCCGCCCACCAGCACGGCATTGCGCTGGGCGGCGATAAACCCGCCGCCGGCAAGGTCGCGGACCAGCGCCTCGTTGATCGGCGTGGCGCAAAAATCAAAATCGTCGATGTCCTTGGCGAGCGGCAATTTCGCCGTGGTGATCTGATATTTGATCGAGCGCGCCTGCTTCTCGGCAATCTCGGCACTCAGCAAATCGCCGACGATCCGCAGCGGTTCGTGGCTCCGCTTGATGCCGGTCGCCATCACCTCATCAAATCCGGCGCGCATGCCGTAGAGTTTGAGCTGCGCCACCGGCGGCCCCGGGTCTTTGCGGCGCGCCAGAATGTTGATGATGACATCGGCCGAATGCACGCCCTGGCCCAGCGCCTCGGCGCAGGCGGCATCCACGCTGGCCAGCACATCGGTGAGCACCGCCGCCAGCACCTTCACCATCTGCCGGTCGCCATCATCCGCGCCGCGCAGTTTGCGCCGCACACGCTCCAGGTTCGAGGGCAGCAGCCAGTCCTTGAACGGCGCGCCATCGCGCAGCGCGCCCGGTTTACGCGCCAGCACCGGCACGTAATGCCAGGGGTCGTAAATCGTCTGCCCACGGCCCATGCAGCGCGGATGCTCGGCCACCACCGCGCCATCCTGGCGCAGCACAATGCGATCGGCATAGGCTTGGATCTCAACCGGCCGGCCGACGGCGCGCGAGGCGACGGAATATTTGTTGTTGTCAAAGCGTACCAGGCAGGTTTTGGAAACCGATGCGGTCGTCGCGTGGAAGCCATCGAACCTGTTGGCCACCGGCACCAGATGCGCCCGCTCCGCCTCAAAAACCTGCCAGACCGTTTGGTCCGTCAGCTCGGGATGCTTGTGCGCCTTTGCATAGGCGATGCAGCGGTCCAGCAGCCAAGCATTCAGCTCGTCGTAGCTCGCCACCTTCAGCCGCGGCGTAAAAAACCTCTCTCGCACCAAGCCCACCTGGTTCTCAACCTGGCCGTCCGGCCTCACCCCTCGAACCGGTGGCGGGGCGGGCCGGACCCCAGCCTGACGCCGGCGTGCAGGCGGTGGGCTCGACCAGGTAATGCCCACACATCTGCAAAAACCGCCGATTGAAGGCGCGATCCTTGCCAATGAAGACCGTTTCAACCGCGGTCTTCATGTTATCGTAGATGCCGCGCGTGCAGGTGCCTTTGAAGAAAGCAAAGGCGCGGTCATGCGCGTCGAACACCATCTCCTGCGTCTCACGCGGATAGGCACGGATGAAAAACATCCGGCTATGGCACAGCCGCACATGCGCCACCTTCACCGTGATCGTCACCCCGCCAATCACCACAATCTCGTGGCTCCAGTCGAACTGATAGGCTTCGCCCGCCGCGAAACTCAGCGGCACGAAGGCTTGGGCCGTAACGGCGCCGCGGTCATTTGCCCAGGACCGGGCATAGCGCCGCACCGCATCGTAGCTGCCCTCAAAACCCCGGCCGCGAAGTTCCTCAAACACACGGATCAGCGTCAGCCGCTCACGTGCCGGCTTCGCCTCGTTGCCCATCAGCAGCTCATCCAGCGTGGCTACCCACGGCCCCAGCTTGGGCAGCGGCTGCGCCGCCCGCTCATAGCGAAATTCCGTCGCCTCGCTGCGGATCACCTTGCGCACCACTTTGCGCGACACCCGCAGCTCCCGGCAGATCACCTTGATCGGCTTCTTCTGGACAAAATACGCCCGCCTGATCTTCGAAATCGTCTCCACTATCAGCATCCCAAATCCGGCTCCCTCGACCTTGAGGAAGCCATTGTGAACCCCAGTCCAGGGGGTCCCTATTGGACGCCGATCACCCCCATAACGGGGTCCTTTTTCCACGCCGAATCACA
>PLFB01000197.1 GCA_003137135.1 Acetobacteraceae bacterium
GGGATTGCCTTTAAACGGCTCCTTTGGAGCCGTTTAAAGGCCATCCCGGACCAAACTCCCCCAACTCGTAAAAGTTTTTTGGTTACTTTTTTTCAAAAAAGTAACTTCTTCCTTTTTTCTGTCTTCTGTGACACGCTTAGGTTGTAATGCCAAAACGCTCCGGTTTTGCCGATGCTTCGTTGTTCGACACGCTCTCGCCGGAGATCCGTCCGGCGGGGCCGGCGACAAGTTTGCCGGGGCACCGGAAGCGGCTGCGGGCGCGGCTGCTGGCCAGCGGGCCGGAGGCGGTGGCGGAACATGAGCTGATCGAGATGACGCTGTTTCTGGCGCTGCCGCGGCGGGATACCAAGGAGATTGCGCGCGCGTTGCTGACGCGGTTTGGCAGTTATGCGGCGGTGTTCGCGGCGCCGGTGCCGCAGTTGTTGAAGGTGGAGGGGCTGGGGGAGGCGGGGATGGCGGCGCTGAAGATCGTGCATGCCGCCGCGATGCGGCTGGGGCGGGCGGAGGTGATGCACCGGCCGGTGCTGGGGAACTGGCACAAGTTGCTGGAATATCTGCACGCACAGCTGGCGCGCGAGCAGGTGGAGCAGTTCCGGCTGCTGTTTCTGGACAGCAAGAACAGGCTATTGGCCGATGAGGCGCAGGCGCGCGGCACGGTGAACCACACGCCGGTTTATCCGCGGGAGGTGGTGCGGCGGGCGCTGGAGCTGGCGGCGACGGCGATTATTCTGGTGCATAACCACCCAAGCGGGGACCCGACGCCGAGCCGGGATGATCTGGAGATGACGCGGGAGATTGGCCGTGCGGCGGCGACGCTGGGGATTCTGCTGCACGACCATATTATCGTGGGGAATGGGCGGTGGCTGAGTTTTCGGCAGGAGGGATTGTTGTGAGGCCCCGCCCGGCTAGGCCCAGCCGGTGAGGATGGCGAGGCGCAGGGTGGCGATGGCGCGTTTTTCCCGCATTGGCAGGGCGGCTAATGCGGCGGGGAACAGGGATTTTGGCGGCGGCGTCTTGCTGCGGGCGAGTGTGGCGCTGGTTTCGCCGGCGGCGCGCAATTCGTGCAGCAGGGCGACGGGATTGGCGTACAAAAGTTCGATCTCCTCGGCGTCCGCGACGGGAGCGGCAAAACCGGCGCGCTGCAGCAGGCCGGCGCAATCGCGCAGCTCGGGGAAAGGGGAGATCCTGGGGTTTACGGCGCCGGTGAGGCTGTGCTCGGCGTCCAGAAAGGCGGTGCGGAGTTCGGCGAGGGTGCCGAGGATGGGCATCGCGGCGAGGAACAGCCCGCCGGGTTTGAGGGTTTTGCGAAGCTGGATGAGGGCGCCGGGGAGGTCGTTGATCCAGTGCAGGCTACAATGGGCGATGATGAGGTCGAAATTTTGCGGGCCGAAGGGCAGGGCTTCGCCGGTGACGGCGACGGGGAGGCCGCCGGCGAGGGCGGCCATTTTGGCGGAAAAATCGGCGGAAATGACGGTCATCCCGCGAGATTTCAGCGCGGGGGCGATGGCGCCGCGGCCGCCGAAGTCGAGGGCGGATAAAAACTGGGTTTTGGTGTCATCCAGGCGATCGAGAATATGGTGTTCGGCGTGGTGGTTGAGGGCGCCGGCGACGGCGGGCAGGAGTTTGGCGGCGCGGTCGCGGTGCAGGCGGACGGCTCTTTCGTCAAAAATCTGTTCGATCACGTGAAGGGCCTTCTGCAGGCGTTGAAACCGGTGGGGTTGGCGGTGCTGGATAGCTTGCTGCCGCCGTCTTGTCTCGCGTGCGACGCGCCGGTGGCGGCGGACGGGCAGTTTTGTTTGCCTTGTTTCCGGCGGGCGAATTTCGTGTCGGCGCCGTTATGCGCCAGCTGCGGGGTGCCGCTGCCGTTTGCGGCGGCGGCGGGGTTTTCCGAGATTTGCGGTGTGTGCGAGGCGGCGCCGCCGGCGTTTGCGATGGCGCGGGCGGCGTTGCGGTATGATGCGATGGCGAAAGGGCTGATTTTGCCGTTCAAATATGCCGATCGGACGGATCTTTCGCGCGGGCTGGCGATGCTGATGGCGCGGGCGGGGAAAAAATTGTTGCAGCGGGCGGAGGTGCTGGCGCCGGTGCCGCTGCATGTGAAGCGGTTGCGGCGGCGGCGGTATAACCAGGCGGCCCTGCTGGCGGCCGAGTTGTCCCGGCTGGCGCGAAAGCCGGTGCTGCAGGACGCGCTGGAGCGGGTGCGGGAGACCGTACCTCTAGGCCCGCTGAGCGCGGCCGGGCGGCGTGAGGTGCTGGCGGGCACGATGGCGGTGCGGCGGGATGTGGCGGGGTTGTGCGTGCTGTTGGTGGATGACGTGATGACCAGCGGGGCGACCGCGGATTCTTGTGCCGCGGCGTTATTGGCGGCAGGCGCAAAGCGGGTGGATGTGCTGACGGCGGCGCGCGTGCCGGACCCAAGGCTGGCGTAAAAGCCCTTGCATAGTTTTTGGGGTTGGCTAATTGAAGTGGGGTATGGCCAAAAAAATCGAGATTTACACCCAGATTTTCTGCCCCTATTGCGCGCGGGCGCTGAAAATGCTGCGCGGCAAGGGGGTGGATTTTATTGAGATCGACGCGCCGAACGGGTCTGACGCGCGGGCGGCGGCGACCGAGCGGTCCGGCGGCAGGACGACGGTGCCGCAGATTTTTGTGGATGGCGTGGCGATCGGCGGGAGCGACGAACTGGCGGCGCTGGATGCGGCCGGCAGGCTTGACGAGCTGCTGGCGGCCTAGGTGATCCATTATCAGCTTCGGTGCGCCGGGGACCACGAGTTTGATGGGTGGTTCAAGGATAGCGGCACGTTCGAGAAGCAGGCGAAGCGGGGGCTGGTGACGTGTCCGGTCTGCGCGAGCGTAAAAGTGGACCGGGCGCTGATGGCGCCGCGGATTTTTGCGCGCGGCAGGGTGATCGAGCATGAGCCGGAGCCGGCGGCGGCTGCGGTGCCGGCGCCGGCCGCGCCCGTGCCGGCGCCGCCGGTGCATGCGGCGGGCGGGGTGATGCCGGACCAGATGCGGGCGCTGCTGCATAAATTGCGCTCGGAAGTGGAGAAGAATTGCGATTATGTCGGGCCGGAATTCGCCAAGGAGGCCCGCAAAATTCATAATGGAGAGGCCAAGCCGCGAGGGATTTACGGCGAGAGCACCGAGGCGGAGGCGGAGGAACTGGCGGAGGATGGGATCGGCGTGGCGCGGATTCCTTGGCTGCCGCGAGCGGATAGTTAGGCTAACGGGGAGTTAGTTTTGGTAGGGGTGCTGACGTTTGTGCGTCAACGCACAATGGACAGGCATGCTGATGTATTTATGGCTTGATCCAAGTCCGAACGAAGGCAAGCAGTTACTTTTTTGAAAAAAAGTATCCAAAAAACTTTTGATAACCACGGCTGTTGAGCGGCCACAGTTTGGCTGCTCAACAGCCGCGGTTAGTAAAAGTTTTTTGCGGAGCTTTTTTTCAAAAAAGCGACCGCTTGCTTGACTTAACTTAAAGAAATCACGCGGGGTGAGTTGGTGGGGTGCGCTTCGCGCAACCCACCCGATGCGGAGCTCGCCATGACGTGGAGGGGTATTATTGCGATTTTTCCACGGCGTAGAAAGGCATCCATTGGCCGGCGGCGTTTAGCCATTCGCCGCTGATTTCATCGGAATCGTTGATGCCGAAGACTTTGGTGCCGGTGGATTTGGGGTAGTCGATGGTGGTGATTTTGCCGGTTTTTTCGCGCAGGAAACCGTGGAAGGCGCCGGTGGAATCTTGCCAGAAGCCGACGATCTCGCCGCTGTCGTTGATGCCGCGGGCGTCGGTGTAAGTGGCGCCTTTGACGTCGAAGGATTTGGCGGTTGTGCCTTTGAGGTAGTAGGCGTGGGTGACGCCGGAGGTGGTGTAGTTGCCGGCGATGACGCCGCTGTCGTTGATCGAGGTGCAGGCGGTGTCTTGCGCGCCGGGGAAGTTGAACACGGTGGTGGCGCCGCTGTTGTAGATCAGGCCGTGGTAGGAGCCGTCGTAGTAATTGCCGGAGATGACGCCCTTGCTGTTGATGCCGGTGAAGCGGGTATAGTCCGCGCCGGGGTAGCTGTAGGAGGAGAAGGTGCCGGAGGCGGATTCGATGACGCCGGCGATGCCGAAAATGCCGGCTTCGCCGATCAGGGTGCCGGCTTTGTTCTTGCCGTGCCAGACGGTGAAGTAGGCGCCGGGATAGTTCAATATGGTGACGACCTTGTGGAGGTCGATAAAGCCCTCGGCGTCGGCTTCGTTGCCGCCAGGCTGGGTGAAAAACGAGCCCAAAATTTCGCCCGAGGGGGAGACGCCCCAGCCGGCGCTGCCATCGTAATAGGTGCCGGCGGGCTGCGGAATGGTGTGGAACGCGCGGGCGGCGAGGGCGGGAGGCGCGAGACCGAGGGTAAGGGCTAAAGCCGTGATGATGGGAAGCTTCATGACATCTCCGATCCAGATCCGGGTAATTTTACGCCAGCGTTATTAACCTAAAAGACGTTATACCGCAGAATCATTGGAGGACAAGTATCGTGATCTGTGTGGCGCCGGTATGGCCGAAATATTTTGGGGGGCGAGCGATCGGGCCGGGTCTGAGCGGACGAGGTCTCAGTGCATCAGGCGGTGCATGGCGGAGTCCAGGCCTTCCAGGGTCAGGGGGTACATGCGGTTCTCAAAGAGGTCGCGGATGATTTTTGTGGTTTGGGTAAAGTTCCAGTGCTTTTCGGCGACGGGGTTGATCCAGACGGATTTGGGGAAGGCCGTGAGCATTTGCTTTAGCCAGTCCTGGCCGGATTGGGTGTTCCAGGAGGAAATGCCGCCGCCGGGCTGGAGCAGTTCGTAGGGGCTCATGGCGGCGTCGCCGATGAAAATGACTTTCCAGGTGTGGTCGTATTTGTGCAGGACGTCGTGGGTTGGGATTGCGTCGGCGGTGCGGAAGCGCGCGTCTTTCCAGAGGGTTTCGTAGGGGCAGTTGTGGAAGTAGAGGTGCACCAGGTGCTTGAATTCGCCCTTGGCGGCGGAGAAGAGTTGTTCCGAGAGCGTGATGTGGTCGTCCATGCTGCCGCCGATGTCGAGCAGGAGCAAAAGTTTGACGGCGTTGTGGCGCTCGGGGACCATTTTGAGGTCGAGATAGCCGGCGTTTTTCGCGGTGCCGGCGATGGTGCCTGAAAGGTCCAGTTCCTCGGCGGCACCCTCGCGGGCGAAGCGGCGCAGGCGGCGCAGGGCGATTTTCATGTTGCGGGTGCCAATTTCGACGTCCGCGGCGAGGTTGCGGAATTCCCGCTTGTCCCAGACTTTGACGCCGCTGCGGTTGCGGCCGGCTTCCTGGCCAATCCGCACGCCTTCCGGGTTGTAGCCGTGCGCGCCGAAGGGGGAGGTGCCGGCGGTGCCGATCCATTTGCTGCCGCCCTCGTGGCGGGCCTTTTGTTCTTCCAGGCGTTTTCGGAGGGTTTCCATTAGTTTTTCGAAGCCGCCGAGGGCTTCGATCTGGGCTTTTTCCTCGTCGGTGAGGTTTTTCTCCGCGAGCATTTTGAGCCATTCGACGGGGAGTTCCTGGACGGGGACGCCGGCGGGGGTTTCGGGCTTGGGTTGCAGGATGCCCTTAAAAGATTCGGCGAAGACGCGGTCGAATTTGTCCATGAAACGCTCGTCTTTCACGAGCGTGGCGCGGGCGAGGTAGTAAAAATGGTCGATGTCGTAGTCGGCGAGGTTTTGCTCCATGGCTTCCTGGAGGGTGAGGAATTCGCGGAGGCTGACTTTGACGCCGGCGGCGCGGAGATTCAGGAAGAAGGTTATGAACATGGCTTTGGGGACATGAAAAGGCGTGGATGCCCGCATGCGCGGGCATGACGGGGTTTTTGCGTCATGGGGCTAGCCGCCGCGGCGGTGGAGGAAGGCGAGGCGCTCGAAGAGGTGGACGTCTTGTTCGTTTTTGAGCAGCGCGCCGTGCAGAGGGGGGATTAGCTTGGCGGCGTTTTTTTCGCGCAGAAGTTCCGGGCCGATGTCCTCGGCGACCAGGAGTTTGAGCCAGTCCAGAAATTCGCTGGTGCTGGGGCGCTTTTTGAGGCCGGGGAGGTCGCGCAGTTCGTAGAAGGTGGTCAGGGCCTCGCGCAGCAGGAGGGATTTTAGGCCGGGGTAGTGGACTTCGACGATGCGCTCCATCGTCTCGCGGTCCGGGAACTTGATGTAGTGGAAGAAGCAGCGGCGCAGGAAGGCGTCGGGCAGTTCTTTTTCGTTGTTGGACGTGATGATGATGACGGGGCGCTGCTTGGCGCGGATGGTCTGGCGGGTTTCGTAAACGAAGAACTCCATGCGGTCGAGCTCGAGCAGGAGGTCGTTGGGGAATTCGATGTCGGCTTTGTCGATCTCGTCGATCAGGAGGACGGGGGAGGTTTCGGCCTCGAAAGCGTCCCAGAGCTTGCCGTGAATGATGTAGTTGGAAATGTCGTGGACCTTGGCGTCTCCCAGTTGGGAGTCGCGCAGGCGGGAGACGGCGTCGTACTCGTACAGGCCCTGCTGGGCCTTGGTGGTGGATTTGATGTGCCAGGAAATCAGGGGTTTGTGCAGGGCGTTGGCAACCTCCTGCGCCAGGACGGTCTTGCCGGTGCCGGGCTCGCCCTTGATGAGCAGGGGGCGCTGCAGGGCGACGGCGGCGTTGACGGCGACTTTTAGGTCGTCGGTGGCGACAAAGGTTTTGGTGCCTTCGAAACGGGGCAAGGCGGGACTCCTCAAGGTAAGTGAGGTGAAAAGTAGTTACTTTTTTGAAAAAAAGTAACCAAAAAACTTTTGCGGGCGGGCTTCGGCCCCTCCGGTGTCTTTAATCGCCTCCGTCGGAGGCGATTAAAGATACCGGAGGGGCCGAAGCCCGCCCGCAAAAGTTTTT
>PLFB01000242.1 GCA_003137135.1 Acetobacteraceae bacterium
GCCATCACAGCACCTCCGGCGCCAGCGAGATGATTTTCATGAATTTTTTGGCGCGCAGTTCGCGCACCACGGGCCCGAAGATGCGGGTGCCGATGGGTTCCATCTGCTTGTTGATGAGGACGGCGGCGTTGCGGTCGAAGCGGATGGCGCTGCCGTCCGGACGGCGGACGGGGAAGGCGGTGCGCACGACGACGGCCTGGTGCACGTCGCCTTTTTTGACCTTTCCACGCGGAATCGCGTCTTGGACGGCGACGACGATGACATCGCCCACCGAGGCGGCTTTGCGCTTGGAGCCGCCGAGCACTTTTATGCACTGCACGCGGCGGGCCCCGGAGTTGTCGGCGACATCGAGGTTGGTTTCAACGATAATCATTTTTCAAGAATCCTTACGCGCTGGCGGTTTCGGCCGGGGCGTTCAAAGACGCGCCGTTGCGTTCGGTGACGATCCAGGTTTTGCGCTTGGAGATCGGCGCGCATTCTTCGATGCGGACGAGATCGCCTTCCTTGCAGGTATTGGCTTCGTCATGCGCCGCGTATTTTTTGCTGCGGCGGATGAATTTTTTGTAGAGCGGGTGCATGATGCGGCGTTCGACGAGGACGGTGATGGTTTTGTCCATCTTGTCGCTCACGACGCGTCCGGTGAGAACTCGTTTCGGCATTTTTCTGCTCCTTACGCCTTGTCGGCTGCGCGCGCGCGCTCGGCCAGGATGGTCTTTACGCGCGCGATGTCGCGGCGGACGAGTTTGACGCGGGAGGTGTTTTCCTGCTGGCCCGTCGCGCGCTGGAAGCGCAGGTTGAATTGTTCTTTGCGGAGATCGAGCAGCATCGCTTGCAGTTCGTCCGGGGTTTTGGTGCGGATATCGCTTGCAACGGTCATGTTTTCAGGCCTCGCCGATACGGGTGACGACTTTGGTGCGGATCGGCAGTTTGGCCGCACCGAGGGCCAGGGCTTCGCGCGCCAGAATTTCCGAGACGCCGTCGATTTCGAACACGATGCGGCCGGGATGGACGCGGGCGACCCAGAATTCCGGGCTGCCTTTGCCGGAGCCCATGCGGACTTCGGCGGGTTTGGTGGAGACCGGCACGTCCGGAAAAATGCGGATCCAGACGCGGCCGGCGCGCTTCATGGCGCGCGTGATGGCCCGCCTAGCGGACTCGATCTGGCGCGCGGTGACGCGTTCCGGTTCCAGGGCTTTGAGGCCGAATGAGCCGAAATTGAGATGCGTGTTGCCTTTGGCGTTGCCGTGGATGCGGCCCTTGTGGGCCTTGCGGAATTTGGTGCGTTTGGGAGACATCATGGTGCAAGAATCTCCTTAGCGCTGCGGGGCTTGTTCGGCGGCGCGCTTGTCTTGCGCGAGCGGGTCTTGGACCAGGATTTCGCCCTTAAAAATCCAGACCTTTACGCCGCAGGTGCCGTAGGTGGTTTTGGCGGTGGCGACACCGTAGTCCAGGTCCGCGCGGAGCGTGTGCAAAGGGACGCGGCCTTCGCGGTACCATTCGACGCGGGCGATTTCAGCACCGCCGAGGCGGCCGCCACAGGTGATTTTGATGCCCTGCGCGCCCAAGCGCATCGCGGATTGCACGGCGCGCTTCATGGCGCGGCGGAAGGCGACGCGGCGTTCCAACTGCTGCGCGATGTTTTCGGCGACCAGTGTGGCGTCGATTTCCGGCTTGCGGATTTCCATGATGTTGAGCGAGACTTCGGCCTTCGCCATGACCGAGAGTTCTTTGCGGAGCGTATCGATGTCCTGGCCTTTTTTGCCGATAACAACACCGGGGCGCGCGGCGTAGATGGTGACGCGGGGTTTTTTGGCGGGGCGCTCGATCACGACTTTGGAAACGCCGGCTTGCGACAATTTGGCGCGCAGATGCGCGCGCAGCTTGATGTCGTCATGCAGCAGTTTCGCGTAGTCCTTGCCGGCGTACCAACGGGAATCCCAGGTGCGAGTGATGCCTAGGCGAAAGCCGATGGGATTCGTCTTGTGACCCATTACGCGGTCTCCTCAATTCTTTCCGCGGCCGGCTTTTTGACGGCGGATTTCTGATGGCCGGGTTTCGTGTCGCGGAGCGGTCTTTCGACGGGTTCGCGCTCCGCCACTACGATTTTCAGATGCGAAAACCATTTTTCGACGCGGGCCGAGCGGCCGCGGCCGCGGGCGTGGAAGCGGCGCATGACCAGGCCGCGGCCGACTTCCGCGAGTTTGACAACCAGCTTGTCAACGTCGAGCTGGTGATTGTTTTCGGCGTTGGCGATCGCGCTTTCGAGGGTTTTTTTCACCTGCTTGGCGATGCGCTTTTTGGAAAACGTCAGATCGGCGATGGCCTTGCCGGCCGGGACGTTACGGATCGACTCTGCAACGAGGTTCAGCTTGCGGGGGCTGATGCGCATGTTGCGGGTGATGGCCTGGGCTTCGCTGTCGGCGAGCGCGCGGGGGGCGGTGGGTTTGCTCATCTCAGCCCCGCTTCGCTTTCTTGTCCGCCGAATGGCCCGTAAAAGTGCGGGTTGGCGAGAATTCGCCGAATTTGTGGCCGACCATGTTCTCGTTGACCTGCACCGGCAGAAATTTCTTGCCGTTGTAGACGCCGAAGGTGAGGCCGACGAATTGCGGCAGGATGGTGGAGCGGCGCGACCAGATCTTGATGATCTCGTTGCGGCCGGAGGCGCGGCTTTTTTCCGCTTTCGCCAGCATGTACCCGTCCACGAACGGGCCTTTCCAAACGGAGCGTGACATTACTTACCCTTCCCGCTTTTCGCGCGGCGGATGATGAGGTCATCCGTTCGTTTGTTGGTGCGAGTTTTGTAGCCCTTGGTCGGCTGGCCCCAGGGCGAGACCGGATGCCGGCCGCCGGAAGTGCGGCCTTCGCCGCCGCCATGCGGATGGTCCACCGGGTTCATCACGACGCCGCGGTTATGTGGCTTGCGGCCAAGCCAGCGGCTGCGGCCGGCTTTGCCAATTTGTTCGTTCTGATGATCGGCGTTGGAGACGGCGCCGATGGAGGCCATGCATTCGGCGCGCACGATGCGCAGTTCGCCTGACATGAGTTTGATCTGCGCGTAGCCTTGGTCTTTGCCGACGAGCTGGGCGAAGGTGCCGGCGGAGCGGGCCATTTTGCCGCCCGCACCCGGCTTCATTTCGATGTTGTGGATGATGGTGCCGACCGGGATGGCGGCGAGCGGCATGGCGTTGCCGGGCTTGATGTCCACGCGCAGGCCGGAGACGACCGGGTCGCCGGCTTTCAGGCGCTGCGGGGCGAGGATGTAGGCGAGTTCGCCGTCCGCGTATTTGATCAGCGCGATAAACGCCGTGCGGTTCGGATCGAATTCGAGACGTTCGACCGTGGCGGCGACGTCGAATTTGCGGCGCTTAAAATCCACGATGCGATAGGATTGTTTGTGTCCGCCGCCCCGAAAACGGCTGGTGATGCGGCCGTGGTTGTTGCGCCCGCCGGTGGAATGTTTTCCCTCCGTGAGACCTTTTACGGGCTTGCCCTTCCACAGTTCGCTGCGGTCGATCAGCACGGTGCCGCGGAGCGAGGCCGTGACGGGGTTGAAATGTTTTAGTGCCATGTGAAAACTCCCCTCACGCCAGGCCGGCCGTGAAGTCGATGGATTCGCCTTCGGCGAGGGTCACAAAAGCCTTTTTCAAATCCGAGCGCACGCCGTTGCGGCCCTTGAATTTTTTGGTCTTGCCCTTGGTGATGAGGGTGTTGACGTTGGTGACTTTTACTTTGAAGAGCGCTTCCACGGCGGCCTTGATCTCCGGCTTGGTGGCGTCCGGGGCGACCTTGAACACGAACTGATTCTTCTCGGACAGCATCGTGGCTTTTTCGGTGATGTGCGGGGCGCGGATGACCTGGTACATGCGCTCCTCGGAAATTTTCACGGTGGCGGTCATGCCAGGCGCTCCTTCAGGCCTTCAACGCCGGCGGTGGTAATGACCAGAACGTCGTGCTGCAGAATATCGTACACGTTGGCGCCGATGACGGGGAGAATGTCCAGCCCGTGGACGTTGCGGCTGGCGAGGAGGAATTTCTGGTCCACCACCGAATCGACAATCAGCGCCGACTTCCAGCCGAATTTTTTGAATTTCTGCGCGACGTCCTTGGTCTTCTCGATCGCCACGACGGCGTCGAGGATCACCAGCTTGCCGTCGGCGGCTTTTTGGGACAGCGCCGAGAGCAGGCCGAGGCGGCGGACTTTTTTGTTGAGGTTGTAGCCGTGGTCGCGCACGACCGGGCCGTGCACGGCGCCGCCCGTGCGGAACTGCGGCGCGCGCAAGGAACCCTGGCGGGCGTTGCCGGTGCCTTTTTGCTTGTAGGGTTTGCGGGTGGTGCCGGAAACTTCGCCCATGCCCTTGACCTTGTGGTTGCCGCTGCGGCGTTTGGCGAGTTGCCAGTGCACGACGCGGGCCATAATGTCTTTTCTCGGTTCGATGGCGAAAATCTCGTCGGGGAGTTCGGCGGAGCCTGAGGGCTCGGCGTCGAAATTATGGATGTCGAGTTTCATCAGGCGGCGCCTTTCAGGCCGGCGGGGTAGGCGGCGTCCGCCGGGCGGGCGCGCTTGATGGCGTCGCGCACATAGACGTAGTCGCCTTTGTTGCCGGGCACGGCGCCGTGGATGAGGACGAGGTTGCGCGCCTCATCGATGCCGGCGACGGTGAGGTTGAGGGTGGTGACGCGGTCCTGGCCCATATGGCCGGCCATTTTTTTGTTCTTAAAGGTTTTGCCGGGGTCCTGGCGGTTGCCGGTGGAGCCGAGCGAGCGGTGGCTGATGGACACACCATGGCTGGCCTCGAGGCCGGCAAAATTCCAGCGCTTCATGCCGCCTTGAAAGCCTTTGCCCTTGGTGACGCCGGCGACATCGACGATCTGACCAACAGAGAAATGCGAAGGCGAAATGACCGCGCCGGGTTCGAGCAGTCCGTCGGCGGCGACGCGGAATTCGACGAGCTTTTTCGCAGGCTCCACCTTGGCTTTCGCGAAATGGCCTTTTTGGGGTTTCGTGACGTTTTTGGATTTGGCTTTGCCGTAGCCGAGTTGCACGGCGTCGTAGCCGTCCACCTCTTTCGTGCGGGTGGCGACCACGCGCACGTCGTCCAGGTGCAGCACCGTCACCGGCACGTGCGTCCCATCTTCCTTAAAAATCCGGGTCATCCCCAGTTTTTTTGCAATCACGCCGGTACGCATATCTAGCAGCCTCAGATCTTGATTTCGACTTCGACGCCGGCGGCGAGGTCGAGCTTCATCAGCGCGTCCACGGTCTGCGGGGTCGGGTCAACGATGTCGAGCAGCCGGCGATGGGTCCGGATTTCGAACTGCTCGCGGCTTTTTTTGTCCACATGCGGCGAACGGTTCACGGTGAAGCGTTCGATATGGGTTGGCAACGGAATCGGCCCCCGCACCTGCGCGCCGGTACGCTTCGCCGTGTTGACGATGTCCTTCGTGCTATTGTCCAACACACGATGGTCATACGCCTTCAAGCGTATCCGGATGTTTTGGCTGTCCATTTTTCTGCTACTCCGGGGGCCGGCCGCTTATTTCGTGACCTTGGCGACGACGCCCGAACCGACGGTACGGCCGCCTTCGCGGATGGCGAAGCGAAGGCCGTCATCCATCGCGATGGGGGCGATCAACTCAACGTCAATTGAAACGTTGTCACCCGGCATCACCATCTCGGTGCCCTCTTGCAGTTGGACCACACCGGTCACGTCGGTGGTCCGAAAATAGAATTGCGGGCGGTAGTTGGTGAAGAACGGGGTGTGGCGGCCGCCTTC
>PLFB01000265.1 GCA_003137135.1 Acetobacteraceae bacterium
TTGAGGGGGGGGCGGGGGATTTGAAGCGGGTGGTGGTGCCAGCAGGGACTGTGGCGGGGCGGCATAGCCATGCGTTTGAGCAGTTTTTTATGGTTTTGGAGGGCGGGGGGGTGCTGCGGTTTGCGGAGGGGGAAACGGTGCTGAAGCCGGGGGTGGTGGTGCATTTTGCGCCGGAGGCTTGGCATGAGGCGGTGTTCGAGGAGAAGACGGTGCTGGTGGAGGTAAATTTTAGGGGGTGAGCGCCACTAGGGAAGCGGCGCGCCGCAGTGCGAGCAGAAGCGCGCTCGCTGAAAGGGATTTCTGTTGAACTGTGACTTCCCACAGGCAAGGCAGTATTTTTGATTCTTGATGTTGAGATAGGCTATGAAGAGCACCGGGATAACGGGCCAAAATGACACGTAGCCTTGGGTATAGAATGTGAACCCGAGGAATGCGGCGGCGATAAGGAGAGTCCAGATGGGCCACAGTTTTTGTTTGAGCCTGGCGTCTTTGATGCCGCGAGATAGGACTGCGCCGACAAGCATGAGGACGATCCAGGCGACGAAGAAGATATGAAATCTCGCGTTGGCTTGTTGCGAAATCATGGGTTATTTTGACATGGGATGAGGAAAGTTTCCAGGACGCGGTAGAGTTTTTTTGGGCTCAATTTGTTGGCCTGAAAGGCGTGGACGCCGGACCAAGTCCGGCATGACGGGGTTAGTGGGTTTTGGGCTAGATATCCAGGTTTTCGACGTTGCCGGCGTTTTCTTGGATGAATTGGAAGCGGAGTTCGGGGCGTTTGCCCATTAGGTTTTCTACCATCGTGGAGGTGGCGGCGCGGTCTTCAGGGGGGGAGACGATGCGGAGTAGCGTGCGTTTGGCGGGGTCCATGGTGGTTTCCTTGAGCATCGCGGGGAGCATTTCGCCGAGGCCTTTGAAGCGGCTGACTTCGATTTTAGCACCTGGTTTGAAGGAGGTTTTTAGTTTTTCAAGCGCTGAGTCGTCCATGGCGTAGATGCTTTTCGCGCCTTGCGTCAGGCGGTAGAGGGGGGGTTGGGCGAGGTAGACGTGGCCGTGGCGGATGAGGTCGGGGAGTTCGCGGTAGAAGAATGTCATCAGCAGACTGGCGATGTGGGCGCCGTCCACGTCGGCGTCGGTCATGATGATGATGCGTTCGTAACGAAGATTTGCGCGGTTGAAGGTGGGGCCGACGCCGCAGCCCAGCGCTTCGATGAGGTCTTTGAGTTCCTGGTTTTGGCGGAGTTTTTCGACGGAGGCGGAGGCGACGTTGAGGATTTTGCCGCGCAGCGGCAGGATGGCCTGGGTGTTGCGGTTGCGGGCTTGTTTGGCGGAGCCGCCGGCGGAATCGCCTTCGACCAAAAAGATCTCGGTGCCTTCGGCGGATTCGGTGGCGCAGTCGGCGAGTTTGCCGGGGAGGCGCAGGCGGCGGGTGGCGGTTTTGCGGGGGGTATCCTTGGCTTCCTTTTTGCGGATCCGTTCTTCGGCGCGGTCGATGATGAAGGCGAGGAGGTTGTCGGCGTTTTGCGGGTCGCCGGCGAGGAAATGGTCGAAACGGTCACGTAATGAGGATTCGGTGAGGCGGCCGGCTTCGGGGTTTGTTAGTTTTTCTTTCGTCTGGCCCTGGAACTGGGGTTCGCGGATGAACAGGGAGAATTTGGCGGCGAGCGCGCCGGTGACGTCCTCGCCGATGATGGCGGCGCCGCGCTTGTTGCCGCGCTGCTCGGCCCAGGCGCGGATGCCTTTGAGGAGAGCGCTGCGGAAACCGGATTCGTGCGTGCCACCCAAGGGGGTGGAGATGGTGTTGCAGTAGGTGTCCAGGAAGGAATCGCCGTTGTCGAGCCAGGCGCAGGCCCATTCGAGTTTGCCTTGGGTGGTGCCGTCGGGGGCGTCGGGGAGTTTGGCTTCGCCGGCCCAGATGGTTTCCAGCACGCGGGGGGAGGCGCCGATTTCAGCTTCCAAAGAATCTTTGAGGCCGCCGGGGAAGTGGAGTTCGGCGGCGGGCGGGGTTTCGGTGTCCGATTTGAGGAGTGAAGAATCGCAGGCCCATTTGATGCGGACGCCGCGGAAAAGATAGGCTTTGCTGCGGCAAAGTTTGTAGAGGCGGGCGGGGGAGAAATGTTTGTCTTTGCCGAAAATGTCGGTGTCCGGGATGAAGGTGATACTGGTGCCGCGGCGGTTTTGCACCGGGCCGATGGTTTTGAGCTTTGTGGTGGGGGCGCCGCGGGAATATTCCTGGCGGTATAAAACTTTGTCTTTGGCGACTTCGGCGATGAAGGTGCTGGAGAGCGCGTTGACGACGGAGGAGCCGACGCCGTGCAGGCCGCCGCTGGTGGCGTAGGCCTTGCCGGAGAACTTGCCGCCGGAGTGCAGGGTGGTGAGGATGACCTCGAGTGCGGATTTATTTTTGAATTTTTGGTGCGGGTCGATGGGGATGCCGCGGCCGTTGTCGATGACTGTGAGTTCGTTGCCGGGGCGCAGTGAGAGCTGGATGAGCGTGGCGTGGCCGGCGACGGCTTCGTCCATGGCGTTGTCTAAAATTTCGGCGGCGAGGTGGTGCAGGGCGGTTTCGTCGGTGCCGCCGATATACATGCCGGGGCGGCGGCGGACGGGCTCCAGGCCTTCGAGCACTTCGATGTGCTTGGCGCTGTAATCGTCCGGCGCGTCCGCGGTGTTGAAAAGGTCGGGCAATGATGAGACTCCAAAAACTGGTCAAACGAGGGCCTTCAGTGCCCGCAAATGGGAGGTGGGATCAAGTGTGGTGGACGATGGGGAAGCCGGGGCGTAAATTTTGGGCTGATGGCGAGGAGGCGGGACATGGCGGTGGACCTGGACGGGTATTTTGCGCGGATTGGCTGGGCCGGGGCGCGCGTGCCGGATTTTGCGACGCTGGCGGGGGTGTTGTGGGCGCATACGCAAAAAATTCCGTTTGAGAATTTTGATGTGTTGCTGGGGCGGAAGATCAGGCTGGATCTAGAGGGGTTGCAGGCGAAATTGGTGGCGGGGCGGCGCGGGGGGTATTGTTTCGAGCATGCGACGCTACTGGGGGCGGTGCTCGAGGAATTGGGTTTTGCGGTGCAGCGGCATGCGTCGCGGGTGGTGCTGATGCTGCCGGTCACCGAAGTGGTGCGGGGGCATATGTTTTTGAGCGTGGCGGTGGAGGGGGCGGTGTTTGTGGTGGATCCGGGGTTTGGCGCCGTGGGCGCGCGGGTGCCGGTGCCGGTGGATGGCAACGCGGTGCCGGCGGGGCGGCCGACTCACAGGATTGTTCGGGAGGGGGAGGTTTATGTGATGCATGTGACGCGGCAGGGCGAGCCGGCGCCGGGGTGGGTTTCGACGATGGAGGTGGAGAATACGGTTGATTTTGAGATGGCGAATTATTGGACGGTGTCACATGCGGCCTCGCAGTTTACGAAAATTGTGATGGCGAGCGCGGTGACGGCGAAGGGACGGGTGAATGTGATGAACCGGGAGGTGACCAGGATGGAGGCGGACGGGACGGCGAAGGAGGTGTTGGCGGATAGGCGGGCGCTGCGGGCTTTGGTGGCGGCGGAGTTTGGGTTTGATTTGCCGGAATTGGAGACGATGCGGGTGCCGGCGGTGGAGGGGTGGCGGTGAACGTTGAGGAGTTTTGGGCGCGGTATGGCGGGGTGACGGTGTGCCCGCCGGTGACGAGTTTTGGCGATAGCACGTCGATGCAGGATGAGCTTTGCGAACTGGTGCTTGCGGGGCGCAAACGGGGGACGGCGAGTTTGGGGCTTTGGTATGGCGCGGAGAGGAAGTTTTTGCCGAAGGCGGGGGAGTTGAGGGTGGTGGTGGATGGCGGTGGGCGGCCGCGCTGCTTAATCGAGATTTTGGCGGTGGAGGAGCGGCGGTTTTGTGAGGTGGATGAGGCGTTTGCGGCGGTAGAGGGAGAAGGAGATCGGAGTCTGGCGTATTGGCGGCGGGAGCATGAGCGGTTTTTTGGCGCGGAGCTGGCGGCGGAAGGGCTGGAGTTTTCGGAGCAGGTTAGGGTGGTGCTGGAGACGTTTCGGGTGGTGTGGAGCGGCGGGTGAGGGGTTTGCAAGGGGCGGGGACGGACCACATGTATGACGGCGCGGTATGCCCCGCGCGGATGTGTAAAGGCGAAGTTTATGGCCGTGCTGGGTTTGGCGGTGTTTCTGCTGGTGGTGATGCCGGGGCTTATTTATGGGTCGCTGGCGTGGGTGCTGCGGGGGTCGCGGCTGGTGCGGGGGCGGGAGAAGAATGCGATGCCCGCTCGGGAAAATTTGAAAGATGTGCCTGGGTCATAGCACGCCGAGCCCTCGGGATTGTGGCGCCGCGTGGCGCGGCCGTTCAAGTGCCGAGGTCGCCGTGCCGGCCGCCGCGCATAGTGTGATTTCGCTTGCCGCAGTCTTTGTGGGGCACTTCTTCGTTTGTTGTTAGTTAGGAGGCGGAAGGCGCTTCGCTTTTCCGCCCTACGGGAATGGGCGCATGTTGCGCCGCCCCGTTATTTATGGAAGTTTTGCTGCTTTTTTTCAAAAAAGAACGGCTTGCTTGCTGCGCGGAAGATGGATTGCTTCGCTTCGCTCGCAATGACGAGGGGGCGCCCGCGATGACGAGGGGGCGCCCGCGATGACGAGGGGGAGCTCGCGATGACGAAGCGGGGCTAGCCGTAGAGTTCGTGGGCGCGGTGGACGTCGTGGGTGTGGATGCCGCCGCCGGTGCCTTTCATCTCCAGCCAGTCTTTGTGCGCCAGCGTGTTGCGGGTGTCGTAGTAGCCGCTGCGCCAGTGGTCTTTCATCGAAAGGCGGCTGAATTCGTAATCTTTGGCGTCGCCTTCCCAGGCTTTTTGCCTGTAAATCAGCTGCATGATGTTGATTTCGGGCAGGCGGGAGAGGTCGGATTTTTGTTTGCGCTGTTCGTCGGTGAGTTTTTCCTCGGGGATCATGCAGAGGGCCTGGTAGAGGTCCTCCTTTAGCCGGTGGGTTTCCAGAAAATGGCTGGTGGTGGTGCGGGTGCGCGAGGAGTATTGGATGTCCTTGGCGCGGGACATGACTTCGGGCATGTCGCGCGGGATGTCGCCGGCCGCCGAAAACAGATCCACCTGGAACACCAGCATGTTCATGTTGCCGCAGTTATCCAGCAAATGCTGCAGCGGGGTGTTGGAGACCAGGCCGCCGTCCCAGTAGTAGTGCTTGCCGATGCGCACCATGGGGAGCGAGGGGGGCAGGGCGCCGCTGGCCATGACGTGCTCGGGGCCGATATTGGTAACGGCGTTGTCGAAATAGGCGAAGTTGGCGGAGGCGACGTTGACGGCGCCGACCGCGAAGCGGACCTGGCCGTCGTTGATGAGGTCAAAATCGACGAGCTTTTCGAGCGTTTTGTGGAGCGGCCCGGTGTCGTAGAAGGCGGTGGCGGCTTTGGCGCCGCGCGGGGCGAGCCAGGCGTTTTGCGCATTGGGCTGAAAAAAGCCGGGCTGGCCGAACAGCATCGCGTTCATGGCCGAAAGGCCGTTGCGGAATTTGCGGTTGGCGTCGCCCTCCGGCCAGGCGGTGTAGGGGTCGCGGGCGGTAATCGTGTTCCAGAATTCCTCCAGGCGTTCCAGGCGTTTTTCGCGCGGGTTGCCGGCGATGAGGGCGGAGTTGATGGCGCCGATGGAGACGCCGGCGACCCAGTCGGGTTCCAGATGGGCTTCGTGCAGCGCCTGATAGACGCCGGCCTGGTAGGCGCCGAGCGCGCCGCCGCCTTGCAGCACGAGGCCAACGCCGTCGCAGCCTTTCGGGCGATCCAGCGCCTTGATGGGGTCGAGCGGCTTGCGCAAAGGCGTGCGCGGATCGGTTGTCATATCCATGTCATAAATCTCCGTCAAAGGCGGGTTTTGTCGCTTGTAACAGCATAATCACGGGCGGACGGGAAGGGATGGTGACATAATCGTCACATGAATTCATTGTCCGCAGCGACTAGGTTGGCGATGAACGCAGGAGTAAATGAATGACCCGTGACGAAATCCTTGCCGCCGCATCCATGCCGTTGGCCTCGCCGAGTTATCCGAAGGGGCCGTACCGGTTTATCCATCGGGAATATTTGTTGATCCACTACGAGACGGATCCGGACGCGCTGCGGGCGTTTTTGCCGGAGCCGCTGGAGCCGGATGGCAATGACGTGTTTTTCGAGTGGATGAAGATGCCCGACAGTACCGGGTTTGGCGATTACGAGGAGAGCGGGTGCGGGATTTCGGCGCTATATAACGGCGAGAAGTGCAATTATTCCTGCATGATGTATCTGGATGACGAGTCGCCGACGACGGGGGGGCGGGAGATCTGGGGGTTTCCAAAGAAGTATGGGATCCCGCGGCTGAAAACGATTCATGAGACGCTGACGGGCACGCTGCATTATGACGAGGAGCGGGTGGCGCTGGGGACCATGGTGTATAAGCAGACGCCGATGGATCTTGAGAAGACGGCCGAGGGGATGAAGAAGCTGAATGTGAATTTGAAGTTTATTCCGGATGTAGATGGGTCGCCGAAGATCGCGCAACTGGTCGGGTATCATTTGGAGAATATTGATCTAAAATTTGCGTTTACCGGGGAGGCGCGGCTGCATCTGGTGCCGCACGCGAATTGCCGGCTGGCGGATCTGCCGGTGCGGAAAATTAAGTATGGGCAGCATCTTTGCGCTGACCTGACCTTGCCGTATGGCAAGGTGCTGCATGACTATTTGGCCTGATTTTTTGAGGAGGATGAGAAGATGGCACTAAAGGGCAAGGTGGCGCTGGTCACGGGTTCGACAAGCGGGATTGGGCTGGGGATCGCCAGGGCGCTGGCGGCGGAGGGCGCCGATGTGATGCTGAACGGGTTCGGCGACGCCGGCGAGATCGAGAAGCTGCGCGGCGAGTTGGCGGATGAGTTCAAGGTGAAAGTGCATTATGACGGGGCGGATCTGAGCAAGCCGGACCAGGTGGCGGCGATCGTGAAGAAGGCCCAGGATGAGCTGGGGTCGCTCGATATTCTGGTGAATAATGCCGGCATCCAGTTCGTCGCGCCGGTGGAGGAATTTCCGGAAGCGAAATGGGATGCGATTTTGGCGATTAACCTTTCCGCGGTCTTTTACGGCATGAAAGCCGCCATTCCCGGAATGAAGGCGAAGAAATGGGGGCGTATTATCAATATCGCGTCGGCGCATGGGCTGGTGGCGAGCCCGCATAAGGTGGCGTACGTGGCGGCCAAGCACGGCGTTGTGGGGGCGACTAAGGTGGCGGCGATCGAGCTGGCGAATGACGGGATTACGGTGAATGCGATTTGTCCGGGATGGGTGCTGACTCCGCTGGTGCAGCACCAGTTGGAAGACCGGGCCAAGGAAGCCGGGACGGATGTGCCGACCGAAGAGAAAAAAATGCTGCAGGAAACCCAGCCGATGCTGAAATTCAGCACCCCGGAAGAAATCGGCGCCCTGGCCGTGTTCCTGTGCTCCGACGGCGCGCAGACCATCACCGGCGTGCCGCTGCCCATCGACGGGGGGTGGGTCGCGCATTAAGGAAGTAAGGCCAAGGGGGCTTCGCCCCCCTGGACCCCCCACTAAGGCCGAGGGCCTTAGAACCTTTTTATTTGGTCTTGTGGGTGGGGA
>PLFB01000145.1 GCA_003137135.1 Acetobacteraceae bacterium
CGTCCCCGCCGCTCTGGAATTCGTGTCGGCCGGCGGTGACGTGCTGATGGATTTTCCGGTGCACGATGCCCCAACCATCTCCGGCTGGCGCAAGAACTATATGCTGCACCAACCAAATGTCGAACAGGCGCTGCGCCGCCGCCTGAGCGCGCTTGGCGTGGACATGCGGCTGGGCGTGCGCTTTGAATCGGTTTCCCAGGATTCCGGCGGCGTGACCACGCAGCTTCGCGGACCGGCTGGGCCGATGACCCTCCGCACGAAATTTTTGGTTGGCTGCGATGGCGCCTCCAGCCTCGTGCGGTCCGCCATGGGCGCCCGCTTGCACAGTTATGATTTTGAAGAACCCTGGCTGGTCATTGATGTTCTATGCGACACGCCGGATCTGCTGCCGGACCGCATCATGCAGATTTGCGACCCGGCCCGTCCCTCGACCTATCTGCGCATGTCCGGCCAGCGCTATCGCTGGGAATTCATGATGGTGGACGGCGAAACCGATCAGACCATGACCGACCCGTCCTTCATCGCGTCGCTCCTGGCGCCGTGGGTCGATGCATCGCGCCTCCACATCGAACGCGCGGTGGTGTACCGGTTCCACGGGCTGGTCGCGCAAAACTGGCGGCTTGACCGCATCCTCATCGCGGGGGATGCCGCGCACCAGATGCCACCCTTCGCCGGCCAGGGCATGTGCGCCGGCATTCGCGACGCGCAGAATCTGGCCTGGAAACTCGCCGCCGTCACGTCAGGCACGGCGCAGCCTGCTTTGCTTGACAGCTACCAGAGCGAACGCGAGCCGCATATCCGTCACATCATCGAAACGGTGATCGCGATGGGCAACATCATCTGCCTGCGCGACGCCGAGGCGGCCGCCGCGCGCGATGCCGGCATGCTGGCCCAACGCGCCGCCGGCGTTCAGCCGGTCAGCATGGCTTGGCCCGACCTCCATGGCGGCTGTTTCACGGCGAGCGCAGATGCCGGCGGTCTGTTCCCGCAAAGTTTTGTTGGTGGCGCAGGCATGGATGATGTTTTTGGCTCCGGGTGGTGGCTGATTGGCGCCGCGCTGCCGCCGCATGTCCCGGCTTCAATACGCAAGATTCCGCTCAACTCCAGCACGGCGCTCAACTTCGCGCCGGCTTTGCGCGCCTGGCTGGTGGAACGGGACGCGCCGGCCGTGCTGGTTCGGCCTGATCGTTTCGTATTCGGCACGGGAACGCCGTCTTGGCTGCTCGATCAATGGCATACCCACGTCACCGGTCTGAACGCCGCGCCAGGCCGCGACACAGCACTCATCCATCAGGAGACGACATGAAACTGGTTCACAAACTCGGCTATGCCGAATTCAATGCCGCAAATCTGCAGCGGGAACTCGGCTATTACACGGACATCATGGGCGCCACGGTGGTGGAGACCGGTGGTGATGGCACCCATTTCCTCAGCCTGGGCCTTGATCATCACAATATTGCCCTGAAATCCGCGGCGGCGCCCAGCCTTGGCGTGACGGGGTTTCAGCTGAGCCCCGGCGTTGAACTGAAAGCCTTCGAGAGCCGCCTTACCGAGCACGGCATACGGCACACGCGCCTCACAGATGCGCGTCCGGGTATTCCAGCCTTGGTCGAAATTCCCGAAATTGCTGGCCACAGACTGCAGTTCTACGCCGAAATGGCGATGCCGGCCCCCGGTTTCGCCCGTACCGGCATTGTTCCCAACAGGCTCGGCCATATCGCGCTGATGAGCCCGGAAGGCGCCAAGCTCGTCAAATTCTTCACGGATGTTCTTGGTTTTCACGCGACCGACTGGTTCGAGGATGTCGCGACGTTCCTGACCTGCAACTATGATCACCACGTCCTCAACATCATCGCGGCGCCGGTCACAAAGATGCACCATATCGCGTTCGAAATGCGCGGTTCCGCCCACCAGTATCAGGCCTCCGACGCGCTCGCCCGCGCCGAACTGCCCATCCTCTGGGGTCCGTCCCGCCACACCGCGGGCCATAATTATGCGTCCTACCACTATGACCACGAGGGATTCCTGGTGGAGCTTTACGCCGATATGGATATTTTCGTGCCCGGCCAGGATTATTTCGAACCACGCCCTTGGCATGAGCAAATGCCGCAGCGCCCGCGCGTCTGGCCGCTTTCGCAGCTGAATGCTTGGCGTACCGAGTTTGCGGCGGATCTGGCGCGGGCTTAGTAGAAAAAGCAAGCGGTCGCTTTATTAAAAAAAAGCTCCGCAAAAATTTTTGATTACCCCCGGCTTTTGAGCGGCCAAACTGTGGCCGCACAAACGCCAGGGGGAATAAAGGTTTTTTTGGTTACTTTTTTTTCAAAAAAAGTAACTGCTTTCTTACTTCTTTCTTCAAAAAAGCGATAAGATCTCAAACAACCATCACTTCCAAATAAGACCCCGCCGCCCCGCCGGTATGGATCGTATTCCGGCACCGGTAAGGCACCGCCTCCCACGAAAACATATCGAAACCTTCGCCTTTTTCGCTGAGCAGCAATTCCGGCCGCGCCGCGATTTCCAATTCCATTACGTGCCCTGGCTTGAACATGTTCGCAACCGGCGTGAGGCTGAACAGAAGCTCCGTCGGCTCGCCCGGCGTCAGTTGCTTCGCCGCACTTGACCGATGATCATGCACAATTTCGGTGGGGTTCGACCGCGCCGCGTCGATGGTGCGATGCGAGGCCAGCAGCCATCCCCATGCCAGCTTGGTGCGTTTGCCATCGGGCGCGACGTCGCTCAGCCTGGCCACGACATAAGTATCAATCGCGGATGCGCTCAACATCAGCCGCAGCTTGACCGGTCCGATCACCGAAACCTCGCGGTCATAGGCGGGTGTTTGAAAACGCAAGAGCTGAGCTTCGTATTTGTCAAGCTCCGCGACGTAATACCCGCCGGACGGAATCGCGATCAGACTATGGCTGCCTGGTTGCAGCGGCGCTTCGGGGCCGAGTTTTTGCGGCAGCAGATCGCTTTCATCGCCACGCTGCAGGTAGAGCGTTAAAGTTTTCGCTTCCGGCAGCGGCCAGTCCTGCGCGTGTTCCCACCTTTCCGCACCCCGCAGCCAATAGCGAATCGGCGGCAGCGCGGCATAGCCGTTATCGACACCTTTCAGGGTCCAATCATACCAGGCCAGGCATTCCTGCAGATAATTCGACCAAGGAAACTCATATTCCGGCGGCCCGATGAACATCTTCTTTGGACCCTTCAGGCGGTGCCAAAGCTCGAACGCGCCGAAGAAATGAAAACCTTGCGCGCCGTAATCCGTGCCGATGCACACCGGCACTTCGATATCATCGATGACGGCGGAAGGCGACGAGCCGCGGTAATACGCGCCATCATCGAACCCGTTATCGAACATGCGCCGGACATAGACCCGCACGGCCGCTTCAGGCGGCTTGATCTTCTTCAGCATTTTGCGGATGGCAACCACTGTTCCCGCGGCATCGCTCATATGCCGCGCAAATCGCTTGTGGTTCAGAATATGGCTCGCCAGATGCCGCGCCCAGGCCGGAATTTTTGGCGGCACCATCTTCTCGGCCAGCGCGAATAGCTCCATCGCGCCGGTATAGGGTGTGCCGCCCTTATAGAAGCCGTGGCGATAGATATCGGTAAAGCCCTTATAAGGAAAGATGGCCTTTAGATGTGGAGGCTTCGTCGCCGCCACCACCAGCTGCGCCACCGCGAAGGCGGACATCCCGATCATCCCGACATCGCCGCTGCACCAGTCCTGCCCGGCGGCCCATTCGATCACATCGTGACAATCCTGCACTTCCTGCGGGCCAAACATCTCATCGCCCGCCACGCCGCCGGATGCCCCGGTGCCGCGCGGCTGCACGCGCAGCTCTGCGTAACCCTGCTTGATCACGTAGTCGCAGATGCCCGATTCATCGATGAAGATCGCACCCATGCGCTCGGTATCCTTGATGTACACGGCCCATGAAATCAGCACCGGCACGCGGCCGGCCCCGGCCGGCCGAAACAAATCGCCCTTCAGAACCGTGCCATCCGGCAGAGCGATTTCCACATTCTCGTCAAACAGAATTCCTCCCGCCAGCGGCGGAGACGTTGTCGTCGGCGTCCATCCAGCAAGCTGCGTCCCACGCAGTTCCAGCTTGGACATGAAGCGCGCCGGTTTTGTCGAAAGTGGCTTAGTTGATGCGGACATTTTCTCATCCTCGTTTCGAATAATCTTGCCATGCGCAGCGAAATTCGTCAACGCGATGCGTGCGTCATCGGGCCATTAAGACTGGACAAAGACGCGCGGCATTCTTACAATTCAGCATCATAAAACGGGAATTAAAAAAATGTCTGAGCCGCATCAGGGTGACCGTCAGCTTATGGTGCGTGTCACGAGCCGCGCCGCCGGCATTCCGGGTCCGGAAAACTTCGAGCTGGTGGAGGCAACGATGCCGATTTGTCCTCCTGGTGGCGTGCTGGTGCGTGTCATGCTCTGCGCGGTGGATCCTGCCATGCGCGGCTGGTTGAGCGCGGAGGCCAACTACATGACCGTGCCAGACGGCGCCGTCATGCGCGCCCATAGCGTGGGCGAGATCATCTCCTCCAATTCTGAAAAATGGCAAGTGGGCACAAAGGTTTTCGGCTGGTTCGGCTGGCAGCGTTTCGCCGCCGTACCCGAATCAGACGTATTGTGGCGCATCGATACGTCAATCGCGCCGCCAGAATCATGGCTCAGCATCTTTGGCCTCAACGGTCTCACGGCATGGGTTGGGTTTCTGCATCTCGCGCGGCCGGTGGCGGCGCAGACGGTACTGGTGACCACCGCCGGTGGTGGTGTTGGCAGCGCGGTAGGACAGCTGGCGAAGGCGCATGGCCTGCGCGCGGTCGGCATAGCGGGCGGCGCCGAAAAAATCCGCTTGGCGGTCGCCCGGTTCGGCTATGACCACGCGATCGACTATCGCGCGGAGGAAACCCCGATCGCCACGCAGATCGCCGCCGCCTGCCCCGCCGGAATCGATATTTTTTTCGACAACACGGCCGGCCACCTCGCGGACTCGGTATTTCCCTATCTCAATGTTGGCGCCAGGATCATTCAGTGCGGCACGGCCGCCGTCGCCAGCTGGCTTCCCCCTCCCACCGGGCCGCGCCGCGAGCGCGACATGCTCGTCAAACGCCTCACCTGGCAAGGTTTCGTCGCCTTTGACCACGCCGCGCTGTTTGCAAAAGCATTGCAGGAACTTCAGGATTTGCACAAGGCCGGCAAGCTCGTCGCGCAAGACGAGGTATTGGACGGGCTTCATCACGCGCCCGGCGCCATCCAGCGTCTGTACCGGGGAGAGAACGCGGGCCGGCTTTCAATCCGCCCATGAAATGAAATCAACGCGCGGGCCTTGCCAGGGCGCGCTGATCGGGATCGCACTGCAGCAGTTCGATCTGTTGCGCCGCCTGCTGCAGCAGGGCAATCATCAGTGCCTCATTCAAAATCTCAAACCGCTCCGTATTCGTAACGAGCGCGATGGCTGAAGCGGCGTCATGGCCGGCCGGCGCGATGGCGACGGCGACGGCGGAGATGTCCGCCTCAACCTCGCCGCGCGAAACGTAGCATCCACGTTTGCGCAGCGCAGCAAGGGTGGCGCGGAAGCTCCGCCAGTCAGCCCCCATTTGCGCGGCTTCCGCCTCACCGGCGTGCGCGTCGTAGAGCTTGTGAACCCAGCCGAGCGGCTGCGCCGCCAGGATCATCTTCGGCGCCGCGCCCCGAAATAACGGGCGCGGACGCCCGCGGCCATAGGCGAGGTTGAGCGGCGCCGCGCCGGCTTCGCGGTGCACATCCACAATCTGGTCGCCATAGACCGTCGAGAGCACGCAGTCGCACCCGGTCTGCCGGGCCAGCGCCCGCAGCACCGGAATGGCGGCTTTCAGCAGCTGGTCGCCCTGCCGCATGACGTAGTCCAGCAGAATGATCCGGGCGCCGAGCGCGAAACCGCCGGACACCCGGCGTACAAGCCCCGCGCTCACCAGTTCACGCAGATAGCGGTACCCGGTCGGCAACGGGCAGCGCAACGCGGCGCAGATATCCTCCGCGGACCAGATGGCGTGGTCCCCGTCGAACAGATCGAGCACGGCGAGCGCACGCGCCACCGTGTGCCCATGACGCGGCTCGGCGTCGTCACTCATATTGATAAAATCATCGAAAAACCCTCCGTCTCGTCACTTGGAAAGGCGTAAAATTATCGTATAATGATAAAAGAAAGTATTATAATCGTCAAGACTGGAAGGCGGAGAGCGGTGCGCGTGTCGGAGCCAGCGGCGAATTCGGTCGAGGTTTGCATCATCGGATATGGACCGACCGGCGCGACCTTGGCCAGCCTGCTCGGGCTCACCGGCATCTCGACGGTGGTGATCGAGCGCCAGGCCGCACCCTATGACCTGCCGCGCGCCGTGCAGTTCGATGACGAGGTGATGCGCGTCTTTCAGACCATCGGGCTGGCCGACAAAATCGCGCTCAGCACGCATGTCTCCCCCGGCATGTTGTTCAAGGACCGCGAGGGCCGGCTGCTGGTGGACTGGTCGCGGCCGATGGAAATCGGGCCGCAGGGCTGGCACCGCAGCTACCGCTTCCACCAGCCCGAGCTGGAGGGAATTTTGCGAGACGGCATCTCGCGTTTTCCCAACGTGGCGGTGCGGTCATGCCGCGAGTTTCTGGATGCAACACAGGACGATGAAGGTGTCACCGTGCGCATGCGCAACCTCACCACCGGTGAGCTCGAGAGTCTGCGCTGCAGCTACCTGGTGGGCGCCGATGGCGCCCGCTCCAGCATCCGCGAGATGATCGGCACCGACTGGAACGATTTGAACTTCAATCAGAACTGGCTGGTCGTCGATGTCTGCCTGCAACGTGACATGCCGGAACTGGGCGATCATTCCGTGCAGTATTGCGAACCCGAGCGTCCCGCGACCTATGTCCGCGGCACGGGCCAAAGGCGGCGCTGGGAATTTGCCCTGCTGCCCGAAGAAAATCCTGAGGCGATGGCCGCACCAGACGCCGTCTGGGCGCGGCTGGCGCGATGGATCAACCCGGCCGATGCGGTGCTGGAACGGGTGGCCAATTACACGTTTCGCGCGGTGATCAATCGCCAGTGGCGGCAAGGCCGGCTCCTCATCGCCGGCGACGCCGCGCATCTGACGCCGCCTTTCATGGGACAGGGTCTTTGCGCCGGCATCCGCGATGCGGCGAATCTCGGCTGGAAACTCATCCGTGTGGTGCGGGGTCAGTCGAGCGCGGCGCTGCTGGACAGCTACGGCGCCGAGCGCATTCCGCATGTGACGGCCTATATCGCCCAGGCCGTCCGCCTTGGTGAGGTCATCAACACCTGCGCGCTGGAAAGCCTTGCCAGTGCCGCGCCGGCGCCGCAGGGCGGGCTGCGGCTGGCCACCATCGCGCCCAGCCTGGGCCCCGGGCTGGCGGCCGGCTGGACGGCGCCCGCGCACCGCATCGCCCCGCAGCCCACGCTCGCCACCGGCCTGCGCGCGGATGACGCGGCCGGCTATGGCTTTGCGCTGTTCGCACGTCCCGGCCTGCCGGTGCCGCCGGCCGGCCATCTCACCGTCATTCGCGATGCCGCCGTGCAGCCATGGCTCGACGAGCTCGGCGCTGAGGCCGCCATGATCCGCCCCGACCGCTACGTGCTGGGCGCCGCGCGCGACCATGGCGAACTGGAAAACCTGCTCGCCGCCATCGCACCATCCTCTTCCCTCGGAGCCTGCTAACATGAAGCTGATCTCGTTTGTCGCCGAGACCGGACCATCCTTCGGATTTTTGAATGAAGCGGGCGTCGTCGATCTCGGCCGCCGCACGCGGCTGCCCAGCTTGCGCACCTTTCTCGCCGCCGGCGGCATCGCCACGCTGGATGCGGCAAGCCGCGCCGCGCCGGCTGATTACGCACTGCCCGCGGTGCGGCAGCTGCCGGTGATTCCCGACCCCGACAAGATCATCTGCGTCGGGCTGAACTACCACGACCATGTGCAGGAAACCGGCCGCACGGTCACGGAAAAGCCGATGCTCTTCGCGCGTTTTCCCGGCAGCCAGGTGGCGCATGGCGACCCGCTGATCCGCCCGCAGATCTCGCATGATTTTGATTACGAGGGCGAACTGGCGGTGATCATCGGCACCGCCGGCCGCCATATCCCTGAAACCGCCGCGCTTTCCCACATCGCCGGCTACGCCTGCTACAATGACGGCTCGGTGCGCGACTGGCAGCGCCACACCAGCCAGTTCCTGCCAGGCAAAACCTTTGCCGGCACTGGCGGCTTTGGGCCTTGGCTGGTCACGGCCGACGAAATCGCCGACCCCACCGCGCTCACGCTGCAAACGCGCCTCAACGGCCAAGCGGTGCAGCACACCACCACCGATCGGATGATCACCACCATCACGGCCCTCATCGCCTATTGCTCCACCATTCTGCCCTTGCTGCCCGGCGACGTGCTGGTGACCGGCACGCCGGGCGGCGTCGGTGCGCGGCGCAATCCGCCACTTTGGATGAAGCCGGGCGATGTGGTCGAAGTAGAGATTTCCGGCGTCGGCTGCCTGCGCAACACCATCGCGGACGAAGCCTGACCGGCCAGTCATCACGCGGCATTGAGGGACGATCAGCCATGGACATCATTTCGCTGGCGTATCTGGGCCTGCATTCGGACAAGCAGGACGACTGGTCCGATCTCGCCACCCGCCTGCTCGGCCTGCAGCTTGTGGAAAAATCGGCGGGCTTGAGCCGCTTTCGCATGGATGACCGGGTGCAGCGCCTGATCATCGATGGCAGCGAGGGCGACGGCCTTGGCTATTTCGGCTTCGAAGCCGCCAGCGCCGACGCGCTGGCGCGCGTTGCAGCGCGCGTCGAAGCGGCCGGCTTCACCGTGCGGCGCGGCAGTCGCGCGCTGGCGGATAAGCGCGAGGTGGACGATCTGATCTGTTTCCAGGACCCGGCGGGACACTGCCTCGAAGTCGTCGTCAGCCCGCACCTCACCACCGAACCCTTCATCCCCGGCCGCCCCATTTCGGGTTTTCGCACCGGCGCGCTCGGCATGGGGCACGTGGTGATGAATGTGGAGAATGTCGAAATCCTGCTGCCATTCTATCGCGACGTTCTTGGCTTCGGGGTGAGCGATTACGGCCTGCAGCCTTACGGCCTGTATTTCTTTCACGTGAACCAGCGCCATCACAGCCTGGCGATGGTTGGTTCGGGCAAGCGCGGCTTTCATCATTTCATGATCGAACCATGCAGCCTCGACGATGTCGGCCAGGGCTACGACCTGGCGCAGCTGGAGACGGGGCGCATCGCCTACACGCTGGGGCGCCACACCAATGATTTCATGACATCGTTTTACGTCCACACGCCGTCTGGGTGTTTCGTCGAATATGGCTGGGGCGGCCGGAGCATCGACCCGGCGAGCTGGCGGCCGCACGAGACGACTGATGGCCCCAGCCTGTGGGGCCATGACCGACCGTTCATGCCGGCCGAGACACAGGCGCGCCTGCGCGACATGCGACTGGATTGCGGCCGCCGCGGCATCCGCCAGCCGGTCCAGGTGATCGCGGGGAATTACCAGCTGAACCCCGGTCTCTGCCCCTGGCTCGAGGCGCAAAATCGGGCCGCCGTGAAATGACCACGCCGGTCATCGCCGCTGCGCATGAGAGCGACTTCACCTGGGACGACATCGTCGTCGGCGCGACGGAAACATCCACCAGCTACCGCGTGACCACGGATGAGATGGTGGAGTTTGCAAGCCGCTATGACCCGCTGCCGATCCATGTCGATCCCGCGGCCGCCGCGGCGAGCCAGTTCGGCTCGCTGACCGCCTCGGGCGTGCATATGCTGGCCATCCGGATGCGTCTTCTGCACGATTTCGCGTATGGCGCGGGCGTCATCGCGTCGATTGGCCTGGACGAGGTGCGCTTCCTGGCGCCCTTGCGCGCGGATCAGGCCTGCCAGGTGCAAATCAAATTTCTGGAGACCCGGCCTTCGCGCAAGCGGGCCGACCGCGGCACTGTCGTGATCGAAATGATCATGTATGCCGATGGCGTACCAGTGCTGAGCCTGAAGGACATCGTCCTCATGCGCAGGCGCGCTGGTACGGGGGAGGTCATAACCCCTTGAAAAACCTGGTGCCGACACCCGGGATTGAACCGGGGACCTACTGATTACGAATTCGAAAAACGGCGTTTCGCTAGAATTTTCTGGAATGCGAAACGGCTGAATTTTTTCGCTTTAATCCATTGAAAAACATACTAAATTCGTGCTATGTCGTATTTCGGCGTAGAAGAGCCTTTTGACTTTCGCTGAGTCAAACCCCGTATTAACCCCGTCTAAAATCTTCCGAAACGACCTTTTAACTTTTAATCAGAAGCGCCAAAATGCCGGATCAAAGACTACTTCTGACCGACAAATCGGTCGAAAAGCTGCCGTTGGCGACCGAGGGGCAATACTTTGTCCGCGACACGGAATTGCGCGGTTTTCTCATCCTGATCGGCAAGCGGACCAAGACGTTCATGGCGCAGGGTGAATTCTGGCGCGACGGGAAACGTCAGTTCTCCTCGCGACTGAAGCTTGGCGAGTGCGGGGAGATCACCACCAGAGACGCCCGGGTTAGAGCCAAAGAGGCCTTGGCCTCCATCGCCAAGGGCATCCGGCCCGGCGAGGCGGCGACCACACGCTCGGATGAGGTGACGCTTCGTGAAGCGTGGGGCCGCTACCATGACGCGCACCTGAAGCGAAAGGGAAGGCACGATAAGACAATTCAGGGCTACAAGGACCATGTCGAACGGCTGTTTGAGGCGTGGCTCGATGTTCCGTTGGGGAAACTCGGGCGAAACCCAAAGCTGGTGGCGGACCGGCATGATGAAATCACCGAACAGAATGGCCCCTACATGGCGAACAACGCGATGCGGACGTTCCGGGCGATCTATAACCACGCTCTGAAGAGCAATATGAATCTTCCAGCGCGGAACCCAACCATCGCCATCGACTGGAACCGCGAGGTCCGCCGGGAGACGGGCTTGGGCCCGGCTGACCTGCCGGCCTGGCTCGCGGCTTTGCTGAAAGTAGCGAACCCCATTCGGCGCGAGTTCCATTTGTTCTCGTTGCTCAGCGGCTCGCGTCCGGATGCACTGCGGCGCGTACGGATGGAGCATATCGACTTTCGCCAGCGCATTCTTCATTTCCCGACGCCAAAGGGTGGCGCCAAGAAAGCATTTGATATTCCGCTATCCCGGGCGATGATGCGTTCCATCATCCGCGCGATGCGGGCGGGCCGCGCCCTGTTTGAGGAGGAGGCTGAATTCTGGCTTTTCCCCGCCCGCAGCAATGACGGCCACCTCATCGAATATTGGGAAAACAGGAAGGTTTTGCCGAAATGGGGCAATGATCTGCGGCAGTCGTACCGGACGCTGGCTCAGGCCGCGGGATTGTCCGAGATCGATATCCACCTGCTGATGAATCATTCCCTGCCGGGCGTGAATGCCGGTTACATCACGCGTGAGCGGCTCCTGAACAATCATCTGCGCAAGCAGCAGGAGCGAATTTCGATGATCGTTTTAAGCAGCATCGAAAAAGCGGCTCCGGAGGTCCGGGAGGAGTTGAGGGCCTGGCTCTGCAAGTCGAACCTCACGTTCGACGAATAAACCGTTGGGGCAAGCCGGCGCGTTCGCGCGATGAAAGTCGATCTTTGAGATGACCCGGTTTGAAAGGTACTCCCGATTTCACTTGGCCGGGGGGGAGACTTTCAGATAGACGTACCTTGTCTTTCAATTGGACGGTGTTGAAGTTCCAATCAGCCGGAGTAGCCTGTGTACCCCAGATTTGCCGCCGCGAGGGTCCAAGAAGCGCTCACGGATACGCGCGTTGTCTTGCTCACCGGCCCTCGTCAAGCCGGAAAAACCACGCTCGCGCGATCCCTCGCCGACGAGGGGCGTGCCTATGTCACGCTGGACAACGCGACCACCCTAGCGGCTGCAAAAGCCGATCCGACGGGTTTCGTGCGCAATCTCGATACCGCCGTCATCGATGAGATTCAGCGCGCGCCCGAATTGCTGTTGGCGATAAAGGAAAGTGTCGACGTCGATGCCAGGCCCGGCCGCTTCCTGCTAACCGGTTCCGCCAATTTGATGACTTTGCCTCGCGTGGCTGACTCGCTGGCGGGCCGCATGGAATCGGTCCGGCTGCTACCGCTGGCCCAGGCGGAAATCACCGCCGCCGGTCCGCCGGATTTTTTCGTCCGCGGCTTTGCGGGTCAGCCGCCCACGTCATCCAGGTCGATCATCGGCTCCGGGCTGGTGGAAGCGGTACTTTCCGGCGGCTATCCCGAGGCGCTCACGCGCAAAAGCTGGGGGCGCCGGCAGGATTGGTATCTGGACTATATCGACGCCGTCGTTCAACGCGACGTGCGCGACATTGGCGCTGTTGATCAGCTTGATCGCATGCCCCGTCTGCTTCGGGTCCTGGCCGAGCATTCGGGGCAGCTTATCAACCACACCGGCATCGGCGCTGCGATCGGACTTAACCATGTCACCACCCAGCGCTACACAGCGATTTTCGAGCAACTTTACCTGATCCAGACGCTGCCGCCCTGGCACAGCAATGCGCTGAAACGTCTGACAAAAACGCCAAAACTGCATTTCCTGGATTCCGGCTTACTCGGGGCGCTGCGCGGAGTGACCCCGGAGGGGGTCGCACAAGACCGGCGAATTTTTGGGCCCATCCTGGAAAGCTTTGTCGTTTCCGAATTGATGAAACTGGCGGGATGGAGTGGTGAACGCCTGAGTTTCAGCCAGTACCGGGACAAGGATCAGAATGAGGTGGATGTGGTGATCGAAGATCGCCGGGGCCGGATAATCGGCGTTGAAGTAAAGGCGGCGGCATCCGTGAACGCCGCCGACTTCCGCGGCCTAAAACGCTTGAAGGAAGCCACAGGCGATAAATTCGAGATGGGCTTGGTGCTTTTTGACCACAATCGGGCCGTGCCATTCGGCGATCGCCTCTGGGCAGCGCCGATCTCCTGCCTATTCGCGTAGTCCCAAAGAAAATACGATATTCTGTCTTCAAGAAAAGGGAATAATACAACCCTCGTCGGCAACGAAAACCAGTTCGTCATACGTCGCGATCTGCGTCTTCCGGAACTGATCCCTTGTGGGAAACAAGCTTATCGCCAAACTCTCCCTCGCCAGCGGACTTGTCGAGCCCTAGCCGATAGTTGCGGAGACAGCTCGCTCCCCTCAGCCAATCGGCAAAAAAGCAACAGGCAAGCCAAAAACCTATTTTATATCAACGGCATATTGGCAAAACGCAGATCGGCCGAAATATCGGCAAAAACAACCTGAAAATCGAGAAAATACTATGTTTAGCCGCTGTCTTTCCGTGCTAGAAGATCGGCATGAGCCTCGTGATCGAAACACCCAGCCGAATTGAACCATGCCTGCTTGACCAGATGAGTCTGGCAATCGTCGATCTGCACAAAGCGGGGATGGCGATCGACACGGCGGTGGCAGCAGCGGATAAGGCGAGCGTGGCTTAGGCGCAAATCGCGGTGGCAGCGGCGAAAGTGCTGAGTACGAACCTGGCGATCGCCGTGACTAACAAATTGTTTGAATTGGCCGGCACGCGTTCTACGCTCGCCGTGCACCGATTGGACCGGCATTGGCGCAACGCGCGCACGCATACGCTGCACGACCCGGTGCGCTGGAAATACGCCATTCTGGGAAATTACTTTCTAAACGGCGCCAGCCCGCCGCTGCACGCCTGGAGCTGACCCAGCCACACTGACATAGCAAGCCGATGCGAAAGCGTGCATCACCATCATTCAGCCAGTCTGAACCAAGCCCGGCCTCACCATTGGCGAGACGGTGGGGGACGAGTAAAAAATACCAGTCCACTTTTGTTATAGGCGTAATTTTTGTGACGGCCATGCATCCTTCCTCTCCTGTCGTTGCGGTCATTGGTGGAGGGTTTGCAGGGGCGTTCTGTGCCGCCGAGCTCGCGATGAAGTCCTCTGGCCCGGTGAATATCCCATTTCGGCCGCACTCCGGACGAGGAATTGTGAACTTTCTCCTGGGAAAGAACCGATCTGGCGCCGGTGCTCAGAGCCGAATTTGGAAGATGACATCGAAGGGCATCTTGCCCTCCTCACGAGCCAACTGTTTCCCTATAGGCGGACTTGACTTTGCATTGAGAGTCATCAAAGCTTCACAATGATTTGGAACCTCTCTCCCACCCGGCCTCTTTGCTGCCGAATCATTTGACTCATCCATGACCACACACGACATCAATGGCGGCGTGGGCGACTACGAGATTATTGCGGAGGATGCCGACCCGTCCGTAAGCCCATGGAAAAAACTTCGGCGCAACCTGACGCCGCTGCTCAGGGCCGGACAGGCGGTGCTGGGCCAGGCCTATGCCGGGGCGGCGCGCCGGGCGATTGAAAGGCAAGAAGCGCTGGAGGATCTTCAGGCCGAGCGAAACGCGAGGAGGCGGCTGGCCCGCAGGTCCAGGGCGCAACGATGAAGAGGCTTTCGGACTGGCCGCGCAGCTGCACGCCCGTGGATATATTCTGGCCGCCCTGCATTTTTGGCGAGACCTAGACTATGACCAGCGCGCAAGGCTTTCGAGTCAAGACCGAATCCGTTTCCGACAGGCCGGCGGAAGCGGGGCGCCGGCGGCAGCCGGCCGCGGCGACGCCGGATGTCGATATCTCATTTCCGGGTGAGGGGCGTGTTCTGCTGCGCAGCGCGGCGTTATTCGCTGATGCGCGGACCGCCAAGGCACGGGAATTTTTCGAGCGCGCCTTTGCCGCGCCCGAGGTGCGCCAAGTCGAAATTGATCCCGTCCGACAACGCGCGGAAATCCGCTTCGAGGCCGAGGCGCCGCTGCGGCGCGAAATCGTCCGCAAAATCGCGCGCGCGTTGCGCGACGGGAGGCCGCCGGCCAAAACGCTTGTCTTGCCGCGGCATCTGATCCCGGCGGATGACAAGGTGGTGCGCCTGTTCCGCCATGGCACCCGGCTTTCGAGCTGGGCCGTCAAACACGAGATCGACGGGCGGCTGCGGCTGCGCAACCCGATCCTGCTGCGCCGGCGCGAGGTTTTTGAGACCATCCAGCGCGAGCTCATGAACGCCACCGGGGTGGACCGCTACGCCACCAACGAACTCACCGCCAGCGTGCTGATCTGCTTCAATCCAAAACAGATTCTCAAACACCAACTGATCGACATTCTGGAGGAGGTGGTGCAGCAGGCGGCCGAGCAGGCGGCGCAGATGGCGATCGCCGAGCTCGACCTTGATTTACCGATCGCCACCGCATCCTTCCTGCTGGCGGCGACTGGGCGGTTTCTGGTGCCGTCTCTGGCGCAAGTCAGCGCCGTAGCGTTTGCTTATACAACGATCCCCAGTTTCAAGAACGCCTATGACCTGTTGTTCAAGGAAAAGCGGCTCGGAGTTGACGTGCTGGATGCCATCGTGGTGCTGGTATGCTTGGCCACTGGCCAGATTTTTGCCGGCAGCGTGCTGGCCTGGAGCCTGAGCGCTGCGCGCAAGCTGGTGAAGCAGACCGAAGATAATTCGAAAAAAATGCTGTTGAACGTGTTCGGCAAGCAGCCGCGCTTCGTCTGGCTGGAGGTCGATGGCAAGGAGATCGAGACGCCGCTGGAGAAGCTGAAGGTGGGCGACATCATTGTGATTCACACTGGCGAGACGGTGCCGGTGGATGGCGAGGTCGCCGATGGGATGGCGATGATCGACCAGCATACGCTGACCGGCGAATCAGCACCCGCCGAGAAGATCAAGGGCGATAAGGTGTTCGCGGCGACGACGCTGCTGGCGGGCAAGATCAGGGTGGCGGTGACCAGCGCCGGGGAGGAGACCACCGCGGCGAAGCTGGCGCGGATTCTCAACGACACCGCCGGCTACAAACTGCATTCACAATCGCGCGGCGAGAAGCTGGCGGACATGGCGGTGCTGCCGACGCTGGCGCTGGGCGCGCTGGGGGTCGCGACGGTGGGCAGCAATGGCGCGGTCGCAATCGTCAACTGCGATCTCGGCACCGGCATCCGGATGGCTGCACCCATTGCGATGCTCTCCTCGCTCACGCTGTGCGCGCAATACGGCATTCTGGTGAAGGACGGCCGCGCGCTGGAGACGATGCACAAAGTCGATACCTACCTGTTCGACAAAACCGGCACGCTGACGCGCGAGCGCCCGGAAGTGGGCCGCGTGCTCACCTTCGGCGCCCATTCCGAAACCCAGATTCTGCAATGGGCGGCGGCAGCCGAAAACAAGTTCAGCCACCCGATCGCCAAGGCGATTCTGGACCGGTTTCATGGCCTCGGCTTGCCGCTGCCGCCGACCGATGATTCCAAATATCATGTCGGTTACGGTATCACCGTGCACGTGGAAGGCCACACCGTGCGGGTCGGCAGCGCGCGCTTCATGAAGCACGAAGGCATCCGCCTGCCGGAGGTGCTGGAGCGTGAGATGGAGCGCACCCACCTGGAAGGCCATTCCCTCATCATGGTGGGCGTCGATGACGCGCTCGGCGGCGCGCTGGAGATGCGGGCGGCGAACCGGCCGGAGGTGGAAGACGTGATTGCGGGCCTGCGGGCCCGGGGTGCCAAGCATTTGGCTATTATTTCGGGCGACCACGAACGGCCGACGCGGGCGCTGGCGGAAAAACTCGGCATGGACCGCTACTTCGCCGAGGTGCTGCCGCAGGACAAAGCCAAATATGTCGAACTGCTGCAGAAGGAAGGCCGAACGGTTTGTTTCATCGGCGACGGGGTGAATGATTCCCTGGCCCTTAAAACCGCGAACGTCTCGGTCTCACTGCGCGGCGCCTCCAGTATCGCGACCGACACCGCGCAGGTGGTGTTCATGGAGGAGAGCCTGGCCAAATTGTTGCAACTCCAGGACGTTTCGCGCGACCTGCACCGCAACATCAACCGCAGCTGGGGTCTGATCCTGGGGCCGAACCTGATCTGCATCGGCGGCGCCTTCTTCGCCGGATTCGGCGTCATGCACTCGATGATGTTCAACCAGGTCGGCGGGCTGCTGGCGCTGGGGAACGGACTGCTGCCGCTGCGCAAGGTCGTCAGGGTCAGGGCGGAACAGGAGCGCGAGGCGGATCTTCGGCCGGCGCAGCTGACCTTTCAGGCATGAAGAAAGGAGTTCTTTTTTGAAAAAAAGAACCAAGAAACTTTTGCTCCTGGGGGCTTTGGTGGNNCCAAAGCCCCCAGGAGCAAAAGTCTTTTTGCTTCCCCAGGCGGGGCGCCTTTTTCTTCAGAAAAAGCAGGCCTTACTTGCCTCTAATCCGCATCGCCCCCGGCCGCGACGGCGTCTCGATCTGGAGCCCCAGTCTGTTCGGCGAACCGGACGTGCGACGGTTTCTGGCGCAGGTGTTCAGCGTGCCGGAGGTGGCGGCGGTGGAATTGCGCCGGCGCGATGATTACGGCCGCATTCACTACGAGCACTCGGACCAGGCCTCCCGGATCTGGCAAAAGCTGAGCCGGGCGCTAAAAATTTTCGACGATGAGGGGGCCGCGCTGGGCGCCGGCGGGCTATATCTCGGGGCGGCGTTGGGCGAGAGAATCCGGGTCAATCGCATCGCGGATACGCTGACGACCTGGCAGTTGCAGTCCCAGGACGGGCCGCGTCTGCGGCTGAGCCATCGGCTGTTGCGCCGGCGGCGCGGCCTCGCCTACCGGCTGGAGGAAGAGCTGTCGCGCTTGTTCGGCGTCGCGGCGGCAAGTGCGAATGTCGCAACCGGGAGCGTCGCCATCCGCTTCGATCCCGAAGTTGTCAGCGTGGACCAATTGGTGCGGCGGCTGGAGAAGAGCTGGCCGGTGTTGCTGGGCGGCACGCGCGCCCCGCCCTCCAACAAGCGCTTGGTGCTGGTCAGCGGTCTGCTGGGCCTGGCCGCCGCCGGTGAATTTTTTGTGCCGGCGATCCGGCCCTGGGCGGTGGCGGGCGTGACCCTCAACAGCCTGCCCAACGTCATCAACGGTTCGCGGCAACTGGCGCACTGGCAGGTCGGGCTGCCGGCGCTGTATTCGGTGGGGCTGGGCTTCATGCTGTGGACCGGCATGCCGTTCAACGCGACAATCTTTGCGGTGTTGATGCAGCTCTGGCCGAAAGTCTCGTTCCAACTGCTCACGAAACATCAGCGGGCGCTGTTCGCCGATTACCGGCATCAGGTGCTCTCGGCGCGGCGTCTCGGCCAGGACGGTCGGATCACGGCGGTGGACGCCGATACCCTGGCGCCGGGCGACATGGTGGTGGTGGCGCGCGGCGAAACGATACCGGCGGACGGCGTGGTGACCGGCGGCCTGGCGATGGTGAACGAGGCGATGCTGTCAGCCGCCGCGGATGTGGAGGATAAGCGGCCAGGCGACTTGGTATATGCCAATACGAGGGTGCGCGACGGCGAATTGACGATTCGTGTGGAGCGGCCCGGCGGGCGGACAATCGCCTGGGAAATCGCCGCCGTGCTGCCGCAGGGCACAATCCCGAGCCTGCCTTCGGCCGCGCGCGCCGAGGAAATCGCCAACCGCAACGCCCAGCCCGCCATCGCCCTCGCCGGGCTGAGCCTGCTGCTGAGCCGGACGATCCGTCCTTCGCAGGCCATCATCCGGCCGGATTACGCCACCGCGCCGCGGCTCAGCGCGCAGCTGACCGCGCTGCTCGGGCTGGGCCGGGGTCTGGCGAACGGCATCGTGTTCCGCGACCCCGCCAAGCTGGACCGCCTGACCGAGGCTGACATTTACGTCTTTGACAACACGTCGGATGTGGCGCGCCCTGGGCTGTCGGTGGCCGCCGTGATCACGGCGGGAGATGTGCCCGCGGAGAGGGTTTTGGGCTACGCCGCCGCGGCTTATCCCGGCGCCGCGAGCGCGCGGGGCAACGCGCTGCGGCTGGAGAGCGCGCGGCGGGCCGCGCCGGTGCCGGCCATCGAGCAATACGGCCGCGAAGCCGGCGTGATTCGCTGCGTCGCGGCCGATGGCCAGGCTTTTTCTGTGGCAACACAGGCTGCTACGGGGCATGCGGATATTCCGGCGGCGCTGTGGCGGGCCAGCCAGCGCCATCAGGGCGCGGAGGCCGAACCGCTATGGGTGCGGCTTGACGGCAAGGTCGCCGGCGTTGTGATTTTGCACCGCCATGGCGCGCCGGAAGCCGGCGAGGCGCTGGCGGCGCTGAAGGCGCGCCATAAGGCGGCGCGCTTCATGTATCTCTCATCTGAGGCCGAGGCCAAGGCGGAAGAGATCGCCGCCGCCGCCGGCATCTCAACGGTTTTTGGCGGTCTGAGCGCGGACGGCAAGGTGGAGATTCTGGCCAAGCTCGGCACGCGGGCGGTGTGGGTGGGCAATGGCGCGGCGCCCGAGGTGCTGCCTTACATCAAGGCGAGTCAGCTCAGTATCTCGACGGCCGGCATGCCGACGATGGGCCAGGATGCGGCGGATGTCGTGCTGCTGCCGGGGCTGCACGCGCTGGTCCCGCTGGCGCGGATTGGCGAGGCCCATCGCGGGCATCTGCGGGCGGATTATCGCGTGGTCTATGCGGCAAATGTGCTCGGCGCCGCGGGCGGCCTGGTCGCCAATCTGGGCGGCCGCGAGGCGGGGCTGATATCGAACGCCGGCACCGCGGTGGTCTTCGGGCGGCGCTGGGCGCAATTACGTGGCCTGGCGAAGCAGATGGAAAGAAGAAAGCAAGCAGCGCTTTTTTAAAAAAAAGCGCGCAAAAAACTTTTGCGGGTGGGCGTGGGCACGGCGGGTCTTTAATCGCCGCCAGCGGGGGCGATTAAAGACAGCCGCGGTGCCCACGCCCACTCGCAAAGGCTTTTTGGTTACTTTTTTTCGAAAAAAGTAACTGTTTTCCTTAACTCTTCACCTTCGCCTTCGCCGGCTTTTTTGCTAGTTTCTTAGGCAGAATGAATTTTGCCTGATGCAGGATGCCCTCGACGTGTTCCTGCAATTCGGCCTTCTTTTTCTTGGTGAACAGCACCCGCGCCCATAACGGAGCGGCGCCGTAGAGTTCGACTATTTCGAGTTGGAAATGAACTTCAAACAGCACGGGATCGACTTTGACGCGCAGCACCGTGCCCTCGCCTTCGTCCCACTCATACGATACCGGTTTGTCCGAGAGCGGGGAGATGCCGGCGATGTGCTTTTCGACAATTTTGCGCTTGGCTGGTGTCAGGGCGCTGTCGATGGGAAATTCATAGATTTTTTCTTTTTTCAAACCGCTCTCGCCGTCTTTTTGCGCGGTTTGGGGCACCGCCTTGCAGGCGTTGCCGAGATTTTCGCAGGTACCGCCTCGGGCTGCCAGAGCAGCAGCAGGTCAGCCCACCGCGCGGTGAGCAGATTGGCGCGCCGCAAAGAGCGTTTTTCCAGAAACTTCGCCGCCCATGTGCGCGCCAGAAAGGTCAGGTTGCGTTTCACCCAGCCGCCGGCGCGCGAGCGGATCATTTCGGCGGAAAGCCCAAGCCCCGTCATCAAAATCAGCGACGCCACGCCCACCACGACCCCGATCAGCACGGCCAGCCCGTCCTGCTCGACCATGCCGAGCGAGATCATGAACAGCGCGGCGGCGTGCGGCACGGTGAAGCCCAATATGGGAAACGCCAGCGCCAGGGCCAGGATAAACACGAAGATGCCGAGCAGGCGCTGCACCGCGAAATTATTGATCCAGCGCCAGCGCGGTTTCGTTACTTTTTCGAGCATCTGCAACGCCGGCAGGATGGCGTGGATGATGACGCTGAGCGATTTGCGCGAGACCGAGCGCTCCAGCAGGAAGGCCGGCAGTTTGATTTCGCTTTGGCCCATCATCATGTGCCCGGCGACGGCAGCACCCGGCAGGCCGACGAAATCCGAGGTGCCGGAAACTGGCAGGATCGCCGGGAGAGACATCAGCATCAGGGATGGGCCGGCATGGGTTTCGCCGATGGCAGCAAAAATCTGTTCGAGCGAGATTGTTTTGGCGCCCCTGGTTTTGGCCAGAATTTCCAGCAGCAGATGGGACATTTTCACCGGCGCCGGTGGGGGCATCACGCCATCCAGCCGCACGGAGCTGGCAAGCTGGGCTTTGCGCCGCCGCGGGCGGCTGGTCGCGGCAGCTAGAGCGGTGGTTGATGGGCCCGCGCTGGCGCGCCGGCGGCGGCCCGTTTGCCGATTGCCGGAAGGCGAGGCGTCTTTCCGAAATGCGGCTGCCGCGGGCATGGTGGATGCTATCCTTCGCGTGTTTGAATGGGCATGGAGACTGTCTGCGCTAACCCAGGCCAATCCAGCGTCAGCAAGCGGAATTTTGCGCGCTGCCTTGTCACTGATTTGACATAAAAGAATAAGACATTCTAAATCTTACCACTACAACTCCGATAGAGTTAGTAATTTGCGTCTTTTAGGGGCCGGTGTGGGAGTCTGTCAAACCATTATGCGAGCATCAGCCGATTTGTCCCGTTTCTGCGCGGCTGCGCGCCCCGCTGGCCGGACCTTTCTCCCTCAGCGTGGATCGGCTGATGCCTGACGACGGCGCCAGACATGGCGCGGCCGAGGCCGTACGGGCGGCATCCGGTGCTTCCGGCCTGAAACGCGATTGCCTGTCCTACGTGGAGGTTTTGGCGCAGTCGGTCTCCGTCATCGCGCCCTCGACGGTGCCGGCGGCGATTTTGGGTCTGATTTTCGCCACCGCCGGTAACGGGACCTGGCTGGCGTTTTTGCTCGGAATGGTGGGGCTGGTTCTGGTCAGCCTGAATGTGAACGAGTTCGCCCGGCGCTCCGCCTCGTCGGGCTCGTTATACACATACATTGTCCAGGGCCTGGGGCCGACCGCCGGCGTCATGAGCGGCTGGGCGCTGTCGTTCGCGTATATGCTCACGGGCATGTCCACGTTATGCGGCTTCGGCATTTTCGCCGAACAGATGCTGGGTCAGATTGGGATTCACTTGTCCATACTCGCGATTTTCGCGGCCGCTGCCATCGCCGCCGCGATGATCGCCTCCCGTGACGTGCAGCTTTCGGCCAAGCTGATGCTGGCCTGCGAAGGTGCGGCGCTGGCGGCCGTTCTGGTGCTCGGGATGCTGATCTGGCGGCATCAGGGTTTTGTCGTCGATACAGCGCAATGGCGGCTGACCGGCGTTAAGCCCTGCGGCGTGCTGGTCGGGATCGTGCTGGTGGTGTTCGGCTTCTCCGGTTTTGAAAGTTCGACGGCGCTGGGCGACGAAGCCAAGAATCCGCTCTCGACCATACCGCGCTCCGTGATGCAGAGCGTCGTCATCTCCGGCCTGATCTTCATCTTCATGGCCTACACGGTCGTGCTGGGTTACAAGGGCACCGCCGCCGATCTGGGCACCGCCGAAGCGCCGCTGAACCATCTGGCTTCTGCCATGGATTTTGGCGTTTTGGGCGTGCTGATCAACATCGGCATTCTGCTCAGCTTTTTTTCCTGCACGCTGGCGTCGATCAGTTCGACGGCGCGCATCATCTATTCGATGGCGCGGCACGGCCTGATTTTCGATCGGCTTGGCGCTTCGCATCAAGCCAACAAAACACCCTATATCGCCGTCGGATTTGCCGGCCTGATCACTTTTTTGCTGCCCGCCGGCTGTTATCTTGCCGGCTGCACGGCGTTTGACGCGCAGGGCTATTTCGGCACGCTCTGCAGCTTTGGATTCATTGTGGTCTATGTACTGATTTCGATCGCCGCCCCGCTATATCTGCGCGGCATCGGCAAGCTCACCGCGCGCTCGGTCATTTTTGCCGTGGCCGCCGTCGGCTTCATGGCGCTGCCGTTTTTGGGCACCGTCGGCATTCCCGGCTCCACCTTATTCCCGCCGCCCAGGTACCCGAACAATATCCTGCCATATATTTTCATCGCCTACATGGCGGTGGGGCTGGCCTGGCTGTGGATCAAGCGCGCCCGCCATCCCAAAATGATTGCGAAGATGACCCGAGCGATCGATGAAAACGAAGTCCGCTTCGCCCGCCGGCGCCCGGTCTCATGACCGCCTCCCGAGTCACCCGCGCCGGCGGTGACTGCCATGTCACAACACGCAAAATCGGCGTTATTCCTGGCATTTCCGGCGTTTTATATGTTGACGCTTCTGGCAATATGACAGAACAAAGTCATTCGAATGCGCAACCTTCATCCCCATCAGACTTGCAGTGAAAGGCATGATTATGGCGACCAAAGTAAAAGAGAAAATCGATGTGGACCCGCTATCCGTCCTGGGAGACGCGTTAAGCTCGGCGGCCGAGACAATCGGCGAGGCGACCGCCAACTCCCGCGAATCCGCAACCGCCGCCGCCAAGAAAGCCAAAGAGTCCCTCGGTACCGGTGTTTACAAAACCGCCTACGGACTTTCCTATGGTGTGGTATTCGGCGCGGTGTTCCTGGCGGAGCTGATGCCCGAGAGCAACATCGTCCGCCGCGGTTTTGCCGATGGCGCGGATTCCGCCCGCGCCGCCGCCGCGCGCCGCAAGGACGAACTCGACAGCCCGTCAGTGAAATTCAAAACTACGGCATCGCGGCCGGCCAGCAAGCCCGCCAGAAAACCAGGCTTGCGCAAGGCGGCGGCGGCAAAAATCACGCCGGTGGTGAAGAAGCGTACGCGGGCTAAGAGCTAGCAAAGCAAGCGGTCGCTTTTTTGAAAAAAACCTCCGCAAAAAACTTTTACTAACCTCGGCTGTTGAGTGGCCACAGTATGACCGCTCAAACGCCTAGGGAATCAAAAGTTTTTTGGTTACTTTTTTTCAAAAAAGTAACTGCTTCCTTCCTTCCTGCTCTCGTTCAACCCGAAGCGCTTCAGCAGGACCGGTCAAATAATCGATCTCGCTGAGGCTCTCGACCGCGGATAAATATTCGATCTTGATGCCGGCCGCCTTCGCTTCCGCCGCCGCGCCTTCGACCAGCTTTTCGACCGTCTGGACTTTTGAAAACAACGCCGGAAACTTGGAACCGCGGTGTTCCGGCTTGTTGTCATGGACATAGATGCGGCCATGCGCCAGCGGCACCATGCGCCGTATTGATTGGGAAATGACCGTGATGAGCGCTACTCTGATCGCATCGGCGATGCGTTTGTCCGCCTTTACCGCAGCTTCCGGGTTCCCCGCTTCAAACAGGACAAAATCCAGCGCGCCGGGATGGGCGTCGATCGCTTCAAAAACCTCGTGCACCGAGGCGATGCGGCCGGCGAAGAGCTTATGCTCGAAGATATGATCGTCTCGGGGCAGCGCTGACAAATCATCCTGATCGCCAGACGCCACCCAAACCTTTACGCTGGCGCTGGAAAGCGGACGCGCCAACTGCGCGACCTTCCCCAGGCTTAGCCCAAGAATTAACGCTTTGCGCGCGGGCTTCTGCAACTCAGGCCGTCAGCATTTTCAGGCCCACCAGCGTGAGCACGACGCCGAGAGACGGTTTCAACAGCCAGTCCGGCGCATAGCGCGCACCGTAACTGCCCAGTATGATGCCAGGAATAGAGCCAACCAGCAGAGACTCCAGCAGATGAAAGTTCACCGAGCCCAAATACCAATGCCCTAATCCGGCGATCAAGGTCAGCGGCACGGCATGCGCGATATCCGAACCGACGACACGGATGATGGGAATGCGTGGATAAAGAAAGAACAGCGCAATCGTCCCCAGCGCGCCGGCCCCGACGGAGGACAAAGACACCAGAATGCCGACGACGAAGCCCACCAGAACCGTCAGCCAGAACGATGTATGCAGACCAAAATCCGGATTGCGCGCGGTCGCGATGGCGATCACCTTGTCCTTGACGAGCAGCGATATGGCGCTGATCAGCAGCGCCACGCCGAGCGTGAGTGAAATCGCGGTCGCCACGCCCTTGCTCTCGACCCCGAAATGATGAATCGCGATCAGCGTGAGGATCGTGGCCGGGATCGAGCCGGTCGCCAGGCGCCTGACGATCTGCCAGTCCACGGTTTTGCCGGCGTTATGGATCGTCGTACCCACGGTCTTCGTAACCGAAGCGAACAGCAGGTCCGTGCCGACCGCCGTGGAAGCATGAAAGCCGAACAGCAGGACCAGCAGCGGTGTCATGAGCGAACCGCCGCCGACACCGGTCAGGCCGACGAGCAGACCAACCAACAATCCTGAGGTTGCGTAAGCGGGTTCAATGCCGAGATGCGAAATGACTATCATGTATGTAGAGATACAGGAGATTTAACAGAAATGCAACACACGCTTTTTGAGCGGGATGTTTTGCAAGCTTCACGTCAGGATTTTTAGGTTGATCGAAAATCACAGCCGGAGATATCGCTGGCGCGCTGAGAAAGCGAAGGAAGCAGTTAGTTTGTTGAAAAAAAGTAACCAAAAAATATCTGGTTCGCTTCGCGCGGGGTTTGGGCCGATTTTCCTTTGACCTGACATAAAGCTTTAGATTATTTCCTGCAGCGCGGGCGCCTTGGCGGTCCAGGATGTCGTCACGTGGACGCCGCTTCGGCGGTAGAGCTGGGTGACGGGGCAGCGGCGTTCCACCTCGCGGCTGAACTGTGCGAATCTGTCCTCCGGCGCGTCGGTTTCGATGTTCACGTCCAGCGTCAGGCGGGTAAAATTGCTCACGCCTTCGGCGCCGGTGGCCAGTACGGTCGGGTCCAGTTTGGCGTCCACCGCCACGCGAAACTTGCCGAGCGTAAGGCCAAGGTCCCGCGCGACCATTTGGGAGGTGACCTGAGTGCAGGATGTCAGCGCCGCCAGCGCGTAGGCAAGCGGGCTTGGCGCGGTTTCATGGCCGCCGAAAGCGGGGTGGGCATCGGTGTGGATGACATGCGGGCTGCCTTCCTCGCGGATGGTCTGGGCGACGCCGCTGCCCTCCCCGGTCAGACGGAACGTTACGAGATGGCTGGTCATGGGAAATTCTCCTGGGCTGGTTGTTGGTCGGAAAAGGCCGCTTCGGGCGGTGGCGCCGATTGGCGGGTGAACAGGGCGGTCAGCCGGCGTTTCCACACGAAAAACGCGGCCGAAACGCGGTCCGCGGGGCGCGGCAGGTCAGGTGAAAAATCCCCAATGATGCGCCCCGGCGGACCGTCCAGCACGATAATGCGGAGGGCGAGCGCCAGCGCCTCGTCCATGTCGTGGGTGATCAGCACCATCGTCGCGCCGTAATGCTCGTGCAGATGCAGCAGATGGTCCTGCATCTGTTCGCGGGTGAAGGGATCCAGCGCGCTGAAAGGTTCGTCCAGCAGGATCAGCTTGGGGTGCGGCGCGAGCGCGCGGGCCAGGGCGACACGCTGCGCCATGCCGCCGGAGAGCTGCTTGGGCAGCAGCGCGCCCGCGTCCGGCAGTCCAACCAGATCCAAGGCCTCGGCGATCGCGAGGTCGCGCGCCGGTTTCGTGAAACCGGCGAGGCCGAAGCCGGTATTTTTCGCGACCGTCAGCCAGGGCATCAGCCGAGGCTCCTGAAACACGTAGCCGATATCGGCGGGGCTGACCTGGCCGTCACCGATGGTGATTCGGCCGGCGGTGGGTTGTTCGAGCCCGCCGAGGCAACGCAGCAGCGTGGTTTTGCCGGAACCGCTGCGGCCGATAATGGCCGTGATGGTGCCGGCTTCGAGATCCAGATCGATCGGCCCGAGGACGTGCTGGCCGCCATAGGATTTTTCCAGCCCGTTAATGCGCAGAGGGTAGGGCATCAGGCGGCCGCGATGTCCTGCCAAGAGACAAGCCGGCGGCCGGCGGCGGCGAGCGCCCAGTCGGTAAGTTTGCCGCACAGGCCGAACAACAGGAGGGCAGCCAGCACGCGCTCGGGCCGGCCGGTTTGCTCGCCGTCATCGAGGATGAAGCCGAGACCGTTGGTGGCGCCCAGAAGTTCCGCCGCCGCGACGAACATCCAGCCGAGGCCAAGGCCGCCCCGCAGGCCCACGACATAGGCGGGCAGAGCCGCGGGAAGCTGAATCCGCACCAGCCGGCGCCAGGACGAAAAGCCGAGCACCCGGCCGACTTCGAGCAGCTTGCGGTCCACATTCGCGATGCCGCTGACGAGGTTGAGATAGATCGGGAAGAACACGCCGACTGCGACCAGGGTGATTTTGGAGGCCTCAAAAATACCGAGCCAAAGGATGAATAGCGGCACCCAGGCGAGCGAAGGGACACTGCGCAGCGCCTGGATCAGTGGGTCGAGTAGCGCGCGGATGGCGGCGGAGGAGCCGCAAAGACCGCCGAGAACCGTGGCGCAGGCGGCGCCGAGCGCGAAGCCGAACAACATGCGCGAGCCGGTCGCGGCGAGCGCCTGCGCCATCTCGCCGCTTTGCGCCATCGCCGCCAGCGTCCGGATGACCAGGCCCGGCGCGGGCAGAATGGCGGGCGGCACGAGGCCGGATGCGGCCGCCCCCTGCCAGGCCGCCAGCAGAACCGCCGGCACGATGAGGCCCACCAGCCAGCCTGGGACTCTTCGCGCCCGCATAGTCATTTCAGGCCAAGTTCGGTAGTAAAACTGGTGTTGATCAGCGTCGCCCCGGCCTGGTTTAGATTGGCGCCGGCCGAAAGTTTGCCGCTGGTCTGCAGCACCGGGGCGGCGGCCAGGATCGCCTGGGCGTCCGCGGGCGTGATCGCCTCGCCCTGGAAATGCGAGCGGCTGAGCTGAAGTTTCGCCACGTCGAGCGGAAGATGCGATTCAGAGGCGAGAATGGCGGCGGTGCCGTCCGGGTTGGCGATGGCCCAATCACGCGCCTTGTTGTAGGCGATCAGCACGTCTTTCACGATGTCGGGGTGCGCCGCCTCGAAATCTTCGCGCACCAGCAGCGTGCCGGGGGAGATGAGCTTCGGGTTGCGGTAAATGAGCTTGTCGTGGTCGATCAGCTGCGCCTCCGCCATGAACGGGTCGAGACCGGCCCAGGCGTCCACCTGGCCGGCGGCCAGAGCCTGCCGGCCGAGTGGGTGCTGCAGGGGCACCAACGTTATGTCACCGCCGGAAAGGCCGACGGTGGCGAGCGTGCGGAGCAGGAAAATATCTGGGTCTGTTCCCGGTGTCGCGGCGATGCGTTTGCCCTTCAGCTCCGTCAGCGATGTGATGGGCGAGTTCGCGGGTACGACGATGGCCGTCCATTCCGCGTTGGTAGTGACGCCGATGACCTGGACGGGCGCGCCGTTCGCCCGTCCCAGCAGCGCCGCGGAGCCGGCGGTCTGTCCGAATTCGATGCTGCCGCCACGCAAAAATTCGAGCGCCTTGTTGCTGCCTTGGCTGAGCACCCAGTTGATTTTGACATTCGGGCCGAGCGTGTCTTGGAGAATCCCCCGATCCTTCAGGATCAGGCTGACGGGGTCATAGTAGGCGTAGGAAATCCCAAGCGTGCTGACCGAATCGGCGCGCGCCGGGCCGGCGCCGATGGTGAGCCCCGCGGCCAGAGCGAGTGCGGTGAAAAGCCGGCGTGAGAAACGTCGTGTCATGTGAAGCCTTCTTTGTGAGGTCAGGAAAAAGCGTGTCAGATCCAGGCGTGCTTGGGCGGCGCGGCGCCGTTCAGGTGGTAGTTGCCGACAGCGTGGAATTTCCAGCGCACCGGGTCGTGCAGGGTGTGGGTGCGCGCGTCGCGCCAGAAGCGGTCGAGATTGAGATCCGCCATCGCCGCGCGCGTGCCGCCGAGTTCAAATAATTTGTTGGCGGCTTCGATGGCGATTTCGGTGGTCAGCACCTTCGCTTCGGCGACCGCGATGGAGGCGCGTTGCTGCGCGGCTTCGTCGAGCGCGAGGCGGCTTTCATCGATGGTCTCGCCGGCGCGCTCGAGCATCGCCTCGGCGGCGGCGAGCGCGATGTGCAGATGCCCGATAGCGGATATTATGAACGGATCCTCGGCGGCGGTGTCCTTGCCGCTATCGATCCAGGGCCGCGCGCGGGTTTTCACGAAGGCGATGGTCTGCGCGATGGCGGCGCGTGCCAGCCCGAGATCGATGGCGGCCTGGATGATTTGCGAGGTGGGGCCATAGAGATTCGGCTGCGCGGCGAATGCGTGCACGTGAATCACGTGGTCGGCCGGAACCGCCACGTTTTCAAGAGTGACCGTGCCGCTGGCGGTGGTGCGCTGGCCCATGCCGTTCCAGTCATCCGTGACGGTCAGGCCCGGCGCGTTTCGCGGAACGACGACACGGAATAAGCGGCCTGCCTCGTCCACGGCGCCGATGGGGACGTAGCTGGCATAGATCGCGCCGGTGGCATAGAATTTCTGGCCGTTAAGGACGAAGCCGTCGCCATTTCTGATCAGGGTGGTGGCGATGTCCTTGGTGGTCTTGCCGTGGCGCTCGGCCAGGGCGTTGCCGAAGCTCGCCCCCTGCAATGCCAGGCCGAAAAACTTGCGCTTTTGCGCGTCATCGTTCGCATATCGCAGCAGTTCGAGGAAGGCGGTGTGGTTCTGCGGAATTTGGCCGAGCGAGCCGTCCGCCTCCGCGATGATCGCGAAAACCTCGGCCAGGGTGACGGCCGAGACTCCCGGCCCGCCATAGGCTTTCGGCACGGTCAGCGTGCCAAGGCCGGCGCTGTAGAACGCCGCCACTTCCCAGTGCGGCAGGATCCGCCCGGCATCCCGCGCGCTGGCGCCGGCGGCAAAGGTCGCGGCCAGTTCACGCGCCGTTTCGAGCGCCTGCGCATCACCGGCGATCGGCGCGGCGGCCAAGGGCCGAACATCGTCCAAATTGATCTCCATGGGTCTTTCTATATTTCATCTATAGGGATATTAGACATCCGTAAAGCTGACAAGGAGGTTCACCATGGTCCCGGAATTCATCGGCATGATTCAGCCGCGCCGGCAGTCGGAAATTCATCCGGCGGACCGGTCCGTCGTGCTGGACAAGGGGTATCTGAAAGCGTTCGCGCAGGCCCATGAGGCCGGCGGGTTCGACCGGGTGCTGATCGGCTATTATGCCGATGCGCCGGACGGATTTCTGATCGGCGGCTTTATCGCCGCGCATACCGCGCGGCTGGGGCTGCTGCTGGCGCACCGGCCAGGCTTCGTTGCGCCGACGGTCGCGGCGCGCGCGCTGGCGACGCTGGATCATGCCAGCGATGGCCGGCTGGCGGTGCACATCATCTCCGGCGGCGACGACGCGGACCAAAGGCGGGATGGCGATTATCTCGGCAAGGATGAGCGCTACG